>NZ_CP141608.1:2873388-3180350 GCF_035581345.1 Pseudomonas sp. JQ170C
ATCGAGGGCATGCGCCCCGGTGTGATGGAGCGCCTGGGCCTGGGCCCGGAGCAGTGCCAGGCGCGCAACCCGGCGCTGGTATACGGGCGCATGACCGGCTGGGGCCAACACGGGCCGCTGGCCAACGCTGCCGGCCACGACAATAACTACATCGCCTTGTCGGGCGCGCTGTACCACAGCGGTACGGCCGGGGAGGCGCCGTCGTCGCCCATCACCCTGATCGGCGATATCGGCGGTGGCGCGCTGTACCTGGCCATCGGTGTGCTGGCCGGGGTCCTCAAGGCGCGCCAGACCGGGCAGGGCAGTGTGGTAGATGCCGCCATCGTCGATGGCTCGGCGCACATGATGCAACTGATGATGTCGCTGGGCAGCCGCGGCCTGCTCGATGAGCAACGTGGCAAGAGCGTCCACGATGGCTCGCATTTCTACGCCACCTACCGCTGCGCCGATGACCGCTACGTCGCTGTGGGCTCGATGGAGCCGCAGTTCTACGCGCTGCTGCTGAACAAACTCGGCCTGCAGGATGACCCGCGTTTCGCCCGCCAATGGGATGCCAAGCAGTGGCCGGTCATGCGCGAAGCCTTTGCCGAACTGTTCGCCAGCCAGCCGCGCCAGCACTGGTGCGACCTGCTCGAAGGCACCGACGCCTGCTTTGCCCCGGTGCTCAGCCCCCGTGAAGCGGCCCGGCACCCGCACATGGTCGAGCGCGACGTCTACTTCGAGCGCGACGGCCTGCTGCAGGCGCACCCGGCCCCGCGCTTTGACGGGCAGGTGGTTACCCCAGGGCCGATTCCCACCCGGGGTGCGCATACTGATGAGGTATTGAACGCACTCCAGAGCGGCAACCTGGCCAGGCTCTGGGCGCGCTGACAGGCAGGCGCGGGCTTGCCCTGCGATAGCGGTCTGTCTGCCAGATTGTCTCGCGGGGCAAGCCCGCTCCCACAGGCCCTGTAGCCGCTGGCGACAGCCTGCGATATTCGGTAGGCGCGGGCTTGCCCTGCGATTGCGGTCTGTCTGCCAGATTGTCTCGCGGGGCAAGCCCGCTCCCACAGGCCCTGTAGCCGCTGGCGACAGCCTGCGATATTCGGTAGGAGCGGGCTTGCCCCGCGATTGCGGTCTGGCTGTGAGATTGATTCGCGGGGCAAGCCCGCTCCTACATTAGAGCCAACTAGTAGATCCCCATCATCCCTTCGATGCTGCGCACCATCGACACCAGCCGTGGCCCCACGTCTTTGATCAATTGCCCCTCGCTGAGCATGAATGAGGGAATACCGCAGTTGAACACCAGGATCTCGCCATCACCCATGGCCCGCATGGGTACGGCCACGGCGTGGATTTCTTTGCGCAGGTCGCCGTATGACACGCAAAACCCCCGCGTTTGAAACTCCTGGATGCTTTCTTCGATCCGGACGTGGAAGGCGCTCCAGTCCTCAGGGGTCCTGACTTTGATTTCATTGAGTAATGCCGTGCGTTCCTCACGCCCGGCGGCGGCGATGATCGCCCGGCCCATGGCTGTGCGCACGATGGGGTAGCTCAGGCCGACGTCCGGCGGATGGCTCATGGGCGCGGCGCTGCGGCTGCTTTCCAGGTACACCACGCTGAGGCGGTCGCGCATGCCCAGCGACACCGACCCGCGAATGTAGTCGGCCAGTTCCTTCATGAAGGGCCTGGCGATCTGGCGGATGTTGAGGCTGGCCAGCAACGGGTAGCCCAGGGCGAGGACCGCCGAGCCCAGTTGGTATTTGTTGTTCATGCGGTTGATGCGCAGGTAGCCCAGGCGCACCAGGGTGTAGGTGAAGCGCGAGATGGTCGCCTTGGGCATGCCGGTGCGGGCGACCAGCTCGGCGTTGCCCAGTTGGGTATCGCGTGCGGTGAAGCAGTGCAGGATTTCAAGGCCACGGGCCAGGGTGGAGGCAAACTGTCGGTCATCGGCGAATTCGTCGGCCAGGTAGTGCTTGGCCGGGGTGTGCCAGTCGCCCTTCGATACCGGTGTGTGTTTATCGTTCATGTCTGTGGCCCGTTCTCGGATTCAACCGCTCATGGGCAAATAGTGCGACGCTTGTTCCGACTATTCAAACGCTGTTCGGCATAGCGGAACAATTATTGTGAGTCGGCTGATTTGAATGCCATATGTTGCCCAACAACTATAAAAACGCGGGAGGCAACAATGGTACGCAATCAGCAGGCGTTCGACGCTTTCTTGAGCGACGTGCGCACATTTGTACGTAATGAGGTATTTGCCCGGGAAGCCGAGATCGAGCGCCTGGACGAGGTGCCGGCCGACCTGGTGCAGACGCTGCGCGAGAAAGGCTATTTCGGCTGGAGCATCCCGCAGGATTACGGCGGCGCAGGCCTGAGCACCGAAGAGCTGGTGTTGGGGGCGCTGGAGCTGTCCCAGGCGGCGGTGGCGGTGCGGGCGCGAGTCGGCACCAACACCGGGATCGGTGCCGAAGGCATCGTGGTCGACGGTACCGAGGCGCAAAAGCAGCAGTACCTGCCGCGCCTGGCCAGCGGTGAATGGACCGGTTGCCTGGCGGTCACCGAGCCTGAAGCCGGTTCCGAAGCCACCAACGTGCAAACCACTGCCCGGCGCGAGGGCGACAGCTACATCCTCAATGGCAGCAAGTGCTACATCACCAACGCTCCCCTAGCCGACGTGTTCACCGTGACCGCCCGTACCGAGCCAGGCAGCAAGGGTGCCAAGGGGGTGTCGGCGTTCATTGTCGAGCGCGGCATGCCCGGGCTCAGCACCGGTGCGCCGTATCGCAAGATGGGCCAGGCCGGCTCCCCGGTCGGCGAAGTCCATTTCAATGAATGCCGGGTGCCGGCGGCCAACCTGATTGGCGGTGTCGAAGGCAACGGCTTCAGGACCGTGATGAAAACCCTCAACAAACAACGTATCCACCTGGCCGCCCTGTCCACGGGGCCGGCCATGCGGATGCTGGAGATGGCGGTCGCGCACACCACCGCGCGCGCCCAGTTTGGCCAGCCGGTGGCGAATTTCCAGTTGGTCCAGGCCTTGATCGCCGACTGCCGCACCGAGATCTTTGCCGCCCGCAGCATGATTCTGGAAACCGCCCGCAAGCGTGATCGGGGCGAAGACGTGGTGCTTGAAGCCTCGATGTGCAAGTACTTCGCCACCGAGATGTGTGGGCGGGTCGCCGACCGCTGTGTGCAGATGTTCGGGGGCGCAGGTTATGTGGCTAACCACAGTGAGATCGAGCGCTGGTATCGCGATGTACGGCTGTTCCGCCTGTACGAGGGCACCAGCCAGATCCACCAGCTGAACATCGCCAAGCAGGTGCTTGCCGCGCACCGCTGAGGCGGGCGCCGGCCATTCTCCTCTGTTGCAGGAAATTGTCATGTCTACGTTCGATTTGTTCTTCACGCCGCGTTCGGTTGCCGTGATCGGTGCCTCGCAAGACCTTGCATCCATCAGCGGCCAACCCATTGCCCACCTCAAGGCCAAGGGCTTTGCGGGCCAGGTATTGCCGGTCAACCCTCGCTACGACGAGGTCGCCGGGTATCGTTGCTACCCCGACGTCGCCTCGCTGCCCGTCACCCCCGACGTGGCGGTGATTGCCGTTGGCGCCAAGCGCGTGCCCGACGCCTTGCAGGCCCTGGGCAGCAAGGGCTGCCGCTTTGCGGTGATTCTGTCATCCGGTTTTGCCGAGGCAGGCGAGCAGGGCGCCGAGGCACAACGTGCCCTCACCGCCATCGCCCGCTCGTACGGCATGCAGGTGATCGGCCCCAACTGCCAGGGCTACATGAACATCAGCGCGGGTATTCATGTGGGCTTTGGCGCGCCGTATGGGCTGACCTACCCCAAGGGCCACCTGAGCCTTACGTCGCAAAGCGGGGCATTCGGCAACTCCATCGTCATGCTGGCCAGTCAGGAAGGCATAGGGTTCAGGCACTACGTGTCCACCGGCAACGAATCGGTGACCACCTCGCTGGACTTCATGGACGCCATGATCGACGACCCCGAGACCCGCGTGATCGCCGGCTACGTGGAGGGCTTCCAGGACGCCCGACGCTTGCTGGGGATTGGCCGCCGTGCCTTGATCGCGGGCAAGCCGATGCTGATCTGGAAGGTTGGCACCTCGGAAGCCGGTGCCCGCGCGGCGGCGTCGCACACGGCCAACCTGGGTGGCTCGATGGCGCTGTACCGCGCCGCCTTCCGGCAAAGCGGCATTATCGAAGTCAATGACGTGGGCGACCTGGCCGATTGTGCCAAGGCGCTGCTGCCGGGCCGCTTGCCCAAGGGCAAGCGTCTGGCAGTGGTCACTATCTCTGGCGGTGCCGGTATTGCCATGGCCGACGGCGCGGCCCACGGGGGCCTGGTGTTGCCTGAGCTGGCGCCAGCGACGGTGACGGCACTCAAGGAGGTGCTGCCGTCGTTCGCTGCGGTCGCCAACCCGCTGGATGTGACGGCAAGCCTGTTGACCGATGCAAGCCTGCTGCGGGTGACCCTGGAGCAACTGGCCGATGACCCCAACGTCGACATGATCGGCCTGGCCCTGGCGGCGGCCAGCGGTGCGCTGGCCACCGAGCTTGCCAACGAGATTGTGCGCATTCGCGACGAGCGCGGCATACCGGTGCTGGTGGCCTGGAACGCCGACCCTGCCACGGTGCAGGCGGCGTACGACATTCTCGATGCCGCAGGCATTCCCCGCTATCAGTCGCCGGTACGCTGCGCACGTGGCGCCAGTGCCTTGTGGGCGTTTGCCGAGGCCCGCGGGCGCGTGGCGCAGGTCATGGACGAGTCGCCTTTGCAACTGACGGCCGCGCCGATGCGTGCTCTGCTCGGCGCACGCCGCAGCGACCTCACCGAGTTTGAAGCCAAGAAAGTAGTGGCGGCCTATGGCATCGGCGTGACTCAGGAGGCGCTGGCCAGCAATGCCGATGAGGCCTCGCGCATTGCCCAGGCCATGCAGCGGCCAGTGGTGATGAAGATCCAGTCGGCCGACATCCCGCACAAGACCGAAGCCGGTGGCGTGCGCGTCGGTGTCCAGGGCAGCGCGCAGGTGAGGGCAGCGTTTGCAGAAATCCTCGGCAACGCCCGCTCTTATGCCCCTGAGGCGCGTATCGACGGCGTACTGGTGCAGGAAATGGTCAGCGGCGGCACCGAACTGATCCTTGGGATCAACAACGATCCCTTGTTCGGGCCGGCGGTGATGGTAGGGTTTGGCGGCATTTTTGCGGAGGTGATGAAGGATGTCAGCTTCCGCCTGGCGCCGATCACCCGCAGTGAGGCGCACGCGATGCTGCGCGAGTTGCGTTCGTTCCCGATCCTGGATGGCGCCCGTGGCCGGCCCAAGGCCGATGTCGAGGCTGTGGTCGATACCTTGATGCGCGTATCGGCCATGGCCGTAGACTTGGCCGGGGTGCTGCAGGAATTCGACATCAATCCATTGTTCGTGCTCAAGCAAGGCGAGGGCGTGAGGGCAGGGGACGCGTTGGCCAAGCCGCTGTTGCCTGCTGGCGAAGCGTCTGCCCATCACCAGCCGAGCGAGGACGCACTCGCCCACCCGTGACGAGGCGTTTTCTGCAATTCTGGCGGTCGGCGTGGTGCCGGCCGCTCCTTGGTATCGACTACACCTTTGCAGTCATCGAGGGTCACATGACTATCACCCAACAGCACCCCGCATTTGTAGAGACGTACTCGGCCGACGAGGTTGAGCACACTTACCGCAAGATTGCGCTGCGACTCATGCCGTTCTTGATCATCTGCTACATCGTGTCCTACCTGGACCGCGCCAATATCAGTTTTGCCAAGCTCCAGTTCATGAGCGACCTGGGCTTTTCGGAAACTGCCTATGGCCTGGGAGCAGGTCTGTTTTTTGTCGGTTATGTACTGTTCGAGGTACCGAGCAACCTGTGGATGCAGCGTATCGGCGCACGCCGCACCTTGTTGCGGATCATGATCCTGTGGGGCTTGATCTCCAGTGCCATGATGTTCGTCAACACACCGACACAGTTCTACGTCATGCGCTTTTTCCTGGGCGCTGCGGAGGCGGGTTTCTTTCCGGGCGTGATCTTTTACCTCACCTACTGGTTTCCGGCTTCGCGCCGGGGCCGGGTGACCGGCTTCTTCATGATGGGCGCCGCCACCGCGGGCATCATCGGCGGGCCGCTGTCGACCTGGATCATGGTGCACATGGCCGACCTGCACGGGCTGCGCGGCTGGCAATGGCTGTTCCTGCTCGAAGGCCTGCCGGCGGTGTTCCTTGGGGTGATTGCCTTCTATTACCTGTGCGACAAGCCCGGCGACGCCACCTGGCTGAGCGCGCGCGAAAAAGCCATCGTGCGGGGCGACCTGGCCGCCGAGGAACAGGGTGAGCCCAAAGGCCGTGGTCACGGCCTGGGCCAAGCCTTGCGCAACCCCAAACTGTACGTTGGCATGGTCGGCTACTTCTGTGTGCTGGTGTCGTTCAATGCCATCGGTTTCTGGGCGCCGACCATCATTCGCGATGTCGGCGTGACCGACCTGGTGCAAGTCGGCCTGCTGTCGAGCGTGGTGTTCCTGGCCGGTGCGGCGGGTACCTATGTGGTCGGCTACAGCTCCGATATCCGGATGGAACGGCGCTGGCACCTGCTGGCGTGCGGTGCGGTCATTGCCCTGTGCTTTGCCTTGCTGCCACTGATCGCACACAACATCACCTACGCCATTACGCTGTTGTCGCTTGCGGCGGCGGCTTCCTACGGCGGCTTCGTGGTGTTCTGGACGATTCCGGCGACCTTCCTCACTGGCAACACCAAGGCCAGCGGCATTGCCTTGATCACCAGCCTGGGCGGCATCGGCGCGTTTGTCAGCCCGACCCTGGTGGGCTGGATGAAGTCCACTACCGGCAGCATTTACGCGGGGCTTGGGATTCTGGGGGTTATCACACTGATTGGCGCGGTGATCATCCTGGTTGCCATTCCGGCGAACAAGGGAGCCCGACATGCGTGAGCCGCACTGGCGCCAACAAGGGGAAGAGCCGGACTACCGGTTCTCGCTGGCCAACGAACGCACCTTCCTGGCCTGGATTCGCACAGCCCTGGGGTTGTTGGCCGGTGGCGTGGTGCTGGACCAGTTCTCCAGCAAGCTGGGCCCTCATGCGGTGGTGATCGGCCTGGCTGTCGCCTTTGGTGTGCTGGCGGCGGTGTTGTGTTCGTTGGCCTACGTGCGCTGGCGTGCCAATGAAATCGCCATGCGCCATGCCCGGCGCTTGCCCTCGACCTTGGCCATCCCGCTGGTTTCGCTGGCCACGGTCGCATTGGCGGCGGCGATGGTGCTGTTGTTCGTGGTCAAGCTGACGTGAAGGACCCGGGCCTGCAGGCGGAGCGTACCGCCCTGGCTTGGAACCGCACGGGTTGGGCGGTGCTGGTCAATGCCTTGTTGGCGCTGCGTTCGGGTTGGCTGCACCAGCACCTGTTGGTGACGTTGCTGGCGTTGGCGTTGCTGGTAGCGTCGGGGGCGATGATTTACCTGGGCGCCTGGCGCCGTCGGCAGTTGATTGATGGCCGGGGGGTGTTGGCGCCCTCCAGCCCTATGGTTATTGCGGCAACGGCAGTGACATTGATTGCCTGTGTGACTGCCGTGATATCGGTTTTCCACTGAACCCGCCCCGGCCCGGCAACTCGATGATCATTGCCGGTAGGAGCGGGCTTGCCCCGCGATAGTGGTCTGTCTGTGGGATTGATTCGCGGGGCAAGCCCGCTCCTACAGGCCCTGTAGCCGCTGGCGACAGCCTGCGATCGGCCGCGCAGCGGTCGTAATACCTTGAAGGCGACTGCTACGTGATTCGGTAGGCGCGGGCTTGCCCCGCGATTGCGGTCTGTCTGCCAGATTGTCTCGCGGGGCAAGCCCGCTCCCACAGGTCCTGTAGCCGCTGGCGACAGCCTGCGATCGGCCGCGCAGCGGTCGTAACGCGTTGGAGGCGACGCGATTCGGTAGGAGCGGGCTTGCCCCGCGATAGCGGTCTGGCTGTGAGATTGTGTCGCGGGGCAAGCCCGCTCCCACAGGCCCTGTAGCCGCTGGCGACAGCCTGCGATCGGCCGCGCAGCGGTCGTAATACCTTGAAGGCGACTGCTGCACGATTCGGTAGGCGCGGGCTTGCCCTGCGATTGCGGTCTGTCTGCCAGATTGTTTCGCGGGGCAAGCCCGCTCCTGCAGGCCGCTCCAGGCGTTGCGTCATTGCCGGTTGGTCGGGTCGTGCAGTTGCATGACCCAGGCCAGGCTCCTGGCGTGTTCTTCTTCCTGGGCGGCAATCAGTGCAGCGCTGCCGTCCGCGGCGGCCCGGCGGTTTTTCAGCGTGCCGCAGCAGGCATGTATGACGCTGTGCCAGATCACGCGAATTCGTGCACCCATGATGGCTCTCCTCAACCCAGCTGTATTACGCACCATGGTCGGGGCAAGGCAGGGCGGCGCGGTATCAGGGATGCACGAAAACGGTGTAGTGGACGCACTACATTAGTCTTGAACCTGCGCAACGGCCTTCGCGCGCCCAGCCTTGAGCAATACCACGACGCCCAGTACGGCGCACAGGAATGAGCCCATCAGCACGCCCACTTTTACCGCATCGACCAGGTGCGGCGCCTGCGGGAAGGCCAGCGCACCGATGAACAGGCTCATGGTAAAGCCGATACCGCACAGCAGTGCCACGCCATATAGCTGCATCCAGTTGCAACCCTCTGGCAGCCTGGCCAGGCCTGTGCGGATCGCCAGGGCGGCCAGGCCGAATACGCCAATCTGTTTGCCCAGCAACAGGCCCAGGGCCACACCCAGCGGTACCGGCTCAAGCAGGTGGCTGGGGGTCATGCCGGCCAGCGAAACACCGGCGTTGGCAAAGCCGAAGATCGGCACCACGGCGAAGGCAACCCAGGGGTGCATCTTCTCTTCAAGGTAAAGCAGCGGCGACTGCCGGGTGTTGTCGGCATCACCCAGCGGAATGCACAGGGCCAGGATCACACCCGCCAGCGTCGCATGCACCCCCGACTGCAGCATGAAGAACCACAGCAGGCCGCCGGCCAGCAGGTAAGGCCACAGCCGTTTCACGCCGCAGCGGTTGAGCACCACCAGCAACACGATGATCGCCAGCGAGGCCAGCAGCATGCTCACCGACAGGCCGCTGGTGTAGAACAGGGCGATGATCACCACCGCCCCCAGGTCATCGAGAATCGCCAGGGCCGACAAGAAGATTTTCAACGACAGCGGTGCGCGCTTGCCCAGCAGGGCCAGCACGCCCAGGGCAAAGGCAATATCGGTGGCCGCCGGAATGGCCCAGCCGTTGCTGGTCTCGGCACTGCCACCGTTGACCGCAAGGTAAATCAGCGCGGGCACCAACATGCCACCCAGGGCGGCAAAGCCGGGCAGGGCGCGCTGGCTCCAGGTCGACAACTGTCCGGCGAGGATTTCGCGCTTGATCTCAAGGCCCACCAGCATGAAGAAGATCGCCATCAGGCCATCGTTGACCCAATGGGCGATCGACAGCCCGGCAACTTTGACCTGGAGGGTCGAGAAATACACCGCGGCCAACGGCGAATTGGCCACGATCAGCGCCGCCAGTGCAGCGGCCATGAGGATGACGCCACTGGCGGATTCAGCGGCGAAAAAACGGGTGAGAAAGGCCAGGGAGGAGGGCGATTGGCCCAACGGGCGGGTGTGCTGTGGGCGCGAGGAATCAAGGCTCATAGGCATGGCAACTCCGCGCGGCGGCCCGACCTGCGCTGAATTTAACCTGCCCTGCCGCGGTGTTGCGGTGGCACCCAGGGGCGGCATTCTACACAAAAGCTGCGCGGGCAGGTAACGGCTGCTGCAACGTTCAATGCCTTTGATCAGAGGCGCAGGGAAACTTCCAGAACTGCCATAAGGCATATGGGAATTTTCTTACAAAATGCATAAATTCCTAAACATTTGAGATCACTGTTCAGCGATAAAGCAAATGCGGTTAATGAATCTAGGAGTATTCCGATTCGCGACGGCCAAGGGGTTCGGTAGGCTGCACGCATTCGCCGATGGTCAACTTAACGAGACGAAGCGAATAAAGCGTTACTACCCAACGCTCATTGAGCCAACCCCTAGTTACGAATATGGAACACAACATGACTTCCCTGAAAAAAATCATCCTCGCCCCCTTCGCTCTTGCTGCTCTGGCTGTATCGGCTCAGACCATGGCTGCTACTCAAGAGCGTCACACCGTTCAACTGGAAGCCACCATTCCAAGCCAGGTCTTCCATGTTCAGCCGGTAGATGGTAGCTGGTTGCCTAACAAGCAAGTGCTGAACTACAACCCTGTGGCCGAAGCCCTGGAAACCCTGCGTAAGCAATTCGTTGCCAAGCACACTGCCGGCACCATCGAAGGTAGCGTACTGGTCACCCCTGAACTGCAAGACATCGCCGGCACCGAGAAAATCGCGCTGCAAGTTTCCTTCAACAACAAGCCACTGACCACCACTCCGGTCGAAGTGGCGACTGCAAGTGAAGCCGCCGCGGGCGCAACCGTATGGCTGGAAATCAAACCTACCAAACCAGCCGGCGGTTACAAAGCTGGCACTTACGAGGGTAACGTCCAGTTGTCCTTTGATGCAGTAGTAAAACCATAAGTCCTGCGCGGATCTTATTGGCTGCTGTATATCCAGCGACTCTTTAGCGTCGCTGGATACTTAATACATTCTTAGTCTGGTTTAATTATGTTTCGATCTGTCCTCGGGCCAGCCGCTATTGCGTGGACGCTGTTGGCTGTTCTACCCGTGCACGCGGCGAGCCCAACTCAGCCGAACTTAAGCCTTATTGACCAGGCGCAGGGATTGCCCAAAGACTTTCATGAGCATTTCTTCGATGTGCCCCTGGTCGTGCGCCTGTCGCTGGACGGCGAAGCGCTGGGCGAGGCCATCATTATTCTGAGTCGCGACGAGCGAATCGAGCTTGTCGAGTTCACCGATATTCGCGACAGCCGCATTGATGCGAGCGAGCGCGAAACCTGGCACGCACTGCTGCAGCAAGGCATTTCCCTGGGGCCCTGCAAGGCGGCGTGCGCCAATGACCTGGTGGCTGTGCACTACAGCCTGGCCAACTCCGAAGTGTCGATCCTGACCAGTGGCGCCGAGCGTGATCTTGACGCCAAGCAGCATTTCGACCTGCCCGTTGGCGGCAGCACCGGGATCATTGTCAATAACCAGCTGAACATCTCCGGTGGCCAGCAGCAGGACCTCAGTGGCCGTTATGGCCTGGAGGCCATCAGCAGCCTGGGCGCCTGGACGCAAACCTTCAACGCGCAACTCACCAAGTCGGGTGGCGACGAAGGCATCCTGCATTCGGTCAACGAACTGCACAGCCAGACCGAGTGGCAGGATCATTTCTTCCGACTGGGCTATTTCACCCCGAACTCCCTGGGCCTGACCCGCCAGTTGCGTAACTTCGGCGGCAGCCCCGATACCGCGCTGGGCCTGATGTTCGGCAGTTCGGACAGCCTGGCGATGGATGTTTCTCGGCCTTCGGCGTACCCCATCTATGTGACCGCCAACCGCGAAGCGGTGGTGGAGGTGTACCGCAACGGCGCATTGATCAACACCCAGCAAGTGCAGGCCGGCCTGCATGCCCTCGACACCCGGCCACTGCCAGGCGGCATCTACGAGATCGAGGTGCGTTTGCTCGAAGACGGCCAGGTGACCTCCACCACCGAGGAGCTGGTCTACAAGCCGGTCAACTGGAAAGACCCGAACAAGCGCTGGCGCTACAACACCTTTGTCGGCCGCGAGAGCAAGCTGCTGAGCAACTGGGACCAGCAGACCGACGGTGGCATCACCGCCGGCGCGGCCGTCAACTACCTGCTGCACCCGCGTGCCGTGGTCGGCCTGTCGGCCCGCCAGATCAAAGGCCAGAACCAGCTGGGCAGCTCCGTGGACCTTGGCCTGGGGGATCGCACCACCGCCTATGCCAACGTCTACCAGACCCAGGACCACGGCGCGGGCATGGACCTGCATGCCCTGCACAGCTATGGTGCGGGCAGCCTGATCTTCAGCCACAGCCGCAGTTGGCTGGACAACCGCGATACCTGGGAAACCCTCGCCGATGGCACCCGCGTGCGCCAGCGCAGCCCCTATGTAGGGCAGGTCAGCAACTCGTCGCTGGGCCTCAACCACCGCCTGGACCACCGCGACAGCTTCAGCGCCCGCCTGTCCCACAGTGACGGCCAGGTCGAAGGCGTGGGCCTGGACCTGGGCTGGATGCGCAACGGCAAACTGTTTGGCAGCGACGCCAACTGGCGCCTGTCGGTGTTTGATCGCCCGGGAAGCAGCAGCAGCGGCAACCAGCGCAACCGCGGCGTCGATTTGAGCGTGAGCATGGCCCTGGGTGGTGAAGGCAAGCGTGTCAACGCCAGTGTGGGGTCGCGTACCGCGCGTGACGGCAACAGCGAGCGCAACGCCAGCATCGGCTACCAACAGGACCTGGACCTGGGGCCGCTGACGTCGGTGTCGGGCACCGCGATGGTCGACAGCTATGGCGTAGGCCTCAGTGGTTCAGCCCGGTTTTCCACTTCTGCCGCCGCTGGCGATGTGTTCATGCAGCAATCGTCGTACAACAGCGCGCTTTCGGGTGGCCTGAACCTGAACAGCACCCTGGTGGTGGGCGGCAGCAAGGCCCTGCTGACCAGTGTGCACAGCCACAACGAGGCCGGCATGATCGTCGACGTGGTTTCCGATATCGACGCCCTCGAGCTGCGCGCCGACGACCTGAGTGGTGTTGGCGCGGTGCTCAAGCCCGGTCGCAACTTCGTGCCGGTCACGGCGTACCGCAACGGCATCGTGCGCTTCGACTTCGAGGGCGTGGATGCACCGCCTGCCACGATCCAGCCGCCCAGTGCCCGCTACCACCTGAACAAGGGCGGCGTGGACTATCGCCAGGTGCATGTGATGAAGACCGTCACGGTGCTGGGTCGCCTGCTCGATGGCAACGACGAGCCGTTGGGGGGGCACCACGTGATCAACCACGCCTCCCGTGGGGTGACCGAAGTGGACGGGTTCTTCTCCATGGAGCTGAGTGAAGGCACACCGACCCTGGAAGTGCGGCGCAATGACCAGGTCAAATGCCGATTTGTGCTGGATGCTGCCAGCCTGCGCCGTGAGGGCGATGTGCTGATGGCGGGGGATTTGCGCTGTGTAGAAGGCAGTGCACTGGACCAGATCGCCAGTACCGATACCCTTAAGCGGTAAAAGCAGCAAGGAACAGTATATGAAAGGATTTTTGAGTTTAAGGTCGAAAGTTTTAGCGTGCCTGGCGATCCTGGTATCGCAACAAGTGGGTGCGGCTGACAAAACGTTGACGTTTGTGTATTCCCCTAATCCTGCTAATCCAGGGTCTAACCAGTTTATAAATACAACGCCCAACCAAGGGTTTTGCGTCACGAGACCTGGCGCTTGTAGGGGCGAAGAAAAAAGTATCGATACAAATGTTCATCGCTACTCTAACGCAACCATTGTGAAGGGCTCTACGCCTGAACAGGGGGTTTCGATCAAAGCGCCCGCTGGCTGGCATGATGTTGAAGTCTCTAATGGAAGTGAGCGTGCAACAGTAAGGTTTCGCATAACCGGGTTTTCCGGGCGTCATAACTTTAATAGGAGTGTCCAACAGATAACCGGGGCACCCAACTACCAACAAGCGCATAATGATTTGTGGGTAGGGGAATCTTGGGTTCTTGCGCCATCTCCATGTGCTAAAGCTGGAAGTGGTTTGGCATCTAGTACTGAATATACTTTTTTCTGGGAGATTCCAGCGTCTGGGGACTTTAGGTGTGGGAAAGTAAATAATTTCGATCTTGAAAGTTTCAGGTTTTTTGGACACTCCCTCAGGTATGTGGTGGAAATGCCCAACCCTCAGTCACTGCCGTCGGGTCGATACACCGGGACAAAAACCTTCCGCTATGGGTCTGGATTGGACTTTGAGTTCGGTGCGACCATGAATCAGCCGGATGTGTTGAATCTGAACTTTGATATTGTTGTCAACCATGTGCTTGAGGCCAGTTTTCCACCAGGTTCCAGCACTGCAGCACTTCAACCCCAGGGCGGTTGGTTGCAGTGGCTCCAGCGCGGCAGACGGCCGGAGAAGTTGAGTATCGATCAGCACTTCCGCTTCTCGACCAACAATGCGTTCAAAATGCATATCGAGTGCCAGTACACCGTGGGTAATCAATGCGGGATACAAAACGGCAGCGGCCATCAAGTGCCGGTAGAATCCCGCGTCACGCTGCCCGCCGGCATCAACAACGCCAGCGGCCAGCCGGCCAACCGCCAGTTGTTGAGCCCTGTTGACAAGCACGTGTTCACGCCGACGCGGCTGGTGAACGATAGTCGCGCCCAGCTGCACTTTGAAGTGGGCCGTGATGATGTAAAAGACATGATCGACCATCATTCCGGCAGCAAGTATTCGGGCAATGTCACGGTTGTTTGGGATTCCGATATTGCAGCGCCGTAGCCGCTGCCGAGGAATGAGGCTGCGATCGACTGCTCATCCGTCGCCAGACGGTTGCCTCTGGGGCCAGGGTGTTGTGTGAATGGCGGCCGCATTGCGGCCGATCGCAGGCTGTCGCCAGCGGCTATGGGGGGAGGTCGCTTTCGCGGGGCAAGCCCGCTCCTACAGGCGAGCGGTACTGCGAGATATTTGTAGACCCACTAGACCATTTATCCGCCAAATCAAGCTCCGCCTCCGTATCTCGGAGTATTCCTATTTCTGCCGTCCGGGGCCTCCATTACATTGCCTGCATGCCCCATTGGTACAAGGGCGTCTGGCTGGCATTGGATGCTTACTCTCTGCGCGCGAGGGCGATGTGCGGATGGTCCTGGATTTACGCTGTGCAGTGCACACGATCAGATCCCCCCATAGCCTTCTGCGGAAAAAACAGCAAGGTAGGACGTATGAAGTTTTTTATTGGTTTAACGTCGAAAGTTTTAGCGTGCCTGGCGATTCTGGTATCGCAACAAGTGGGTGCGGCTGACAGAACGTTGACGTTTGTGTATTCCCCTAATCCTGCTAACCCAGGTTCCAACCAGTTCATAAATACAACACCCAATTCGGGGTATTGCAGCGACCGGCCTTCCTCTTGTTCCTCTGGAGAAAAAAGTATAACGGCAGGTATCACTTCTATTCGTACACTCATTCCGACGCCTCCTCCTTCGCTCGAGCAGGGGGGGTCGTTCAAATTACCCGGCGGCTGGCATGACATCGAGGTCTCTAACGGGAGTGAGCATGCACCACTAAGGTTTCGCATCACCGGGATCAAGGCGACTCATCAGTTCGGTCAAAATGTATTGGATCTAACTGGTATGGGCTCGTTGGAGCAGGCTCATAACGCACTATGGCAAGGAGGTCACTGGGCGAACGCGGCCTCTCCATGTAGTTTCGGCGGAACCGCCTATATAACCGTTACTTTTCAAAATTTTTATTGGAATATTCCAGCGTCTGGCACTTCCCGGTGTGGGAAGATTAATAATTTCAATCTTGTCAATTTTTGGATCAACAATTTCGGCTTTAAGTATGTGGTGGAAATGCCCGACCCTCAGTCACTGCCATCTGGTCGATACACTGGGACTAAAACATTCAGCTTTGGCCCTGGGGGGGATTTTGATTTCGGTGGGGTAGCAATGGCGCCTCAAGTGTTGAATTTGAATTTTGATGTTACTGTCAACCATGTGCTTGAGGCCAGTTTTCCACCAGGTTCCAGCACTGCAGCACTTCAACCCCAGGGCGGTTGGCTGCAGTGGCTCCAGCGCGGCAGACGGCCGGAGAAGTTGAGTATCGATCAGCACTTCCGCTTCTCGACCAACAATGCGTTCAAAATGCATATCGAGTGCCAGTACACCGTGGGTAATCAATGCGGGATACAAAACGGCAGCGGCCATCAAGTGCCGGTAGAATCCCGCGTCACGCTGCCCGCCGGCATCAACAACGCCAGCGGCCAGCCGGCCAACCGCCAGTTGTTGAGCCCTGTTGACAAGCACGTGTTCACGCCGACGCGGCTGGTGAACGATAGTCGCGCCCAGCTGCACTTTGAAGTGGGCCGTGATGATGTAAAAGACATGATCGACCATCATTCCGGCAGCAAGTATTCGGGCAATGTCACGGTTGTTTGGGATTCCGATATTGCAGCGCCGTAGCCGCTGCCGAGGAATGAGGCTGCGATCGACTGCTCATCCATCGCCAGACGGCTGCCTCTGGGGCCAGGGTGTTGTGTGAATGGCGGCCGCATTGCGGCCGATCGCAGGCTGTCGCCAGCGGCTACGGGGGGAGGTCGCTTTCGCGGGGCAAGCCCGCTCCTACAGTGAAGGTGTTTTATCGCAGTCGGTTTGTTTAGGAAGTGGCGGGCTTGTTTTTAGGAGCATTCTTATTTTTGCGCGCCACTGCCTGGGTTAAATTGGTGAAATCCTTCGCGCGTTAAGTTCGGCGTGGTGGGTGTGCGCCTGACTATTATTTTGCGGTCTACGCGCTCCGGGCTCGACCTCGGCAATATTGAGTGTTGGCAGAGTCTTGCTGCTATTTTTCCGTGTGTCGAATGTGAGCTTGATCTCTCAGTATCAAATAGGATTGGTTTTGAAAAAGTTTATTGTTTTCGTATTGTTCAACCTGTCTGCCGCTACGGCATTCGCCGGCCCCAATATCAATGTCGGCACTATTTATGACTACCTCGACGGGGACAAAAGCACCTACCTCAAACGGGTTTATAACGGTGGCGACAGTACCGCCTTCGTGCGGGTGAGTATCCATGAAATGGTCTTCGATGCCGATGGCAAGTCCCGTGAGCTGCCCATGGTGGAGAAGGGCGCTGCGGCCAACCCCGAAGGCCTGATTGCCAGCCCCGCGCGCCTGATCGTGCCTTCCCAGGGGATGCAGGGCACGCGTCTGCTGTATATGGGCAAGCGTGACAAGGAGCGCTACTACCGCGTGCGTTTCGTGCCCGTGGTGCCGGAAAAAGAAGACCAGTTCGCCATGACCGACGAAGAGCGTAAAGACTACAAGCAGAGCATGTCGGCCGGGGTCAATGTGTTGACGGCCTACGGCATCATCTTCTTTGTTCGCCCGCAGGACAGCCGCTTCGATACTAAAATCGAGAACACCACGGCGAAGTACAAAGTCACCAATGCTGGCAACAGCACCATTGTGCTGGATGAGTTCAAAAGTTGCGTGGTGGGCAAGCCCGGTGAGTGTTACCCGACCACGAAACATCATGTACTGCCAGGAAAAACCTTCAGCGTTGATAAAGAAGCGGGTCGTGAATACACCTTTGACCTGATCGAAGGCGGCGCGCCCAAGCGGATGAAGGTTGCCAAGGGTTAATCACCACTCATGCAGTTCTAACGTGTTAGTTAATTATAACTATAAGTCGGTGGCGCACTACGCTCAACCGGGCCTGTGGGTGAGTTGTTAATAAAGTTGGACTATCCTTGTATTTATTAAATGTCGGCCTGGAAGCCGCACGCTCGCATCAAGCCCGTTCGCGTATTCGCTTGGCTGGACGCCTGTCCGTTCACTCAACGGTTCAGAGGTTATCGGAGGCTTTTGATGTACGCTAAGCGGCTGATTCGCATCATGATTTTGGACGACCACCCGGTCGTGTTGCATGGAATAGAACTGATCCTGGGGCGCGAGGCCGACCTGCAAGTGGTGGGCTCGTTCAGTACCAGCCAGCAGTTGATGGACGCCTTGCACAAGCAAGAGGTCGATCTGATCTTGATGGACTACCTGCTCGGGCCTGGCGAGATCGACGGCCTGAACCTGATGCGCGGCTTGCGTGTACGCTTCCCCGGCGTGCGCCTGCTGGTGATGTCTGCGCTGCATACGCCGGCTGTGGTGGCGCTGGTGATGCGCCGCGGCGCCCATGGCTTTATCGGCAAGGACCTGGAAACCGCCCGGTTGCCGGAGGCCATTCGCAAGGTGGCCAGTGGAAACCATGCTGCGCATTCACCTGCTGCAGAACGGGTTCTCGTTGAGCGACCCAGCCATGGAAGAAGCGCTGTACGAAATCACTTTGATGCGCCAGTTTGCTCGCCTGACGCTCAGCGCTACTATCCCCGAAGACACCACATTCATTAGTTTCCGGCACCCGCTGGAGAAGCACCAACTGGCTTCGGGGATTCTGGAAACCATCAACAATTACCTGCGGTTATACCGGCGTGGATAAACGGCCGGAGCATGACGGACGGCCTGTGATCTGGCAGATTGCGGCTAGTCGTAGCACCTACAAGCACTTGAGCAAATGCAGCGTGCTCCACAAAGCCAGACGCAAGATCGAGAAGGTCGAAGCGGAGATGCGAGCGAAGGTCGAACATCCATTTCGTGTGATCAAGCGCCGGTTCGATTATGTGAAAACCCGCTTCCGTGGCTTGGCCAAGAACATGGCGCAATTGACCACGCTATTTGCCCTGTCGATTCTGTGGATGGTGCCCCGGCAATTACTGCCTTGTGTGGGACAGGTGCGCCCATGAGGGCAGATAACCTAGGCTTTGCCTTGGTTATCCAATAATCAGCGGCTGAAAATCGGGCTTTTCGACATCCCCAAGCCGCCCATTTACGGTTGATGAGCAACTTGCTCGGAGTTTCCCTAACTAGGAGTAATCCGATCCCGCTGGCAAGAGGGATCCAATAATATTGGGTGACGTACGGCATGGCCACCGGCAATTCATTCGGTGGCCTCTTTACTTGTAATGCCAGGGAGTTTGCAGCATGGCGAGAAAAAGACCTGTGGGTCGTGAGTTGTATTTGTTCCAAGATGATGCTGGCAAGTCCGTCGATAATCTGGTGATTTCATCGCATGGCGAATATATGCCACGTCCAGAGTTTGGCCGGCACACCGGCCTGGCGCGAAACATACCCGGGTTAGGCGGTTGGATTGAGGTCCCTGCCGGCGTGACGCTATATTTATATGGCCCGCACAAAAGTGCCCTGAGTGTTCCAGGCATGGCTACGGTTATGTCGAGCAAGTTGAACCACCTGGAAACCCTGCGCAGCCCGCAGAAAATCCGAAACTATCGCCTTTCCAAGTTTCAAGATGGCTATAGTTCCGAAACGTACGGCAGCATAGAAGAGGATATCGATCAAAATCGTAGATGCGTCGACATACGCGAGAGAGCCGTGAGCATGCGTGATCAAACCACCTTGGCCATGATTGCAGAAAATTTCCCTGTGCCGTTTCCTCGATTCGATATCTTGACCATTCGCAATCGCGCATGGATGTACTCCATAACGCTTCATGATGTGCTCAAGGCGTTGCGTCAAGAGGGGTATCGGTATTCCAACATACACTGTGTTTTTTGTCGTAGTCCTATCGTAGGGCCCAAGCCCTTATTCAAACCTAACGTGATTTGATCGACGTTACGCCGTCGGCATTGCGTAACCGGCGTTACGCAATGCCGACGTCGTGAAGTGGGTCACCAGTGCTCGGGTGTGTAGACAGGCTCGGTCCCAATGATTCGACTGCGGCAGAAAACACAATGAATATTGGAATACCGAAACCCCCAACGCTCCAGCGCCTTGAACACATCCTGAAGCGATACGGTGTACATCCATGCGCGATTGCGAATGGTCAAGATATCGAATCGCGGAATAGTGCCGGGGAAGTTTGCTGCAATCATCTGCAAGATGGTATTACCACCGTAACTCATGGCCTGCCCGCGCCCGCCGGCGCTGCGACGATTCAGGTCAATCTCTTTTTTAATGCTCCCGTACGTGTCGCTGTCGGCTTGAAACTTGGAAAGGCGATAGTTTCGGATTTTCTGCGGACTGCGCAGGGTTTCAAAGTGCTTCGCTTCGCCATCCAGAACCTCGGTGATCATTGAGCCATAAATGGCACTTTTGTGAGGCCCATACAAGTACAGCGTCACGCCGGCAGGGACCTCGATCCATCCGCCTAACCCGGGTATATTTCGCGCCAGGCCGGTTTGCCTGCCAAATTCTGGACGTGGCATATAGCGACCATGCGATACAATCATCAGATTTTCGACGGACCTCCCGGAGTCATCCTGAAACAGATAAATCTCGCGACCCAAAGGTCTGATTATCGCCATGGTGCAAACTCCCTGTTATTACGAATCAAGAGGCCACCGAATGACATACCGGTGGCGATGCCGTACGCCACGCAATAATATTTGATCGCTATTGTCCGCGAATTAGGATTATTCCTAGTTTGAGCGACTGCGCTGTTGTGTAACTCACGGGGCGCAATGCTCGTACGGGTATCCGCCCGGGCGCCCGGAGTGCTCAGTGCAAGCCGCAATGGCCTCTCGCGGGGCAAGCCCGCTCCCACCGGATTGCGCGGGGTAGGAGCGGGCTTGCCCCGCGATGGTTTTACCTAGCCCATCGTTGCCGCCACATCACCCCCAGCTTCCTGCGCCGTTTGGCGCACCAGACGATGCATCCGGCTGGCCACCACAAAGCCGATCACCGCCAGCACCATCATGCTGATGAAGACGTAGTTGTAGCCCTGTTGCCCGGGAAACCGGTCAAGGATGGCGCCGTAACCCACATAGGCGAACATCCCCGGCGCATAGCCGATCAGGCAGCCGATACCAAAGGCTGAGCCGGTGATGTGCGGGGCGATGCCCACTTCGCCCATGGGCGCCCAGAACACGCCACGCATGGAGAATACGATGAAGGCAAACGACAGGGTGGCCGCCATGCCGGCATAGATGAAGCCCGGGCTCTTGGGCACCAGGAGGATGATCGCCATCATTGGCAGCAACGCCAGGAACGCCCATTTCAGATAACGGCTGGGGCTTTTGAATTGCTTGTCTGCCAGGAAACCGCCTGCCGGGCCCCCGAGGATCTTGAGCATGTACTGGTTGATGATGCCGTAGGCCCCCACCAGCGCGACCGGCAGCCCGTAGACTTCCTTGAGGTACGGAATGAAGTAGGTCAGCCCGCAGTACACGATGTAGACCATGAACACGTTGAAGCTCACCAGCCAGATGGCCGGCACCTTGACTGCCTGCATCAGGTTGGTCAGCGGGTTTTTCCGGGGGTTGGCCTGGGCAGGCCGGGCGCCCTTGAGCAAGAACCAGGTCAGTACCCCGGCAGCAATGTCGATGACCGAGTAAAAGACGATGGCCGCCTTGAGTCCCGCTTCGGCAGCACCCATGGCAATGAACACACCCAGGGCCGAGAATGCCACCAGGGTGTCGACCACCCCGCGCCCGCCTTCAAGCAGCCCGAACAGGCGGCCTTGTTCCTTGTCGTCGCCCAGGCCGCGGATAGCCTTGAGCAGCGCCGGCCAGTAGATGCAGTCGGCGCATACCGCCAGCAGGCAAAACACGATCATCAGGCTGTTGAAGGGCGGGAAGGTGGCCAGGTAAAGGCCCAGCGCGCCGGTGCCGAGCAGGCCCAGGGGGATCAGTCTGCGGGTGTCGAAGCGGTCGGCCAGCACACCGCCGACCACGAACAGTCCGGTGGCGATGATGGCGTTGGCGCTGAGCAGCAGGCCGATTTCAGTGTGCGACAGCCCCATGAATTCCTGCATGGGTACATAGAACGCGTCCTTGAGGTTAGCGAGCTTGTAGATGGTGCCGCCGCCGAGGATCAGTATCAGGAATTTGAACCATTTAGCCTTGTCTTGAGTGCTCATTGTTGTTCTCCAGGCGTGATGGGGAAGGCGCTCAGGCCTTGTCGGGGGTGGCCAGGGCCAGTTCGGCGAGGGTGCGCAATTCGGCCAGCAGGCCTTTCACGTAGCACACCTGGTTGTTGGCCCAGCGCTGTTCGCCGGCCAGCATCTGCTCGAGGGTGAAGCCTTCGGGCAAGGGCGTGTCGCTCATCTCCCGGTAGGCAATGAATGGGTCGGCAGGCTCCTGCAGTTGGCGAAACGCCGGGGCGATGTAGTGGTTTTCCTGTTCGAGGATGAAAGCGATCACTTGCGGCTCGCGTTCCCCGAGCATCAGCAGCTCGAACAGCATGCGTGGGCTGGGCAGGTCATCTTCGTCGCTGCCCTGGAGCACGCCGTAGTGGCCAAAGCCCTGGGCCTCGGCAACCACGCGAACACCCTTGAGGTGGCTCTGGCGAATGTGCGGGGCCAGGTGCGCCAGGGCCTGGAGAGGTTGCTCGCAGGCGTTGATCATGTTGCCGAAGTCGAACAGGGCATGCAGGCGCGGGTGGTTGGCCTGGCGCAGTAGCTGGGCGATTTCGTCGCTCTTGAGTTCTTCGTGTTGCTCGAAGTCGAAGTACAGGTCGTGGGCATCGGCCTGGTGGGCGAGGTACTGAAGGTCAGTGGCGATCCTGTCCATCACCTGCGACAGCTGGCCTTCGTAGCGTGAGTAAACGCGGATGTTGCGGGTACCGATGGCCTTGGCCACGGCGATCGCGGCGTCGACGTCAGCCTTGAGGGTGCTGCTGATCTCAAGGTGAACATCCAGTTGCAACGCCTGGGCCTTTGCAGCAAAGGCGTCCAGCTGCACGGCGTTCATTTGCGACAGGCTGTTGTGCTCGCCATCGAGCATATGCAGGCTCAGCCCCGCCAGTTCGTGACGATAGGCAAAGTCGAGGAGGTCAAAGGGCGTCAGGCGGCCATGGGTGAGGTTGGTCAACAAGGGGTAGGCATGGGCGTACAGGCGCGCCTGATCGAGGCGTTCGAGCAGGCGTGCGGCCAGTTCGCGGGTCAGAAGCACCGGCGCTGCGGCGCCTTTGGTCTTGTTATCGAGCAACCGGGTGAAGCGTTCTTGGATAGCATTCATTCGAGTCGTTCCTGGTGCGGGCACCGGTTCTACCGGCGCGTTCTTTATCGCGCCGGCGAGGATCGCTCGATAGATCCATTACGAATCGAATGTTAAGGCCACTGTGAAACGGGCTACGGGTTCAGATGGCCGAGGGCACGCAGTGCCTGAGCCAGGGCCTGGACTTTCGCCGGGGCCTCGCCCTGCGGGGTACCGGCAAAGCCGATCAGCAGGGCTGGCGGCAGGTAACGTTGCAGGCAGTAATCGCTCAGGGCATAGGTGTGCACGCCCTGTTCAGCCAGTTGCCGGGCGACCTGTTGATCGTCCAGGTGGGGCGGTAGCCAGGCGATCAAGTGCATGCCGGCGTCCACGGGGGTTATGTTGAAGAAACCGCCCAGCACGCGTTCGAGCGTGTCCACCAGGCACTGCTGGCGCGCCTGGTACAGCACGCGCATTCGCCGAATGTGGCCGATGAAGTGGCCTTCGCGCATGAAGTCGGCCGTCACCGCCTGCAGCAGGGTCGGCGGGCTGCGGTCCATGACCGCGCGGATGGTGCAGAAGGGCTCGACCAGGGGCTTGGGCAGAATCACATAGCCCAGGCGCAGGGACGGGAACAGCACCTTGCTGAACGTGCCGACATAAATCACCCGGTCGCTCTGGTCCATGGCATACAGCGCCGGCAATTGGCGACCGCTGTAGCGCAGTTCGCTGTCGCAGTCGTCCTCGATGATCCAGCGCTCATGGCGGGCCGCCCAATCGATCAACTCCAGGCGCCGGCCGTGGCTCAGGGTCACGCCCAGTGGGTGCTGGCGCGATGGGGTGGTGAAGGCAAGGCGGGCATCGGCGCAGTCGGCGATGCCTTGCTGCACGTCGATGCCCTGATCGTCGATCCGTACCGGTATCACCCGGCAGCCATGTGCCTGAAAAGCAATGCGCGCAGCGATATGCCCGGGGTCTTCCATCCACACCGCATTGTCCGGGTCGAGTAGCAGCATCGCCAGCAGATTGAAGGCCTGCTGAGCGCCGGAGACGATCACCACCTGCTCGGCACTGCAGTCGATGCCACGGGCATCGAACACGTATTCGGCGATGGCCTGGCGCAACTCCGGCAGCCCCTGCAGTTCGCCATAGCCCAGCAGCGCTTTGCTCGGCTTTTGCGCGTGGCGGCTGAGCAGGCGCTTCCACACCGCCTGGGGAAAGGCCTCAAAGGCCCCGTGGCTGGGCAGGAACGAGGTGGGGGTGCCGGTGCCACAGTGGGCATAGGACACCCCGCGAAAGTGATCGCTGCGCAGCGACAGCATCGACTGGCTCAACGCCGACAGCTTGGGTGGCGCCGGCGGCTGCGGTTCGGCGCCGCCGGCACGCTCCCATTCATCGCCCACATAGGTACCGGCACCGGTGCGCGACACCAGGAAGCCCTCGGCAATCAGTTGGTCGAAGGCATTGAGCAGGGTGATGCGCGAAAGGTTCAGTTCCTGGCTCAAGGTGCGCGTGGACGGTAGGCGGATACCCCCTTGCAGGCGCCCGGTGAGGATCTGCTTGCGGATCTGCAGGTACAGCTGGCGATAAAGCGGGGTGGTACTGTCGCGATCGAGCTCAATACCTGAAAGCAGTAAACCGGCGGGGGACTTCATGCGGGGCTCGATAGCAAGGTGAAGAGGGCCTGGTCATCGTACGAGAAAGCCTTGCGGGCGGCCACTGGCGGCGGGGTTGTCATCAAATGAAAACAGTGTGTCGTCCGATGCGAAGCACCCTGCAAGCGTAGGGCTTAGAGTCCAATCAACCTGAACTGACGCACTGCGTCCAGATCGATGATTGGAGTGACATGCATGGCCAAAGTCGTACGCTTTTATGAAACCGGTGGTCCCGAGGTGCTGCGCTATGAGGACGCCGAGGTCGGCGAACCCGGCCCGGGCCAGGTGCGGCTGCGCCAGGTGGCGGTGGGCCTGAACTACGCCGACACCTACTTTCGCAATGGCACCTACCCGATTCCGATGCCCAACGGCATGGGTGTCGAAGCCTCGGGTGTGGTGCAGGCCGTGGGCGAGGGCGTGACCCAGGTGGCGGTCGGTGATCGCGTGACCTACACCGGTTTTCTCAACACCCTGGGTGCCTATTGCACCGAGCGCCTGATCCCTGCCGCCGCGCTGATCAAGCTGCCCGAAACCATCGCCTTCGAGACCGCCGCGGCCATGACCATGCGCGGCCTGACCTCGGCCTACCTGATGCGCCGCCTGTACGACTTCAAGCCCGGCGACACGGTGCTGCTGCACGCCGCCGCCGGCGGTGTCGGCCTGATCGTTTCGCAGTGGGCCAAGCTGCTGGGCGTGAATGTGATCGGTACCGTCTCCACCGAAGCCAAGGCCGAAGTGGCCAAGGCCCACGGTTGCACCCACACCATCAACTACAGCCATGAAGACGTGGCCAGCCGCGTGCGCGAGCTGACGGACGGGGTGGGCGTCAACGTGGTGTTCGACAGCGTCGGCAAAAGCACGTTCATGGCCTCGCTCGACTCGCTCAAGCGCCGCGGCCTGATGGTCTGCGTGGGCACTGCATCGGGCACCATCCCGCCGTTCGACCCACAGATCCTGGCGATGAAGGGCTCCCTGCACCTGACCCGCCCGGCCCTGGCCGACTACATCGCCGACCCTGCCGAGAAGGCCGACCTTGCCGGCGAGCTGTTCGATCACGTCAGCAGCGGCCGGATCAAGATCGAGATCAACCAGCACTACGCCCTCCAGGACGCCGTCCAGGCGCACCGTGATCTGGAAGCGCGCAAAACCACCGGCTCCTCGATCTTCGTCATTTGAAGAGGGCAACACATGCACATCGAACAACTGACTTGCGCCATCGGTGCTGAAGTGACCGGTGTAAACCTGGCTGATGCGGTCCACGACGATGGCCTGTTCGGCCAGTTGCGTGAACAACTGCTCAAGCACCGCGTGCTGTTCTTGCGCGACCAGCACATCAGCCGTGCCGAGCATGTGGCCTTCGCCCGGCGCTTTGGCGAGCTGGAGGACCACCCGGTGGCCGGCAGCGATCCGGAGCACCCGGGCCTGGTGCAGATCTACAAGCGTCCCGACCAGCCAGCCGACCGCTACGAGAACGCCTGGCACACCGACGCCACCTGGCGCGATGCACCGCCCATGGGCTGCGTATTGCGCTGCGTGGAATGCCCGCCGGTGGGCGGTGACACCATGTGGGCGAACATGGTCCTGGCCTACCAGAACCTGCCCGACGAGGTAAAACAGAAGATCGAAGGCCTGCGCGCCCGCCACAGCATCGAGGCCAGCTTCGGCGCCGCGATGCCGATGGAAAAGCGCCTGGCGCTCAAGGCCCAGTTCCCCGATGCCGAGCACCCGGTGGTACGCACCCACCCTGAAACCGGTGAACAGGTGCTGTTCGTCAACGCCTTCACCACCCATTTCAGCAACTACCACACCCCGCAGCGGGTGCGCTTCGGCCAGGACGCCAACCCCGGTGCCTCGGACCTGTTGCGCTACCTGATCAGCCAGGCCTACCTGCCCGAGTACCAGGTGCGCTGGCGCTGGAAGCCCAACAGCATCGCCATCTGGGACAACCGCAGCACCCAGCATTACGCGGTCATGGACTACCCGCCATGCCACCGCAAGATGGAACGCGCCGGGATCAAGGGCGACCGCACTTTCTAAGCATTACCGATCCGCCCCACGGCGGACAGAAGACAATAACAAGACTGAGGATGACAGCATGCAATTCTTCGATGATTCGTTGCACCCGGAAAACATGGAAAAGGTGGTGATCACCGTCGCGCCGTATGGCCCGGAATGGATGCCTGAGGACTTTCCCGAAGACATTCCGCTGACCATGGATGAGCAGGTACAAAAAGCGGTCGACTGCTACGAGGCCGGTGCCACCGTACTCCACCTGCACGTACGCGAGCTCGACGGCAAGGGCTCCAAGCGCCTGTCCAAATTCAACGAACTGATTGCCGGTGTGCGTGAAGCGGTACCTGAGATGATCATCCAGGTGGGTGGTTCGATCTCCTTCGCCCCCGAGAGCGATGGCGAAGCCGCCAAGTGGCTGTCCGACGATACCCGTCACATGCTCGCCGAACTGACGCCCAAGCCCGACCAGGTCACGGTGGCGATCAACACCACGCAAATGAACATCATGGAGCTGCTGTACCCGGAGTACCTGGAGGGCACCTCGCTGTCCCATCCGGCGATCCAGGCCGCCTACAGCGAAATGACCGTGCCGGCCGGCCCTGCCTGGGTGCGTGAACACCTGCGCCGCCTGACCGCGAGCAACATTCAGCCGCACTTCCAGCTCACCGGCATGCATGCCCTGGAAACCCTTGAGCGCATCGTGCGCCGGGGCGACTACATGGGCCCGATGAACCTGACCTGGATCGGCATCGGCGGCGGCTTTGACGGCCCCAACCCGTTCAACTTCTTAAACTTCATCCACCGCGCGCCGAACGGCTGCACCTTGACCGCCGAATCGCTGCTCAAGAACGTGCTGCCGTTCAACACCATGGCCCTGGCCATGGGCCTGCACCCGCGCTGTGGCAACGAAGACACCATCATCGACCAGCACGGCAAGCGCTTTGGCTCGGTGCAGCAGATCCAGCAGACCGTGCGCGTCGCTCACGAGCTGGGCCGCGAAATCGCCAACGGCAAGGAAGCCCGCGCCATTTACCGCATCGGCGAGCAGTACAGCAGCATCGAGGAAACCCTCAAGGCCAACGGCATGGCGCCTAACCGCCAGCCAGGGCAGAAGGGCGTACCCCAACGCGCCTGATGGGCCGGGGTCGGCGCGCCCCAGGCGTTGTATGAAGAATATTGCAACGGCAGTCACTGTAGGAGCGGGCTTGCCCCGCGATTGCGGCATTACTGAAACACCGCAATCGCGGGACAAGCCCGCTCCCACAGGGGGCCCTACAAGATTTTCGTAAAGAGCCTGGGCGCCGACCCGCCCGTTACCGCGCAATCAGTCAGGCTTTTCAATAACAACAAGATTTACGCCAGACAACCGGAGGAGGCAGCATGGCCGCCTATATCGCCAGCGCCACAGATGATGATGGTGCCGACACTTCACGTGGCATTCCGCGGCGTTATGCCTGGATTGTCTTTGCCTTGACCTTCGGCCTGCTGATTTCCGACTACATGTCGCGTCAGGTATTGAACGCCGTTTTCCCGCTGCTCAAGAGCGAATGGGCCCTGACGGACAGTCAGTTGGGCTTGCTCAGCGGCATTGTCGCCCTGATGGTGGGGCTTTTGACCTTTCCGCTGTCGTTGCTGGCCGACCGCTTTGGCCGGATCAGGAGCCTGGTGCTGATGGCCGTGCTCTGGAGCCTGGCGACCCTGGGCTGCGCCCTGGCGGAAAACTACCAACAAATGTTCATTGCCCGCTTCCTGGTGGGTGTCGGTGAAGCGGCCTATGGCAGCGTCGGCATCGCCGTGGTGGTGGCGGTGTTCCCCCGCGACATGCGCGCAACGCTGGCCGGCGCCTTCATGGCCGGCGGCATGTTCGGCTCGGTGCTGGGCATGGCCCTGGGCGGAGTGATGGCCCAGCATCTGGGCTGGCGCTGGGCCTTTGCCGGCATGGCGCTGTTCGGGCTCCTGCTGGCCGTGTTGTACCCACTGATCGTCAAGGAAGCCAAGATCGCCCCCAAGCGCGCTGCCGCAGTCGCCTGCAAGGTCGCGCGCCCCCTGCATACCCTGTATGGCAGCCGTTCGGTGATTGCCGCTTATGTCGCCAGCGGTTTGCAACTGTTCGTGGGCGGCACGGTGATCGTCTGGATGCCCAGCTACCTGAACCGCTACTACGACATGGGCACTGACAAGGCCGGTGCCGTGGCCGCCATCATCGTGCTGTGCAGCGGCATTGGCATCATTCTGTGCGGCATGCTCTGCGACCGCCTGGGGCGTCAGCGCCCGGACCGCAAGATCAGCCTGGCCATCGGTTATTGCCTGGGCAGTTGCCTGTTGCTGTCGCTGGCCTTTGCCTTGCCGTCGGGCACCGCGCAACTGGTGCTGATCTGCCTGGGGATGATGATTGCCGCCGGCACCAACGGGCCCTCCAGCGCGATGGTCGCCAACCTGACCCATTACTCGGTGCATGGCACCGCGTTCGCCACCCTGACCCTGGCCAACAACCTGCTCGGTCTGGCCACAGGGCCTTTGATTACCGGTCGCGTCTCCGACGTGATTGGTCTGCATGCGGCCTTCCAGCTGGTGCCGCTGATCAGCATCGGCGCGGCTGCCGTGTTCTTTATTGCTAAACGCCACTACCACAACGACATGGCTCGCCTGCAGGACCTTGCGGTGGCTGAGCCTGGCGTGGCCCAGGAGTTGAAACCGTGAACCCCGTGTTGTCCATTGATGTTTTTTTCGACTTTATCTGCCCCTGGTGCCTGATCGGCCAGCGCCACCTTGAGCGTGCGCTGGAGCAACTGCGCGCCGAGCAACCCCAGCTACAGGTCCACCTGCGCTGGCGGGGCGTGCAACTGCTGCCGCAGGTACCGGTGGAGGGCCTGCCGTTCGAGGCGTTTTACCTTGAGCGGCTGGGCAGCGAGCAGGCGGTGCGCCATCGCCAGGCCCAGGTGCGGGTAGCGGCCAGTGCGGCAGGTGCGCACATAGACTTTTCCCGTATCAGCCGCATGCCCAACACCGCCGATGCCCACCGCTTGCTGGAGCGCGCCGTGGCCCTGGGCAACCCGACCCAGGCCGAGGCACTGCTCGATCAGCTGTTCGCCGCCTACTTTCACCAGGGCAAGGACCTTGGCGATCGCGCCACCTTGCTGAACATCGCCGAGGGCTGCGGGCTGATGCCGGCACAGGTCGCCGACTGCCTGCGCGGTGACGGTACGCCGTTCACCAGCGCAAGCCCGGCACCGGCCAGCGGTGTGCCGTGCTTGCGGTTCAACCAGCGCCAAGTGGTGTCAGGCGCGCAGCCGGTCGAGGTGTTGCTCGAGGTGATGCGCGAGTGCCTGCAAGAGGCGGCAGCATGACGCTTCGATACCCCGTACCCGCCCACAAGGTGCCTGCGCGCGACAGCCGTGCGCTGGTGGAATTCGAGGGCAGGAGCCTGGCGCTGTTCAACGTCGCCGACACCCTGTACGCCATCGACGACAGTTGCCCGCACCAGGGCGCCTCGTTGTGCGGTGGGCGTCTGGATGGGCGGGTGATCCAGTGCTGCGCCCATGGCCTGCGCTTCGATCTGGCCAGCGGCTACCTGCTCAATTCCACGGCGCTCAAGGTGCCGAGCTACCCGGTCGAACGCCAGGGCGAGCAGGTGTACATCGTGTTGGATGCCCAGGAGCCTGGCCAATGACCACAATCGCAATTGCCACCGTCAACCACCGTGCGCGGGAGCTGGCACCCGGTTTTATCGTCAGCCTGATCGCGGCGGCGGCGGCGAGTTTTTTGAGTGAGCACTACGACGCGCCGGTGATGCTGTTTGCCCTGTTACTGGGGATGGCCCTGAACTTTCTCTCGGTCGACGGGCGCTGCAAGGCCGGTATCGAGTTCACCGCGCGCACGGTGCTGCGCATCGGGGTCGCGCTGCTGGGCATGCGCATTACCCTGGAGCAGATAGCCAGCCTTGGCTGGAAGCCGGTGGCGCTGGTCATCATCATTGTGGTGGTGACCATTGGCGTGTCGATGGTGGTTGCCAAGGCAATGGGCTTCAACCGCCTGTTCGGCATGTTGACCGGCGGGGCGACGGCCATCTGCGGGGCGTCGGCGGCACTGGCCCTGGCGGCGGCGTTGCCGGCGCACAAGCAGAAGGAACACGCCACGCTGTTTACGGTGATTGGTGTGTCGGCGCTGTCGACCCTGGCGATGATCCTCTACCCGATGATTGCCGACTGGCTGCAGTTGTCGCCGCCGCAGGCCGGGGTGTTCCTGGGCGCCACCATCCACGATGTGGCGCAGGTGGTGGGGGCGGGCTACAGCATGGGCACCGAGACCGGCGATGTGGCCACCGTAGTGAAACTGATGCGGGTGGCGATGTTGCTGCCGGTGATCGTGGTGGCGGCGATGATTACCCGGCGCGCCGGGGACGACGCCAGTGGGCAGCGGCCGCCGCTGTTGCCGTGGTTCGCGGTGGGGTTTGTGCTGCTGGCGTGCCTGAACAGTACCGGTTGGGTTCCTGCGCTGGTGCAGGGTGGGGTCAACGACCTGTCGCGCTGGTGCCTGGTGGTGGCGATCAGTGCGTTGGGGATGAAGACCCAGCTCAAGGAGCTGGCCAAGGTCGGGATCAAGCCCATTGCCTTGATGGTGGGGGAGACGGTGTTCCTGGTCTTGCTGGTGCTGGCCTTGATGCATTGGGGGTTGTAGCCCCCAGTGGGAGCGGGCTGGCCCCGCGAGAGGCCCCAGGGTCGTACACATCCGGATCTATCGGCAAGGTTCAAGATCCATCGCGGGGCAAGGCCGCTCCTACAGTGGCCGTTGGGCGTCCAGGCCCATCTGCCAGAAGTCGGCTTCCAGCCGTGAGGCCTGGGCGAAGACCTTCACCAGCTCCTCGAACCGACGTTCGGTCATGGCCCGTGAAGCCAGGTCGTCCAGGTGGGCCCGGGCCGCTGTCGCTACCGCCTGGTAGCCGGCACCGGCGTATTCGCCGATCCACTCGCGGTACGGGTGATCGGCCAGGGCTTCGATCCCCTCGGGGCTCAGGTTGCGACCGATTTCGGCATAGCCGATGACGCAGGGCGCCAGGGCCACATGCAGGTCAAGCAGGTCGCCTGCCGCACCGCAGTCCAGGACGAAACGGGTATAGGCCACGGTCGCCTGGTGTTCCGGCGTGGCCGCCAGCGCTTCAGGCGACAGGCCCCAACGCTGGCACAGGCGCACGTGCAGTTCGGTCTCGTCGAGGATGGCCGCCAGCCCCGCCTGGGCCGAGCGGATGTCGGCCAGGGTACGGCTCTTGTAGGCGGCCAGCGCCCAGGAGCGGGCAAACTGGATCAGGAACAGGTAGTCCTGCACCAGGTATTTGCGAAAGGCCGGCTGGGGCAGGGTGCCGGCGCCCATCTGGCGAACGAAGTCGTGGTCGACGTAGCTGTTCCAGTCGGCGGCTGCGGCCTGCTTGAGGCGCTCGAAGATGTCCATGGATTACCCCTTGAGGTCGTAGGCGGCGTCGAAAAAGGCATGTTCCAGCGCGACGGCGCGCAGGAAGAAGTCGGTACTGATCTGCGCCTGGGCAGGGCCTACCCGGTCTAGCTCGGCGCGCAGGAAGGCGACAAAGGCCTGGAAGTCCGGGTTGTCGTGCAGGGTGATCCACTCGGCGTGTTCAAAGCGTGGCGGCAGTGCCTTGGGCGCGCGCAGTGCCCAGTCCAGGTACAGGCCTTCGGCCACGTTGAGCACTGCCAGGGCAGCAGCGTAGGAGCGGGTGGCCGCCGCTTCCTGCATGATCGCCTTGAAGCCTGCGGTGGGCAGCGAATCCGGTGCTTGCAGGCGTTGCGCCTCGCTCACGCCCAGCGCCTCGAAGGCCCGCAGGAAATAGGTGTTCTCTTCCCCCGAAATCACCCCGGTAAAGCGCCCCAGGCGAAGGCGCGCCTCGAAGGTGTCGGCCGTGGCAATGGCGGCGCCCAGCAGGGTCAGAAAGCTGTCGATGAAGCGATGGTCCTGGATCAGGTAATTGACCATGACGGTATCGTCCAGGGTGCCGGCCATCAGTTCGTTGACGAAGCGATGTTCGATGCACTGGGTCCAGCGTGGTTCGCTCTGGCGGCGAAGGGTGTCGGTAAAGCGTTCGGTCATCCTGCTGTCCTCATTGATGGCGACAGCGAGACCGGTTGTTGCAGACATGGGCGGCCTCGCAGTGAGACCGGCAAAAAGGCAGGTTGGCTATTCCCATCCCTTCGCCGGCATGATCCGGATCAGGTGTTAAGGGTCACCGCGCTGCGTGTGCCAGCGGTTTCTCAGCCCGTTGCCGGGCTCCCCTTGGTGGGCCGAATCTATACAGCAAGCGCACAGGAATGTCACGTTGCCCGCCAGGCTCGGTACGAAAAGCCTTGATACTCGGTGAGGCTGCGTTGAAAACAGCCTTGCCTGACCTTCGTCTCAAACCTTTTCATACAGAGCCTAGGCAGCCTAGTGGATGCTCGAGGCCAGCTCGAAAATCGGCATGTACATCAAGATCACGATAAAGCCGATCAACAGCCCGATGAAGGTCATCAGCAACGGCTCGAACAGGCGCACGAACCACTCGATCCAGCGGCCGATCTCTTCGTCGTAGAAGTCGGCGCTGCGTTCCATCATCTGCCCCAGGTTGCCCGACTGCTCACCGGCGCGCAGCAAGCGCAGCGACACCGGCGTAACCAGCTGCCCGGCCTCCAGCGCCGCCGACAGCGACAAGCCCTCGCGCACCCGTTCGCAGGCGTGCTCCAGGCGCTGGCTGGCAGCAGCCCCCAGCAGGCCGCGGGCCATCTGCATGGCCGTCAGGATCGGGATGCCGCCCTGAAGCAGAATCCCCAGCGAGCGGTAGAACCGTGCCAGTTCATACATCACCAGCCGCCGGTGCAGGGCCGGCAAGCGTTCGAGTTGACGGTTGAGCCAGCGCCGTACGCGCGGGTCGCGGCGCAGCACGAACATTGCCACCATCGTTGCGACAAAGCCGATGCCCAGGGGTGCCTGGTGGGCATGCAGGAACATACCGGCCTGCATCAACAACCGCGACAGCCAGGGCAGTTCCGTGCCCAGGCCCTCGAACACCAGGCTGAAACGCGGCACCACATAGCCGAGCAGGAACAGCACCACGCCGCCGCCGACCAACAACAGCAACAGCGGGTAAATCGAGGCGCTGATGATCTTCTGGCGGACTTCGTCCATGCGCTGGCGATAGGCAACATAGCGGCCCAGGGCATCCCCCAGGGCACCGGTCTTTTCGCTGGACTGCACCAGGGCGACGTAGAGCGGCGGGAACACACTCGGCAACTGGGCTAGCGACTGGGAGAACGACTTGCCTTCGTACAACAGGCGCACCAGCTCGCCCAGGGTCTTGCGGGCCTGGGGCGCCGACTCTTTCTCGGCCAGGCTTTCCAGGGCGTCGATCAGCGGCAGGCCGGCGTTGAGCAGGGTGGTCAGTTCCTGGCTGAACAGCACCAGGTCGAACACCTCGCCACGCCGCCAGCGCAGCTTGGCGAAGCGCTCGCAACTGCGCACGCTGACCACCCGCAGGCCTTGCTGCTCGGCCTGCTGGCGGGCTTGTCCGGCATCCTGGGCGTCCAGCGTCAGCAGGACCACGCCAGCCTTGCCCAGAGCCTTGAGCTCATAGCGCATGGGTCGTTCCTCCACTTACTGCCAGCTGGTGATCTCGGCGTTTTCACCGTCACCACCGGGTTGGCCGTCCTTGCCCATCGACAGCAGGTCGTACTCACCGTTCTCGCCAGGCTGGCGGTAGATGTAGTTGCGGCCCCACGGGTCCTGGGGGACTTTTTTCTGCAAGTACGGCCCGGACCAGCGGGTTTCGTCGCTGGGGGCCACGACCAGTGCGTTCAGGCCTTGCTCGGAATTGGGGTAATGCCCTACCTCCAGCCGATACAGGTCCAGGGCCTTGCTCAGGCCTTCGATTTGCGCCCGTGCCACCTTGGCTTCGGAGCGCCCCAACTGGCTGAAATACTTGGGCGCGACGATCCCCGCCAACAACCCCAGCACCACCAGCACCACCAGCAGTTCGAGCAGGGTGAACCCCTGTTGTGCGCGTTTCTTGTTGTACATGACCAGCCCTCCATTGTGCGTCTGCAAGGCCTCATGCAAATGCCGTGCGCGTCTGCGCCAAGCCTTTGCGCCACGGGCATGGCAAGGCGGCACAGTGCTTGCGTCAGTGAATGAAAGCCTCGGCAATCGGGGCATATGCCCCACTTTTCGGGGGACGCAACGGGGAGGGCGGCATTATGCGCTGGCTCACTGCAGGAATGTTTGTATGGCTGGCCTCGACCAGCCCGGCCCAGGCCGATGTCTACATCTCGATCAAGGCCGACGGCAGCTACGTGCTGTCCAACGTCCATCGACCCGGGCGCGCGTACCAGCGCGTGATCAGCGAGCCGGGGGCGAGTCTGGCCAGCAGCGGCCAGGCGCAACTGATCACCGGCATGCCCTATGCCAAGGTGGTTGCGGCGGCGGCCAAGGCCAACGATTTGCCCGAAGCCCTGCTGCATGCGGTGATCCAGGCCGAATCGCGCTACGACCCCAATGCCCGCTCGGCCAGTGGCGCGGTGGGCCTGATGCAACTGATGCCCGACACCGCCAAGGAGCTGGGCGTCAAGAACGCGTTGGACCCGGCCTCCAACGTGCAGGGCGGGGCGCGCTACTTGAAACGCATGCTCACCCTCTTTGACAACGACATCACCCTGGCGGTGGCCGCGTACAACGCCGGGCCCGATGCCGTGATGCGCCGCGGACGGGTGGTGCCGCCGTATGCCGAGACCCAGCGCTACGTGCCCAAGGTGCTGCGCCAGTACCGGCGGTTGCAGGGCTTGGCCGTGGATGCGCCGCTGTGAGGGCTTATCGCGGGGCAAGCCCGCTCCCACAGGTGCTGCGTCAGTACCGGCGGTTGCAAGGCTTGGCCGTGGATGCGCCGCTGTGAGGGCTTATCGCGGGGCAAGCCCGCTCCCACAGGTGCTGCGCCAGTACCGGCGGTTGCAGGGCCTGGCCGTGGATGCGCCGCTGTGAGGGCTTATCGCGGGGCAAGCCCGCTCCCACAGGTGCTGCGCCAGTACCGGCGGTTGCAGGGCTTGGCCGTGGATGCGCCGCTGTGAGGGCTTATCGCTTTCGTAGCCGCTGCCGCCAGGCTGCGATCGACTGCGTAGCAGTCGCCAGAGGGCACTACGACCGCTTCGCGGCCGATCGCAGCCTGACGGCAGCGGCTACACCCGCGTATCCCCGTTCAGTGGGGAATGCCGGGGAATCCAAAGTGCAGGGCGGGGCCCGATGCCGTGATGCCCCGCGATAAGGGCTTCCCCCGTTTAGTGGGGAATACCGGGGAATCCCCCCCAATCAAGATTCAGTACCCGCTCCAAGCTTCTGATAAATAACTAAAAAACCATCTGGCACGGGGCTTGCTCAAGCCTTCTCAGAGAACCCAAGGCACCAGCGGAGGTGCACGATGACCCCCCTTAAAGGCTCTGTCCTTACCTCATTGCTGCTGGCCGCTGCCACTTTGGGTTGGCAGGACGTCAGCGAGGCTGCGGTGCGTTGCGAACGCAACCTGGTGGCCAACGTGGTTGCCCTCGATCAGCCGCTGATGTTCAACCGGCTGGGGGCGCAGAACGCCAATGGCATGATGTTCGCCCTGCGCCGCGACGTGGTCGACGAGCACAATGTCTCCCTGGCCCATGGCGGGGCCGCGGTGCCGGGCAAGGTGACGCTGCGGCCCGACAAGCGGCCACGGCCCATTGTGCTGCGGGTGGCCGCCGGTGACTGCCTGACCGTGAATCTGCAGAACCTCCTGGCCTATCAGGCCAACCCGAACAAACACGGTATCGATCACGAAGAAGAAAACGAAGGCGAAGAAAACGAGGCCGAAGAGAACGAGTTCGAGAACGAAGGCAACGAACAAGGTGACGAGAGCTTTGTGGTCGATGACCAGGTCACCGACCGCCATGTGGGCTTCCAGGTCAACGGTATGCAGGCGGTCAACAGCATCGGTGACATCGCCGCCAACACCGGCCGCAACGGCAACTTCCTGATCGCCCCCGGCGCCACCCGTACCTACACCTTGTATGCCGAGCGCGAAGGCGCCTTCGCCGCCACCAGCCAGGGTGCCACCTTCGGCGGCCAGGGCGGCGCCGGCAACGTCGCCAACGGCCTGTTCGGCCAGGTGGTGGTGCTGCCCAAGTATGCCCGCACCTACCGCAATACCCTGACCGAGGAAGAGATGCGCCTGGCCACCACCGGCCGGGCACCGACCGGCCAGCCGATCGTCGATTACCAGGCGCGCTATCCGCAGCGCGAACCCTGGATCCGCGAAGGCAAGGCCGGCTCGCCGATCATCGCCATGGTCGATGGCAGCGAGATCATTTCCAGTGAATCCGATGCCGTGGTCATGGGCCCCAACACCGATGGCAGCTTCCCGCCGTCCACCTACCCGCTGGAGAGCATCGGCAAGCGCAACCCGGCGGTGCCCAACCGCCTGGAGCCGTTCCGCGACTTCGCCGCCCAGTTCACCGATGAAGCGGCCGCCACCCAGGCCTTCCCCGGCTACTGGGCCGACCCGGTCATGGGCCATGTGCTGGAGCCGACCCGCGACTCGTTCATGATCAACTACGGTTCCGGCGGCATGGGCGCCGAAGTGGTGGCCAACCGCCTGGGCGTGGGGCCGATGCACGACTGCCTGTCGTGCTCCTATGAAGAGTTTTTCCTGAGCTCGCACACCGTCGGTGACGTGGCGATGCTGGTCGATGTGCCCGCCAACATCGGCCTTGAAAACATTCGCCCGGGGCAGACCCCGAGCGCCGAGCAGATCGGCGTCAAGGCCACCATGGCCCTGTACCCGGCAGAGCCTGCCAACGTCAACCACAGCTACATTGGTGACTTCGTCAAGTTCCGCAACACCCACAACGGCCACGAGCAGCACATTTTCCACCTGCACGGGCACCAGTGGCTGTTCAACCCCAATGACGACAACTCCGACTATGTCGACGCCCAGGGCATTGGCCCGGGGGTGGGCTACACCTATGAAATCGCCAACGGCGGTTCGGGCAACCGGAACCGGGTCGCGGGCGATGCGATCTACCACTGCCACTTCTATCCGCACTTTGCCCAAGGCATGTGGAGCATGTGGCGGGTACATGATGTGTTCGAGGAAGGCACCCGCCTTGAGGTGTCCAACCAGGGCGAAGACGGCTATCACAGCCAACCCTATGCCTTGCGCAGTGGCAAACCGGCTGCCGGTGCCCGGGCCCTGCCCGACGGCGAGATTGTCGCCGGCACGCCTATTCCGGCCATTGTGCCGCTGCCAGGCAAGGCCATGGCGCCGATGCCGGGCAAAGTGGCGGTGATTCCAAAACTGGCGCCGACCCTGGTGGCCGAAAACGATGACGATGACGACGAAGAGGAAGCCGGCGATGACGACTCCGGTCACCACGACCAGGCCCCCCGTGCCATTGGCTCGCTGGTACTGGTAGACCGCAGTGACCTCAACGCCGACGGCAGCCTGAAGAACCCTGGCTATCCATTCTGGATCGGCGGCATGGAAAGTACCGTCGGCCAACGTCCGCCAACCCCACCGCTGGACATGCTCGACCCCGACAAGGCCACCGCGCTGAAAAACACCGGCAAAGCCCTGTGGGCCAACCTGGACCCGAATCAGGTCGGCGGTTGGGACGGTGGTTTGCCTCGCCATTCCCTCGACGGCATGGCCGCCGGTGGCGAAGCAATCACTACCACCACCGCGCTGGACTTCACCAAGTCGATCACCAAGGCCAAGGCGGTGTTCCTGCCGGAGGAGGGCACCGACGTCGAGCAGGCGGCGATGAGCTTCCATTCCAAGCTTGAACACCCCAGCTACGCCGTGCTGCCCGACAGCCAGATGGTGCCGCGCAACTTCCGCACCAATGGTGCCGCCCCCACGGCAGGCGCACCGTTCTTCGAGCCCTGCATGGACGACCGCGCCAAGCGCCTGACCCTGGCGGCCGGCACCGGTGAGTTCAACAGCGGCGAACGCCTGGACGCCATGACGTTTACCGGCTCCTCGACCTTTACCGCCGACCGTCCGCGTATCTACAAGGGCGCCAACATCCAGTTCGACGCGGTGTACAACAAGGTCGGCTACCACTTCCCGCAGGCGCGCATCATTGCCCTGTGGGAAGACGCCTGGCCGGTGATCAACAAACAGCGCCCACCAGAGCCGCTGGTGATGCGCATGAACACCTTCGATTGCGTGATGTACCAGCACACCAACCTGATCCCGTCGTACTACGAGATGGACGACTACCAGGTGCGTACCCCCACCGACGTGATCGGCCAGCACATCCACCTGCCCAAGTGGGACCTGACCGCCGCCGACGGCTCGGCCAACGGCTGGAACTACGAAGACGGCATTCTCTCGCCCGGCACTGTCGTCGAGCGTATCCATGCCATTCGCGAGTTCAACCAGTGCCAGAGCAGCGGTGACCCGCGCGAAGGCACCGCCGAGTGCCCGGTGGCCAGGCCCCACCCGTTCTTCGGCCGCTACGGGCGGGCCGACTGGATGGGCGCGCGCACGGCCATGCAACGCTGGTTCGCCGACCCTGTGGTCAACGTGCATAACGTCGACCGGGGCCTGGGCACCATCTTCACCCACGACCACCTCGGCCCATCGACTCACCAGCAACTGGGCCTGTATGCCACCGTCCTGGCGGAACCGGCAGGTTCCACCTGGTACCACGCGGAAACCGGCGAGCAGTTGTACAACCCGGCGGTACGCGAGGACGGTGGCCCGACTTCCTGGCAGGCGGTGGTCAAGACCGGCGACCTGGACGGCGACGGGCGCAATGACAGCTATCGGGAGTTCTTCCTGGAGTACAGCGACTTCCAGCATGCCTATGAAGCCGGTGTGTATGTAGGCGCAGGCCCCGACGGCATCCCCAATGGCCAGGCGTACCCGGCCACCGCCGACAGCTTCCGTTTTGCGATCAACCCGCCTGTGCGGCAAAAAGCCTCGAACCTGCTCGAGGCGGTGGTGGAGTCCCGTGGCGGCCTGTCGCCGGGATGCCCATCGCGGCCTTGCCCGCAAGCCATCTCGGTGGATGACCCAGGCATGTTCGTCGTCAACTACCGCAACGAGCCCCTGGCCCTGCGGGTCTACGACCCCTACAAAGTGGCGCCCGATGGCAAGCGTGGCATGCAGGCCGACGGCATGGGTGGCGACCTCGCGTTCGCCATGCAAAGCCGCACCGACCGTGCCATCCCGGCGATGAACCTGTCGCCGGCGGCGATCACCTCGGCCGTGGGCCCAACCGGTGGCACCACGCTGTTCCCACCGCACATCAACAAGGCCGGTGCCGAGCCGGGCGACCCCTTCACCCCGATGCTGCGGACCTACTCCGGTGACAACGTGCGCCTGCGCATGCACGCCGGTGGTCATGAAGAGGAACACAACGTGACCCTGCACGGCGTCAAGTGGCTGCAGAACGGCTCGGGCTTCGGCAATAGCTCGAACTCCGGGTGGAAGGCCTCGCAGATGGTGGGTATCTCCGAGCAACTGGGCTTCATGGCGCCGGTGTCGATGATCTCCAGCTCCTCGGCGCCCAACGGCGACTACCTGTACTCGCTCGATGCCGCCCACGAAGGCTACTGGAACGGTATCTGGGGGGTAATGCGCAACTACACCGCCAACCGTCCCGACCTGTTCCCGCTGCCCAACAACCCCTTGCCGATGGCCGCGCGCAACACCGTGGCGTTCGACGGTATCTGCCCGCGCTACACCGCCAACGCCACCGGCATTGGCACCCGGCCAACCGTGCAGCGCAGCTATGAGATTGTCGCGGCCCTGGCCAACGACATTCTCGGCAACCCGCTGGCGGTGAGCATCAATGACCCAAGCGGCGTCGGCCAGCATGTCGGCGGCCCGTTGAAGGCCAATGGCGGCACGCTGGTCTACAACAGCCGGCGCACCAGTATCCCGCAGGTGACCGTGACCGATCCGGAGGACGGCGAGACCTTCACCGTGGGTGGCCACAGCGGGCCGCTGCATGACCCGACCGCCATCCTCTATGTACGCAAGGCCGACCTCGACCCTGTGACCGGCAAGCTCAAGCCCGGTGTACCGATCGAGCCCCTGGTGCTGCGTGCAGCGGCCGGTGACTGCCTGAAAATCACCCTGGAGAACCGCCTGCCCATGGTGATGCCAGACTTGCCGAGCACCGCGGTGATGCAGAACGTGGTCAAGCGCGACCGTCAGGGCAGCGAAGGCTCCACCGCCTTCAACAACAACTTGATGCGGCCGTCGAGCCATGTCGGTCTGCACGCGCAGCTGCTGGCCTACGACATCACCAAGTCGGACGGCGCCAACGTCGGCCAGAACCCGGTGCAGACCGTACCGCCGCGCGCCGGCAACAGCGGCGCCTACCCGAGCAAGGTGTACCAGTACTACGCCGGGCACCTGGAGCGTGAAGGCAAGCCGGTGATGCAGCTGGGCCGTGCGGTGGACAACATCAACACCACTGCCATCGAGTTCGGCGGCCTGAACATCACCCCGGCCGATGTCATCAAGCAGGGGCAGAAAGGCCTGGTGGGCGCCATGAGCATCCTGCCGCAGACCGCCACCTGGACCGAAGACACCGCCAGCCGCGCCTCGGCCACGGTGCAGGTTCCCGGGCAGCCGGCCTACCGTGACTTTGCCACCGTGTGGCAGCGGGCGCTGAACATGCGCTGGTCCGACGGCCGTCCGGTGGAAGGCATCGCCACTGAAGGCAATGGCGTACCGGGGGATCCGAAAGACAACTCCAATATGGCCATCAACTACAAGACCGAGCCGCTGTGGTTCCGCTTCGGCCTGGCCCCGGATGCGCCGTTCGGCCATGCCGACGGCTACGGCTGGGCGGATGTCCCCAACGCGCACATGGCCTACAGCAACGCCCTGGTGGGCAGCGACCCGCAAACGCCGGTGCTGTGGGCAAGGCCGGGCCAGCCGTTCCGTAACCACGTACTGATGCCTACCGGCGGCAGCCGCGGTATCACCTACCAGCTCGATGGGCACATCTGGCCGCTGCATAACTACCAGGCCGAGAAATCCGACGTCAGCGGCTACCCCTTGAACCTGCCGGGCATTGGTTCGGTGCGCTTTGGCTACAACCCGCAGGCGATGTTCATCGGTGCCCAGGAAAGCGTGCTGCCAGCGGCGCACTTCAGCTTCATGGTGCCCAGTGCCGGGGGGGCCAATGCGGTGCCGGGCGACTACCTGTTCCGCGACTACGCTGCATACGGTAATGCCTCGGGGTTGTGGGGCATCCTGCGGGTAACGCAAGAGACACCACCAGCCACGCCACCAGCGCAGTAAGGAAAGGGGAAGAGGTCATGATCAATAAAAAAGGACCGTTGTACCTGGGACTGCTGACCGGATTGACCCTGATGGGCTTGGGGGTCGCCTATGAAAGTCTCTGGTGCGACCCGCGCAGCGAGCTGGCCAAGGTCGAGGCCGACGCCAAGGCCGACCCGCTGGCCTTGCACCGGCTCAGTCGCGACGGTGTCACCGTCGAGTTCGAGGCCCGGCCGCTGGGCAGCGGCGGGGTGCTGACCGAGGGGGCCTTTGCCAACGTGCGCTTCAAGATCACTGACCAGAACAGCGGCCAGCCACTGTCGGGGGTATCCCCCGGCGCCTGGCTGGACCCGGCGCTGACCGGCGAGGCCGCCAAGGACCGCAGCAACAGTTGCAAGGCGCGGGTGGCGCTGTTTCTCAAAAGCAGTATCGGTGCCCGGCCGTTGCTTGACCTCAACAGCTACTTCCTGCTGGTACTGAACAAGGACGCCAGCCTCACCGTGATCGACCCCTCGGTGTCGGTGGGCGGTGTCACCAGTACCCTGGCGCGTATCGAGTTGCCCGGCCAGCCGATGGACTGGACCCCCAGCGGCGATGACAAGCTGGTGTTCGTGTCGATCCCCGAACGTGGGGAAGTGGCACTGATCGACACCGAGACCTTCCAGCGCATCGGTAGCATTCCCGCCGGCAAGCAACCGCTGCGCGTAGCCCTGCAGCCCGACCAGCGCCTGCTGTGGGTCGGCAACAATGCCAGCGATCCGGCCCAGAGTGGCGTCACCGTGATTGACGTCCCCAGCCGCAAGGCCATGAAGTTTTTCGCCACCGGCGCCGGCCACCACGAAATCGCCTTTAGTGCCGACTCGCGCTACGCCTTTGTCAGCAACCGCGACAGCGGCACCTTGAGCGTGATCGACGCCAGCGACATGCGCCTGGTCAAGACCGTCGACGTCGGCTCGCACCCGTTGTCGGTGGCTTACTCGGCGCTGTCCCAGGCGGTGTACGTGGCCGACGGGCGTGACGGCACCATCAGCGTGATCGACGCGCGCAACCACACCCAGCGCCACCTGATCCAAGGCAAGCAAGGGCTGGGGCCGATGCGCTTCAGCCGGGACGGGCGCTTTGGCATCGTCCTCAACACCCTGGAAAACCAGGCACTGGTGATCGATGCCAGTACCGACCGGCTGATCCACAGCCTGCCGGTGGCGGCCGAACCCTACCAACTGACCTTTACCCAGGCCTATGCCTATGTCCGTGGCCTGGCGTCCTCCAAAGTCAGCATGATCAACCTGAGCAGCCTCGGCGAAGGGCGCCAGCCCATTGTTCAGGGCTTCGACGCCGGCGCCGCGGCCCCGCGCCAGGCCGGCGACCTGCCGCTGGCCCAGGGCCTGACCGTGGCCCGGGACGAAAACTCGGTGTTCGTGGTCAACCCGGCCGACAACACCACCTACTTCTACGCCGAAGGCATGAACGCACCGATGTCCGGCTACCCCAACCGTGGCCACAACGCCCGGGCGGCGTTGGTGATCGACCGCAGCCTGCGTGAAGTGGCGCCGGGGGTGTACAGCTCGACGGTGAAGCTGCCGGCCGCAGGCACCTTTGACGTGGCGTTCCTGCTCAACCAGCCACAGATCATTCACTGCTTCAGTACCGAAGTGGCCGCTTCGCCCACCGCCCCGCATCGGCAAACACCGCAGATCGAGTTCATGCTCGAACCCGCCGTGGTGGTCCAGGGCACTCCTTTCACGGCGCGCTTTCGCATCGTCGAAGGCAACGGTGCGCCGCGCAACGGCATCAAGGACCTGAGCGTGCGCTACTTCCTCGCGCCGTCGTCGCGGGCCCGCAACAGCCAGGTCACCGAGGTGGGTGACGGGGTGTACGAGGCCGCCCTGGACCTGGCTGAAAGCGGCGCCTGGTACCTGCATGTCCAGGCCCCGTCGCTAGGCGATGCCTTTGCCGAGAAAAACTATGCCAGCCTGCGGGTGCTGCCCGCGGAGGCTCAACAAGCGTCTGACACCGGTTCAACAAGGAGTTCGCGATGAAAAAGCTCGCTCGCTGCAGACTGTTCAGCCTGTGCCTGTTGGCCGCCAGTTGTGGCCTGGCCCAGGCCCACAACGGCGTCGACCACAGCGCCCACGGTACGCCCGCTGCCCACCAGGAAAAAACCTCGGTGCGCTTTGCCGATGTACAACTGCTGGACCAGAACGGCATGCCGGTTCGCCTTGAAAAGGACCTGGTGGCCGATCGCCTGGTGGTCATGGGCTTTATCTACACCAGCTGCACCACGGTGTGCCCGGTGGTGTCCTCGATCATGGCCAAGGTGCAAAAGCAATTGGGCGGCAGGGTGGGCAGCGAGGTGCAGTTGGTTTCGATCAGCGTCGACCCCCAGCGCGACGACTCCAAGCGCCTGCTCGACTACGCCAAGACCTTCCAGGCCGGCCCCGGCTGGAGCTGGTTGACCGGCACACCGTATGCGGTCAACGAAACCCTCAAGGGTCTGGGCAGCTTCAGCGCCAACCTGGGTGAGCATCCGCCGCTGATCCTGGTGGGCGATGGCCGCAGCGGCAAATGGACCCGCTTCTATGGCTTTACCGACCCCGCCTTGCTGGTCACTGAAATCGACCGGCTCAGCGCCCGGCGGGTGCATGCCAAGCACACCGCCATTGCACAGGAGGTGCAGCCATGAGCGCCGCCAGCCACCGTGCGGGGAGAATGCGCAGTGTCGACTGGCTGGCCCTGGGGGCCTGCCTGTGGATTCTGAGCAGCGTGGCCTTTGCCCATGAAGGCCACCAGGCCGGGCCTGACTGCGGCAGGAGCGGGCTTGACCCGCGATGCGATTTGCCTGATACGACGCAATCGCGGGTCAAGCCCGCTCCTACGGCGTCCACCCACGACGCCCAGGCGTACTTCACCGACAGCCTGGTGCAGGATCAGAACGGCCGCACCCTGCGCTTCTACAGCGATGTATTGAAGGACAAGGTGGTGATGCTCAATGTGATCTTCACCCACTGCAACGACGCCTGCCCACTGATCACCCGCAAGCTGCGCGAAGTCCGCGAGGCCATGGGCGAGGAGCAGGCCAGCAAGGTGACCTTCATCTCCCTGAGCAGTGACCCGACCAACGACACCCCGCAGGTGCTCAAGGAGTTTGCCCAGAAGCAAGGGGTGGACGGGCCCAACTGGCTGTTCCTGACCGGTGACAAAGCGCAGATGGACCTGGTGCTGGCACGCCTGGGGCACCTGATTCCCAGCCCTGAACAGCATTCCACCCAATTGATTGCCGGTGACGTGGCCAACAAACGCTGGAGCAAGATCCGCCCCGACGCGCCTGCCCAGGCCATCGCCCAGCGCCTGCAACTGCTGTCGCAACCGCTGGCCGGACGTTGAACAGCATGAACGTCGTACTGCGTGCAGGGGCCCTGGTGCTGATGCTGGCTGCCAGCGTCCAGGCCCTGGCCCTGGACCTGAGCCCGGCCGAGCTTGCCGGCAAGCGCCTGTACCGTGAGGGCCTGTCGAGCAGCGATGCCCAGGTGTCGGCGCGGGTGGGCGCTGCCGACATGCTGGTGCCGGCCAGCGTGGTGCCGTGCGCCAGTTGCCATGGCGCCGACGGCCTGGGCCGCGCCGAGGGCGGCGTACGCCCGCCGGTGTTGAGTTGGCAGCGCCTGGCGATGGGGCAGCAGCTGCGCCAGGCGAACGGCAGGTACTACCCGGCCTATACCGAGGCCTCGCTGGCCCGGGCTATCCAGGAAGGTCGCGACCCGGGTGGCAATCAACTGGACCCGGCGATGCCACGGTTCGTGTTGAGCATGGCCGACCAGCGCAACCTCAATGCCTACCTCAAGCGCCTGGCCGATGACCGCGACCCGGGTGTGGAAGAACAGACCTTGCGCCTGGGCACCTTGCTGCCTACCCAGGGCCCGCTGGCCGGGTCGGCGAAAGTGATTGCGGCGGTGCTTGCGGACCGCATCGCCCACATTAACCAGCAGGGGGGGATTCATGGCCGCCAGCTTGAACTGGTGAGCCTGGACCCCGGTCCCGACCAGGACAGTGCCGAGAAGGCCTTGAGGCAATTGCTGGTGCAGGACCCGGTGTTCGCCATGATTGCCCCCCTGGCCCCGGCACTGGAGTCGACCCTGGCCACACGCCTTGAACAGGCCAAAGTACCGTTGGTGGGGACCGCACCGGCATTGGCTGACAGTGTGCAGATCTTCGACCCCTTGCCGGGCTTGCGTGAACAGCTGCTGAGCCTGGCCGACTACGCCCAGGCCAACCTGGCCCTGGAGCAGGCCGACACACGGATTGTGTATGCCGACGAGGCGCAGGCAAGCCTGGCCCGCCACCTGGAGCATGCACTGCAGGATCGCGGCTGGAGCGATGTCCGGGCGCAGCCGCTCAATGCCTGGGGCGGGGAAGGGCAGGCGATTTTCTTCCTCGGCCAGGGCGACAGTTTTACCCGGCTGACCGCCGCGTTGAAGCAGGCCGGCCACACGCCGTACCTGTTCGCCGTTTCAAGCCAGGTGGCCGGGCAGCTGCCGCAGGTGCCCGATGCCTGGTCGCGGCGGGTCTTCCTGGCCTATCCCTTTGTACCCGGCGATTGGACGGCGACCGGTCGCGAAGCGCTGAGCGCCCTGCGCCAGCGCCAGGGCCTGGATGGGCGCCAGGGTGTGTTGCAGGTGAGCACCTGGTGCGCCATGCAGCTGCTCAGCGATGCGCTCAAACGCATCGGTCGCGATGCCAGCCGGGAGAAGCTGGTACTGGCGCTCGAAAGCCTGCATGACGTGCAGACCGGCCTCACTCCACCTTTGGGCTTCGGCCCGGGGCGCCGCCAGGGTCTGGCGGGCGCTCACGTTGTCACCCTGGAAATGCCCGGCCCGGTATTCCGCCCGGTTGCCGCCTATCGGCCCGTCGTCGAGGTGAATTCGCCATGAAACTGCTCGGTCTGTTGTTGTGCCTGTTGGCCTTGCCGCTGCAGGCGCAGGAAGGGCCGCCCGCGGCCCTGGTCAATGGCGTGGCCATCAGTCAGTTGCGCCTTGATCGCTATTTCACCGAATACCTCGAAGACCGCGGGCGGGCGCTGACCAGCATTCGCAACCCCAGCGTGTACAAGCGTCTGCGCGACCAGGCCCTGAACGACCTGATCGACAAGGAACTGCTCTGGCAGGAAGCCCAGCGCCAGGGCGTGACGGTCAGCGACGCCGAGGTCAACGCACAGGTCGAGCAACTGCGCCAGGCCTTCGGCTCGTCCCAGACTTTTGAACAGCGCCTGGCCGATGCCGGGTTCGATACCACCAGCTTTGCCGCCTACACCCGCCATGAACTGGCCGCACAACGGGTCTTCCTGGCCGCCACGCAGGTGCCCGAGCCCGATGCTGCACAGGTAAAAGCTTTTTATCTGGCGAACGAGAATTCTTTTCAAGCACAGCAGAACCAAAGCGCCAGCAACCCTGTCGAAGCTGAGCAGGGACTGGCACTGGCAAAATCCATCCTGATCGATCAGCAACAGGCGCAGGCGCGCCACGCCTTGCTACAGCGTCTACGAGACGCCGGGCAGGTGCAGAAACTTGACTGACGACTGACTTGACCCCCAATGTTGGGGACATCAGTAGGGCAAAGTGCCAGCCGGTCCCCGGCATTGGGGGGAGGGCGCGGGGTACATTTGCGTCTACGCTTAAAGAATCAACGACATAGCACAGTTAATAGCGCCGTCTCATGTCTGGCACGAAGCATGCGTAAGCCTGTATAAGGTCGCACTTCGCCAGACCGGGAAACCGGGCCTGTGGTGCTTCGAGGAGTCGACCTTGGTTAACACAGTATTGGTAGTCGATGACGAACAGACCCTTGCGGGCAATATCCAGGCGTACCTGGAAGCGCAAGGCCTGAACGTCCATGTTGCCTACGACGGGGAAACGGCCATCGGCGAAGCCGAACGCACCCAACCCGACGTGATAGTGCTCGATTATCGCTTGCCCGACATGGAGGGGTTTCAGGTACTGGAGACCGTGCGTCAACGCAGGGACTGTCATTTCGTGCTGATCACCGCCCATCCGACCGCCGAGGTCCGTGAGCGTGCAACCCAGCTAGGCGTCAGTCATATCCTGTTCAAGCCTTTTCCACTGACGGAACTGGCCCGCGCAGTCTTCGACCTGATGGGCATCAAGCGTGAAGAGAAGGGCACCGGCAACACGGACACAGGGTTTGTCGAACGACGCCAGAGCAGGAGTGAAAGTTTCCCCCTGCAGTTGTTCGATGGTAGTTGGGTGCTGGCAGACCGCCGCCGTAACGGCGCAAGGCCTCCAGAACCGGACGAGGACCAACTGCTCACCGGGGAGTAATGCGCGAGCAAACCTGAACCTGGCTTGCCGCGCTCCGCGCTGGAGAGCAAGCCATGGAAACCTTGTCGCTCGCTGTAGTCCCCGCCCAGGCTTCGCTGCCTGTGCCCCTGGGGCGCGAGTTACTGGCTCAAGCCCGAGCCACCGCTGAGCAGAGTGCCGAACGCCTGATCGACACCCTGCAACGCTTGAGCGGTCTGGCCCCTGCCGACTTTGTCGCCGCCCTCGGCACCACCCTGCATTACCCGGTACTGGACGGCCAGGCGCTGTTCGCCGCCACCCCGCTGTTCGACCGCGTCAGCCTGGCCCAGTGCCTGAAGCGCGAATTCATCTTCCTGGAACACGACGGCCAGGCGCTGGGCGTGTTCGCCGACCCCTTCGACACCGCCCGTCTTGCCTGGATCGACGAATGCCTGCAAGGCGCGCCGCTGTACCTGGTGCAAGCAGCCGAGCTGACCGGCTTTCTGGCCCGCCACGAAGAAAGCTTCCATGCCGTCGACTCGCTGGATAACGACAGCGAGGCGGTCGCCGAGCTGGACACCGTGCAAAGCCTGTCGCTGGCCAGCATCAGCGAAGACCAGAGCCGGGTGGTCAAACTGGTCAACTCCACCCTCTACGACGCCCTGAAGATGCACGCCAGCGACATCCACCTGGGCGTGACCGGCAGCGGCCTGGTGATCAAGTACCGTATCGACGGCGTGCTCAACAGCATCAGCAAGGTCAGCGGCAGCGAGTTCGCCGAGCAGGTGATCTCGCGGATCAAGGTCATGGCCGAGCTGGATATCGGTGAAAAGCGCGTCCCCCAGGACGGTCGCTTCAAGATCGGCATCAGCGCCCGGCAGATCGACTTTCGTGTGTCGATCATGCCGAGCATCTTCGGCGAGGACGCGGTGCTGCGGGTGCTCGACAAACAGGACCTGGCCGACCGCGTCAGCGGCGTGCAGCTCCAGGCCCTGGGTTTTGAAGACCATACCCTGCGCAGCCTGCGCCGGCTGGCCAACGAACCCTATGGCATGATCCTGGTCACCGGCCCCACCGGCAGCGGCAAGACCACCACCCTCTACGCCATGATCAGCGAGATCAACCACGGCGTAGACAAGATCATCACCATCGAAGACCCGGTCGAGTACCAGTTGCCGGGCGTGCTGCAGATCCCGGTCAACGAAAAGAAGGGCCTGACCTTCGCCCGTGGCCTGCGCTCGATCCTGCGTCACGACCCCGACAAGATCATGGTCGGTGAGATCCGCGACCCGGATACCGCGCAGATCGCCGTGCAATCGGCCCTGACCGGCCACCTGGTGTTCACCACCATCCACGCCAACAACGTGTTCGATGTGATCGGCCGCTTCAGCCAGATGCAGGTCGACCCCTACAGCTTTGTTTCCGCCCTCAACGCCGTGCTGGCCCAACGCCTGATCCGCCTGGTGTGCCCGCACTGCGCCGCGCCCCATCACCCCGACGACGAGGAACTGAGCCTCTCGGGGCTCGAAGCCGGGCAGGTCGGTGACTACCACTTCGTCCACGGCAAAGGCTGCGGCCAGTGCCGGGGCAGCGGCTATCGCGGCCGTACCGCCATCGCCGAACTGCTGCACCTGGACGACGAACTGCGGCAAATGATCGTTGAACGTCGCCCCCTGGCCCAGATCCGCACCCTGGCCTGCCAGCGCGGGCTGCGCCTGCTGCGCAGCTCGGCACTGGAGCTGGTGCGCGATGGCCGGACCACCTTGGAGGAGATCAATCGTGTCACATTTGTCGCCTGATCGTTTCGTCGCCGTGCTTGGCGCCCAAGGCGTCGGCCTGTCCCGGCTCCAAGGCCAGGCACAACAGTGGCTGGGCAGCCTGGGCTTTATCGCCGAGCGCAGCCAGGCCGCCACCCAGGCCCTGGATACCCTCCACAGCCTGCTCAGCGAGCAACGCTGCAAGGGCGCGCAGCTGCAACTGCTGCTGTCGGCGCAGTACTGCCGCTTTTGCCTGGTGCCCTGGAGCGCCGCCATCAACCGCCCGGATGAACTGCACCACTATGCACGGGCCTGCTTTGAAGCCCACTACGGCCAGAGCCTGGACGGCTGGCGCCTGGTGGTGTCGCCGGAAAGTGCCGGCAGCGCCCGGATTGCCACCGCCGTGCCCGAAGCCCTGCTGCAACGCCTCAACGACCACTGCCGCGCCCTGGGCTTGCGCCTGCGCTCGGTGCGCCCGTACCTGATGGCGGCCTACAACCGCTTTGCCGAGCAACTGGGGCAGGGCGACTTCCTGTTCGTGCTGGCCGAGCCACAGCGCAGCGTGTGCCTGCTGGCACAGAACGGTAACTGGCAGCAGGTGACCGCCCAGGGCAGCGGTGATAGCGACGCGGCGCTGCAGGCGCTGATCGCCCGCCAGTGCGAACTCAATGCCAGCGAGCGCGAGTTGCCGGTGTTCCTGCATGCCCCGGGCCGCGTGGAGCAACCCCCGGCGCTGGACGGCGTGCAGCTGTGTGCTCTGACTGAACCGGACGGTGACGTGCTGTGCAGCATGTCCCGGGCGGTGGCCTGACATGCGCCGCCTGGAGCTGGATTTCCAGCCACGGCGCACGGGCCTGGGCGCCTGGGCGCTGCTGCTCGCCGGTGCCAGCCTGGTGCTCGGCGCAACGTTGCTGCAGCAAGGTTTCGGCCAGCAGCAGGAGGCCCTTGAGCAGCAGTTGCAGCAGGTCGAACGGCAACTGGGCAAGCGTCCGGAAGCAGTCACTTCGTTGACCCCGGCACAAAGCCGCGAGCAGACCGAGAAACTGGCCCAGATGCGCAGTGTCTCGCAGCAACTGCAACGCCCCTGGGAGCGCCTGTTCAACATGCTCGAAGGCTTGCCCCAGGACGACGTGGCATTGCTGACCCTGACCCCGGACGCCCGTAAAGGCCAGGTGCGCATCAGCGCCGAGGCCCGTGACCTGGAAGCGATGCTGGCCTTTCACAAACGCCTGGAAGCCAGTGGCGAGCTGCGCGATGTGTCGCTGCTCAACCACGAAATCGTGGCCAAACAGCCCGAGCATCCGGTGCAGTTCAACTTGTCGGCCACCTGGGAGATCGGCAATGCGCATCCCTAGCCTGATTCTGCACGAACGTGCGCAGCAGCTCGGCGTGGTCGGCCTGGCCGGTGGCGCGCTGGTGGTGCTGGCCTTGCTCTACGGCGCGCTCGCCGTGCTGCCGCAGTGGCAGCAGGTGCAAGACCTTGAAGTGCGCACCGAGGACGCCCGCGACCAACTGCGCCAGCTCAAGAGCGGCACCCTGAAGCTGCCGCAGATGCCCCAGCACGAACTTGAGGACTTTCACAAGCAGCTACCGGCCCAGCCCCAGGCCACCGTGGCCATCGACCGCATCTACAGCCTGGCCAAGACCGAACGCATCAGCCTGTCCCGGGGCGAGTACGCCCTGGGGGTGGATCCGAAGACCCAACTGGCGCGCTACCAGATTCTCCTGCCGGTGCGCGGCAGCTATCCGCAGATCCGCCGTTTTGTCCATGCCTTGCTCGGTCAACTGCCGGCCCTGGTGCTCGAAGACGTCGACCTGCAACGCAAGAAGATCGGCGACAGCGAGCTGACCGGCCGCCTGCGTATGACCCTTTACCTGTCGAGGTCATGATGAACACTCAACGCCGCCTGGCCTGGCTGGCCTTCCTCGGATCTGCTGCCGTACTGGCCTGGGCACCGGGGTACTTTTTCGACGATGAAGCCGCCGATACCGGCGCCACCGTCGCGGTCGCCGACAAGGCCCAGGCCACTGTCGCCGACGCCGCTGGCAGCGCCGCCAAGCCCACCAGCCTCAAGCCACGGGACCTGTTCCCGAGCAAGAGCTGGAAGCCGGCCGTGCAGATGGCCACCGTCACCGAAAAACCGGCAGTGGTGGCCCCCGTGGTGGCGGCGCCCACGGCACCGGCGCTGCCGTTCCAGTTCGTCGGCCGCCTGCACAACCTTGAAGATGAGCAGGTGTTCCTGCAAAGCGGTGAAAAGCTCTACGTCGTACGTCGCGGTGATGTGATCGACGACATTTATCGGATCGAGCAGATCTCCGCCACGGAGCTGAGCCTGGTCTACCTGCCATTGCACCTGTCCCAGACCTTGTCTGTAGGGAGCGCACCATGAATTCGTCCAGGTTGTGCAACAAAGCGCCATTTTTGATGCTTGCACTGTGCGTCGCCCTGGCCGGCTGCGGCACGACTGCCGCACGCAAGGATGGCCAGGCGCTGATCAATGAAGGGCAATACGAAGCCGGCATCGCCCGGCTTGAAGAAGCCCTCAAGGAAGATCCGCGCGACACCGAGTTGAACATCGCCCTGATGCAGGGCCGCAAGCAGTCGGTGGAAGAGCTGCTGGCCAAGGCCGACAGCGACCGCAGCCACCACGACTTTGCCGGGGCGCGCATGGGCTACGGCCGGGTGCTGACGCTGGAGCCGAACAACCGCCGCGCCCAGGACGCCGTGCGCCAGATCGAGCAGATGCGCAACCTGGGCGAGCGGGTTGCCCTGGGCCAGGCGGCGCTGCGCAGCGGCGACCTGTTCGGTGCCGAACGGCACATGCGTGAGGTGCTGCAACTGGACCCGCAGAACGAAGCCGGCCTGGCCCTGCGCAAGGACATTGAACTGGTACAGAGCCGCACCGCCCAGCCCAACCCGCAACTGCAGACCAAACTGGAAAAACCGGTGACCCTGGAGTTTCGTGACGCCAACCTCAAGACCATTTTCGAGGTGCTGTCGCAGGTGGCGGGGCTGAACTTCATCTTCGACAAAGACCTGCGCCCGGACATGAAAGCCACCATCTTCGTACGCGACGTGCGTATCGAAGACGCCGTGTCGCTGCTGCTGGAACAGAACCAGCTGCACCAGAAGGTGGTGAACGAAAACACCTTGCTGATCTACCCAGACTCGCCGCAGAAGACCAAGGACTATCAGGAATTGGTCATGCGCACCTTCTACCTCACCAGCATCGACTCCAACACCGCGCTGAACATGGTCAAGACCATGCTCAAGACCCGCGACGTGTTCGTCGATGAACGCCTCAACACCCTGACCATGCGCGACACCCCCGACGCGGTACGCATGGCCGAGAAACTGCTGCAGTCCCAGGACCAGTCCAACCCTGAAGTGGTGCTGGAGGTGGAAGTGATGGAAGTGGCCCGTTCGCGGATCCTGGAGCTGGGCCTGCAATGGCCCAACACCTTCGGCATCCTCAACAACGACGGCAACCCGGTCAGCACCATCGACCAGCTGCGCGGCATCAACTCCGAGCGGATCACCTTCTCGCCATCGCCCCAGGCCAAGATCAACGCCCAGGACAACGACATCAATACCCTGGCAAGCCCGGTGATCCGGGTCAGCAACCGCGAGCAGGCACGTATCCATATCGGCCAGCGGGTGCCGATCATCAGCGCCACCTCGGTGCCCTCGACCCAGGGCCCGGTGATTACCGAGAGCGTGACCTACCTGGATGTCGGCTTGAAGCTCGAAGTGACTCCGGTGGTGCACCTGAACAACGAAGTGGCGATCAAGATTTCCCTTGAAGTCAGTAACGCCAAGCCCCTCGAGCCCACTCGCCAGGGCACCATCCCGGTCCAGGTCGACACCCGCAACGCCCAGACCAGCCTGCGCCTGCATGACGGCGAAACCCAGGTGCTGGCGGGCCTGGTGCGCAACGACGAAGGCGCCAGTGGCAACAAGATTCCCGGCCTTGGCGATATTCCAGGCCTGGGCCGGCTGTTTGGCAGCAACCGCAACGACAAGAGCCAGTCGGAGCTGGTGCTGTCGATCACCCCGCGGATCGTGCGCAACTTGCCCTACCAGAGCCCCTCGGACATGGAGTTCCCCACCGGTACCGAGACCAGCATGCAGATCCGCAACCTCAACCGCAGCATCGACGTCGACGTGGAAACCGAGCAACCCATCGCCGCCGTTCCTACCGGCGTGAGGCCCTGAGCCATGAAACGGTCAATGGCAGGATTCAGCCTGATTGAAGTGATGCTGACCCTGGCCCTGCTCGGGTTGCTGGCTTCGATTGCCGCACCGCTGACCGAAACCCTGGTTCGCCGGGGCAAGGAACAGGAGCTCAAGACCGCCCTGTACCAGATCCGCGACGCCATCGACGCCTACAAGCGCGCCTTTGACGCCGGCTACATCGAGAAGTCGCTCAACGCCACCGGCTACCCGCCGAACCTGCAGGTGCTGGTCGATGGCGTGAGGGATGTGCGCAGCGCCAAGGGTGCCAAGTTCTACTTCCTGCGGCGCATTCCCCGTGACCCATTGGTTGCCGCCAAACGCGACGACGAAGGCGGCTGGGGCCTGCGCACCTACGAAAGCTCCGCCCAGAACCCGCGCGAAGGGGAGGATGTCTTCGACGTCTATTCCCGGGCGCGGGGCAAGGGCCTCAACGGCATCGCCTACGGGCAGTGGTGACCAGCATGAAACGTAGCCAAGGTTTCACCCTGATCGAGCTGCTGGTGGTGATGGCGATCATCGCCACCTTGATGACCATCGCCATGCCGCGCTATTTCCAGAGCCTGGAGACCTCCCGCGAAGCCACCCTGCGCCAGAGCCTGGCGGTGATGCGCGAAGCGCTGGACCACTACTACGGCGACACCGGGCACTACCCCGATTCGCTGGAGCAGCTGGTCGAACAGCGTTACCTGCGCAGCGCCCCCCTGGACCCGATCACCGAGCGCCGCGACATGTGGCAAGTGGTGGCCCCACCGGAAGGCGTGGCGGGTTCGGTGGCCGATATCAAGAGCGGTTCAACCGGGAGGGCGCGTGATGGCAGTCTTTATGCCGAGTGGTAGCGCCGCCGAGGCGGGCTTCACCTACCTGGGTGTGCTGTTGCTGATTGCCGTGACAGGCATCGCCCTGGGTTCCACCGTCACCCTGTGGTCGACCGTCGCCCAGCGTGAGCGCGAGCGCGACCTGCTGTGGGTCGGCTCCCAGTATGCCCAGGCGCTGCGCAGTTACTACCGCAGCTCGCCGGGCCTTGCGCAGTACCCGCAGACCCTGGATGAGTTGCTCGAAGACCCGCGCTACCCCAACCCCAAGCGCCACATTCGCCAGCTGTACAGCGACCCGATCACCGGCAGTGATGCCTGGGGCCTGGTGCGCTCCATCGACGGACGCATCACCGGGGTCTACAGCGAGTCACAGGAGGCACCGCTCAAACAGACCGGCTTTGCCGCGCAGTGGTCGGACTTTGAAGGCCTGACTCATTACTCCGATTGGCAATTCGTGGCCGAGAAAGCCTTTGCCGAGAACGGCGGCGTGCGCAACGACGCGCCGCAAGGAGCCGGGCAATGAACAGTGGACTGAACCGCCGACTGAGCGCCTGCGCCCTGGCCCTTGTGTTGCTGGCCGGCACCGCCCGGGGCGGTGCCGAGGACGAGATGATGGGCTTTATCGTCGACAACACCATCTCGCACATCGGCCACGACTTTTACTACAGCTTCGCCGAGCGGCTGCGTGCCACCAGCCGCCTGGATTTCAACCTGGTGGTACGCGAAAGGCCGGACGCACGCTGGGGCAGCCTGGTGACGGTCGAGTACGAGCAACGCGTGATCTACAGACGTTTTCTGCCACCCAATACCACTGAACTGAAGGACGCCGCCTATGAAGCGGCCGACCTGGTCAAGGCGCAGATCATCCAGCGCAAGCTGCAGATGCTGTTGCAGGACACCACTGATCTTGAGAGGGACGAGCTATGAACAACAACAATACCTGCCGCCTGGCCTCCCTGGTCCTGCTGACTGCCCTGTGCAGCCAGGCCGGTGCCACTGAACTGGTCTACACCCCGATCAACCCCGCATTCGGCGGCAACCCGCTCAACGGCACCTGGCTGCTCAACAATGCCCAGGCGCAAAACGACCATGACGACCCTGACATCAAGGACCGCGCTTCGGCCCTGGCCAGCACCTCGTCACTGGAGCGCTTCACCAGCCAGCTGGAGTCGCGCCTGCTTTCGCAACTGCTGACCAACATCAACAACGGCAACACCGGCAGCCTGCAGACCGACGCCTTTCTGATCAACGTGCTGGATGACTCCGGTGCCTTGACGATTCAAATCACCGATCGGGCGACCGGTGAGGTTTCTGAAGTGCTGGTCAACGGCCTGAACCCGTAAAGGGCAAGGTAAAGGGGAGAAATAATCATGAAACGATTTCTGACCGCACTGATGATCCTGGCCACCTTGCAAGGCTGCAGCCTGCGCGAGCCGATGCCGGCCGAGCAGGACGGCGAAAGCCCGACCCTGACGCCACGGGCCTCGACCTATTACGACCTGCTGAACATGCCACGGCCCAAAGGCCGGCTGATGGCGGTGGTGTACGGTTTCCGCGACCAGACCGGGCAATACAAGCCGACGCCTGCCAGCTCGTTCTCCACCAGCGTCACCCAGGGGGCGGCGAGCATGCTGATGGATGCCCTGCAGGCCAGTGGCTGGTTCGTGGTGCTGGAGCGCGAAGGCCTGCAGAACCTGCTGACCGAACGCAAGATCATCCGCGCCTCACAGAAAAAGCCTGACACCCCGGTGAACATCCAGGGCGAACTGCCGCCGTTGCAGGCAGCCAACCTGATGCTCGAAGGCGGCATCATCGCCTACGACACCAACGTGCGCAGTGGCGGGGAGGGCGCGCGCTACCTGGGCATCGACATTTCCCGCGAGTACCGGGTCGACCAGGTCTCGGTCAACCTGCGGGCAGTGGACGTGCGCAGCGGCCAGGTGCTGGCCAACGTCATGACCAGCAAGACCATCTACTCGGTCGGACGCAGCGCCGGGGTGTTCAAGTTCATCGAGTTCAAGAAACTGCTGGAAGCCGAAGTGGGCTACACCACCAACGAACCGGCGCAACTGTGCGTACTGTCGGCGATTGAATCGGCGGTAGGGCACCTGCTGGCCCAGGGCATCGAACGGCGCCTGTGGCAAGTGGCCGACGACGGCAGCGGCGACAAGGCGGTGCTGGATAAATACCTGAGTCAGTACCAGGCGCCTTGACGTCGGACCACGACCGCTGTGCGGCCGATCGCAGGCTGCGGGGAGCACATCCGTTCACGCATGGTGAACATCTGTAGGAGCGGGCTTGCCCCGCGATAGCGGTGTGTCAGGCAGACGGCTATCGCGGGGCAAGCCCGCTCCTACCGGGTGGTTAGTGGTTCGGGCAGCCTTGTGCTTTGACGATCCGCTGGGTCGACGCCGGGTACTTGGCCAGTTTTTCAGCCGCCCGCGCCGGGCGTTTGACCAGTTCGCCACCGCAGTTGGGGCACTGGCCCTTGAGGGTGTGCTCGCTGCAGGTACGGCAAAAGGTGCATTCAAACGAGCAGATCAGCGCATCCTGGCTATCGCCCGGCAGGTCACAGCCACAGCATTCGCAGTTGGGTCGCAATTCAAGCATGGTCAACACCTGTAGGCGCGGGCTTGCCCCGCGATGATGGTTGTAAGGGCGAGGAGCGATCGCGGGGCAAGCCCGCTGCCACAGTTTATGCAATCAAGGGCGATACAAGTGGGCATGGCTGGCACGATACAACGCCGATTCGGAAAAGCTGTCGCTGGCCAGCACCCGGCCCACCAGGATCAGCGCCGTACGCCGAAAGCCCTTGGCCTGCACCTGCGCGACGATCCCATCCAGGGTGTCGAGCACCCAGTCCTGGTCCGGCCAGGTGGCGCGATGCACCACGGCAATCGGGCAGTCGCCACCGTAATGCGGACGCAGCGTCTGGACAATCGTCTCCAGGTGCTTGACCCCCAGGTGGATCGCCAGGGTGCTGCGGTGACGCGCCAGGTCAGCCAGGTGCTCGCCTTCGGGCATTGGTGATTTGTCGCCGAAGCGGGTGAGGATCACGGTCTGGGCGATGTCCGGCAAGGTCAGTTCGCAGCCGAGCAGGGCAGCACTGGCCGCCACCGCGGTGACGCCGGGGACGATCTCGTAGGGAATGCCCAGTGCGCGCAAGTAGCGAATCTGCTCGCCAATGGCGCCATACAGGCTTGGGTCGCCGCTGTGTACCCGGGCGATATCCTGGCCCAGCTCATGGGCGGTCTTGATGGCTTCGATGATTTGCCCCAGGTGCAGCTCGGCGCTGTTGATGACGGTCTGGGCGCTGTGCCCTTCGAGCACGGCGGCAGGCACCAGGGAGCCGGCATAGATGATCACCGGGCAACGGTGGATCAGGCGTTGGCCCTTGACGGTAATCAGCTCGGGATCGCCGGGGCCGGCACCGATGAAGTAGACGGTCATGCACAGTCCTTGGGAGAAATAGGGGGATTATCCGCCAATGCCGCGGGCGGTGGCCAATGCCAGGGTGGCATCGGCGTTTAGGGTGCGGGTGACGCGCAGGTGAGCGGGGCCGGCCACCTGCTCGGCCATGGCCAGGGCGGCGCTTTCGGCCACGCCGTGGCAACCGCTGTGGGCGAAGGCGACGTCAGAGCGGTGGCTCAAGCGCGGCGCGAAGGCCGACAGCTGCGCAGCCGAGAAAAACACAACGGGCACACCCAGGCGCCTGGCCAATTGAGTCAGGCCCGGCTCGTCGCGCTTGAGGTCGATACTGGCAAGGCCCGCGACCGCCGCGAGGGGCAGGTCGTGGGCCTTGAGGGTGTGTTCGAGCAGGTTGCCCAGCGTGTCGGCGGGGCAACCCCGCCGGCAACCCAGGCCGACAAACAACTGCATGTCAGGCCTGGTTCGGGCGGCGGAACAGCCAGGCGCTGATCAGGCCCAGGGCCAGCCAGAACGCGGCGTTGGTCACCAGCGAGGCGACCTTGAACTCGGCTTCCAGGGCCTCTGGGGCGAGCATTTCGTGGACTTCAGGCTGCGGCGCGCCAATCACATGAGGCACTACCAACAACACTACGCCCACGGCCTTGAGCAGCCAGTTACGGGCGAACACGATCAGCCCGAGCCCCACGGCGGTGGCGGCGGCGGTGCCCACCCACCAGGCCTGGCGCTGGGCCAGGTCAGCGGCGGCGGTGCCCGGCAGCTCCGGCGGCAGGCCCAGGGTCGGTGCCAGGCAGAACACGGCAAAGCCGCCCAGGCCCCAGAGCGCACCGGTAACGGCGCTGTTGGGCGCGCGCAGGGTGTAGAGCGCGGCCAGGATCAGGGCGAAACCGACGGCGACCACCAGGTTGCCGCCGGTGGTCGACAGCACACGCTGCCAGCCATCTTCAGGCGACCAGGCTTCACTGTCGTGGTGATGGTCGGCGGCGACGCCAGGAGCATGCTCATGGGCCTCGACCACCGGAGCTGCGCTTTCATAGGTTTCCGCCTGCAGAATCAGCGGCGCGACCCAGAAGCTTTGCAGCAGGGTCAGCAGCAGGGCGGCCAGAAGGCCTGCAAACCCTGCGGTACTGGCAATACGCTTGATCATGGGTGGGCACTCAGTGGCAAGGGAAGGCGGCGCTGTGGCGGGTATCGTGGGCAGCGTTGTGCACGGCTTCGATATGCGAGAAACCGGCGAAGTAGACCAGGCACAGGCCCAGCAGCGAGGCACCGACAGCAACCAGCAGGCGCTGGCTCAGGGTTGAGGGGGTAACGGCGGAGTGACTGGCGGTACTGGTACGCATGGCGCTTTCCTCTTGGTGTTGTCGGCAACAGGCAAGCGCAAGAAACCCCTGCACGCAAGACGCCCAGGGGTTGCAACAGCGCCCGCCCACCGCGGGTTTGTCAAATCGAGCCTGGGCCGGTCTCCGGGCTGGCGAGGGCGGGCAGAGTGCCGCGCCGAAGGCGTCACCTTCCCATGCCGGACTACGGGCACAGTGGTTCTGACGCTTTTCTCGCTTACCGTTGCGGGGGCAGCACCGGACTTGTCCTACGCCGTGAACAACACGTGTATGACGCACCGGTTTCCCGTTTCACCCTGTCAAGGGCACCCAAACGAATCGCACTAGCAAATCATGCAACTACGCAAGCGTCAATTGTGACAGCAGTTGACCGCTCACCGGGCACTGCGTAGCCTAGCCGCTTCGAGGTTCTTCGGCGCGGGCCGAAGCTAAGACGGGAACGCGGTTCAAGCCGCGGCTGCCCCCGCAACTGTAAGCATTGAACGGATCGACACAGCCACTGCATCCCTGCGGGAAGGCGTCGTTCCACTGGCCGGCGGCCGGTGCAATGCAAGCCAGGAGACCTGCCTCGATCAGTTTCCGACATTAAACCGGGCGGGGTGATCCGGTGGCGAACGCGCCCGGGCAGTGCTGCCTGCGGTTCTCGTCCTGCATGCCCGCCATTTGCTGCCAAGGGCATCGACATGAAAACACTGGCCAAACTCCCCGTCACCATCGTCACCGGCTTCCTCGGCTCGGGCAAAACCACGCTGCTGCGTCATATGCTCGACAACGCCCAGGGCCGACGCATCGCCGTGATCGTCAACGAGTTCGGCGAGCTGGGTATCGATGGCGAAATCCTCAAGCAGTGCAGCATCGGCTGCACAGAGGAAGAAGCCAGCGGCCGGGTTTATGAACTGGCTAACGGCTGCCTGTGCTGCACCGTGCAAGAGGAGTTCTTCCCGGTGATGCGCGAGCTGGTGGCACGCCGTGGCGATCTGGACCACATCCTCATCGAAACCAGCGGCCTGGCCCTGCCCAAGCCACTGGTGCAAGCCTTCCAGTGGCCGGAAATCCGCAACGCGTGCACGGTCGATGCGGTGATTACCGTGGTCGACAGCCCGGCGGTGGCCGCCGGTACCTTCGCCGCTTACCCCGATCAAGTCGATGCCCAGCGCAAGCTGGACCCGAACCTGGACCACGAGTCGCCGCTGCACGAACTGTTCGCCGACCAGCTGGCCAGTGCCGACCTGGTGGTACTGAACAAAGCCGACCTGATTGCCCCTCAAGACCTGGCCAAGGTACGCGCCGAGGTGCAGGAAGAGTTGCCGCCAGCGGTCAAGGTGATCGAGGCGAGCAGCGGTCGCCTGCCGCTTGACGTGCTGCTGGGCCTGGGCGCCGAATCCGAAGCGCATATCGACGGCCGTCGCACCCACCATGATTCTCACCATGATGGCGATGACCATGACGATCATGACCACGACGCCTTCGACTCGATCTCCATCGAGTTGCCGCAAGCCGACGAAAGCCTGCTGCTCGACGCCCTGACCCAGCTCGTGGTGCAACACGGCATCCTGCGGGTCAAGGGCTTTGCGGCGATCCCCGGCAAGCCGATGCGCCTGCTGATCCAGGGGGTGGGCACCCGTTTCGACAAGCACTTCGACCGCGCCTGGCGCAGTGAAGAGCCACGTACCACGCGCCTGGTGCTGATCGGCCAGGACCTCGATGCCAGCCGACTGGAAGCGAGCCTGCGCGCCGCCCTGGGCGCTTGATTCATGCACCTGCTGCGGACCCAGCCCGGCGGCTTCGTGCCGGACGACAGCATTGCCGACCTGGGCCAGACCCCGGCTGAGCTTGTCATTCTCTGCAGCGGTGATTCGCACCTGGCATTGCTGGCCGAAACCGCCCAGCAATTGCCCGCGGATTTTCCCAGCCTGCGTTTGGCCAACCCCATGCAGGTGCAGAACCATGCCTCCGTCGACTTGTATGTGGACGAGGTGTTGCGCCATGCCAAGGTCATTCTGGTGTCGCTGCATGGGGGTGTCGGTTATTGGCGCTATGGCGTGGAGCAGTTGCTGGAGCTGGCTGCCCGAGGCGTGCAACTGATACTGGTGCCGGGCGATGACCGCCCGGACCCGGAACTCGGCAGCCTGAGCACGGTGAGCGCCGCGCAGGCCGATCGGCTCTGGCAGTACCTGCGCCAGGGTGGCAAGGCCAATGCCTTGAACCTGTTCAATTGCCTGGCCAACCTCTGGCTGCAGCGCGATTACCCCTGGAGCGAGCCGCAGCAACTGCCGCGCACGGCGGTGTACCACCCGCACAAGGCCGCCGCGCAGTTGCAGGACTGGTACGCCGATTGGCAGCAGATGCAGCCGGTGGTGCCGGTGCTGTTCTACCGTTCGCACCTGCAGGCCGCCAATACCGCGTTTATCGACACCTTTTGCGAACGCTTGCAACTGGCCGGGCTCAACCCCTTGCCGATTGCCGTGGCCAGCCTCAAGGAAGCCGGTTGCCTGGCCCAGGTCGAAGATTGGCTGGATGAAGTCGATGCAGCGTTGATCATCAACACCACAGGGTTTGCCCAGTCCAGCCCCGAGCAGCCGCACCTGCGGCCGTTTCGCCGCGACATTCCGGTGTTGCAGGCCATCTGCGCCCAGGACAACGCACCGGGCTGGGAGGCCAGCGAGCAAGGGCTGGGGGCCAGGGACCTGGCGATGCACATCGTGCTGCCGGAGCTGGACGGGCGGATCATTACCCGGCCGATCAGCTTCAAGGACCTGGCCTGGCGCAGCGAGCGCAGCCAGTCGGACGTGGTCTGCTACCGCCCCCATGCCGAGCGCATGGACTTTGTGGCCGAGCTCGCGCGGCGCTGGTGTGCACTGGCGCAGTTGCCCAACCCGGATAAACGCGTGGCCCTGATCCTGGCCAACTATCCGACCCGCGACGGGCGCATCGGCAATGGAGTGGGCCTGGACACGCCAGCCGCCGCGCTGAATATCCTGCGTGCCCTGAAAGACCAGGGCTATCCGCTTGGCGCGCTGCCCGACAGCGGGACGGCGCTGATTCAGGCGCTGCTCGGCGGTGTGAGCAACGACCTGGACAGCATCGACCAGCGCCCCTGCCTGCAAAGCATGGCGATGGACGACTACCTGGCAGCCTTCGCCCAATTGCCCCAGGCCAACCAGGACGCCGTGCGCGAACGCTGGGGCGAACCCCGGCAGGACCCGATGTTCCGCAATGGCCGGATGATGGTCGCCGGCCTGCGCTTTGACCTGACCTTCGTCGGCATTCAGCCGGCCCGGGGGTACCAGCTGGACCAGAGCGCGGTGTACCACGACCCCGACCTGGTGCCGCCCCATGGCTACCTGGCGTTCTATTTCTGGTTGCGCCACGGCTATGGCGCCGATGCGCTGATCCATGTCGGCAAGCACGGCAACCTGGAGTGGCTGCCGGGCAAGGGCGTGGGCCTGTCGGCCAGTTGCTGGCCGGATGCCTTGCTCGGGCCCATGCCCAATATCTATCCCTTTATCGTCAACGACCCGGGCGAGGGCGCCCAGGCCAAGCGCCGTACCCAGGCGGTCATCATCGACCACCTGATGCCGCCGCTGACCCGCGCCGAAACCTACGGCCCGCTGCGCCACCTGGAGGCGCTGGCCGACGAGTACTACGAAGCCCAGTTACTGGACCCGCGCCGCGCCCGTGAACTGCAGCGCGATATTCTCGAACTGGTGCGCGACAACCACATCGACCGTGAGCTGCAGCTCGAAGGTGCGCTGGACGACGCAGCGGTCTGGTTGCCACGGCTGGACACCTACCTGTGTGACCTGAAGGAATCCCAGATACGCGATGGCCTGCATGTGTTTGGCGAGTCGCCCACCGGGCGCTTGCGCACGGACACGTTGCTGGCCTTGTTGCGGGTGGCCCGCGGTGATGGACGAGGGGCCAATGCCAGCCTGCTGCGGGCGCTGGCCAAGGCCCTGGCGTTGGGGTTCGATCCGCTGGATTGCGACCTCGGTCAACCCTGGAACGGGCCGCGCCCGGCGCTGCTGCAAGGCGTGGACGGCGGCCTGTGGCGAACGGCCGGGGATACCCGCGAGCGCCTGGAGTTGCTGGCCGGGCGGTTGATCAGCGAGCGCCTGGCAGGTGATGCGCAGGTTCCGCCCGACGATCAATGGAGCGAAGTGCGCGCCGTGTTGCAGGCGCTGGCTGACGAGGTCGCGCCGCAACTCGATGCCTGCGGCCCGGCTGAACTGCATGGCCTGCTCGCTGCCTTGCAGGGCCGCTTTGTGCCTGCCGGCCCCAGCGGCGCCCCCAGTAGGGGCCGTCTGGAAGTGCTGCCCACCGGGCGCAACTTCTATACCGTCGATGTGCGCAACCTGCCAACCACCACGGCCTGGCGTATTGGCTTTGCCTCGGCCAACCTGATTCTGGAGCGCCACCTGCAAGACCACGGCGATCATTTGCGCCAACTGGGGCTGTCGGTATGGGGGACGGCGACCATGCGCACCGGCGGTGATGACATCGCCCAGGCCATGGCCTTGCTCGGGGTGCGCCCGGTGTGGGCCAGTGGCAGTCAGCGGGTCGATGACTTCGAGATTTTGCCGTTGAGCCTGCTCGACCGACCGCGAGTGGACGTGACGCTACGGGTGTCGGGGTTCTTCCGCGATGCCTTCGGCAACCTGATCGACCTGTTCGATGCCGCCGTTCGGGCGGTCGCGGCGCTGGACGAGCCGGATGACCTCAATCCGCTGGCCGCCAGGGTGCGCACTGAGCGTGCCGAGTTGCTGGCCCAGGGCGTGGAGGCCGAGCAGGCCGCACGCCAGGCGGGTTGGCGCATCTTCGGCGCCAAACCGGGGGCTTATGGTGCGGGCGTGCATAACGCCATCGACGGGCGTCTGTGGCAAGGCCGCGAAGACCTGGCCGAGGTCTATCTCAATCATGGGGGCTATGCCTATGGCGCAGCCGACGACGGCACCCCGGCGCGTGCCGACTTTGCCCGGCGTCTGGGCCAGGTGCAGGCGGTGATCCAGAACCAGGACAACCACGAGCATGACCTGCTCGACTCCAACGATTACTACCAGTTCCAGGGCGGCATGTTGGCTGCCGTGGAAAGCCTGGGCGGGGCGCCGGTCGCCAGCTATCACGGCGACCACAGCCAGCCGGACCGTCCGCGTATCCGTACCCTGAAAGAAGAACTCAACCGGGTGATACGTGCCCGTGCGCTCAATCCCAAGTGGATCGACGGGGTCAAGCGCCACGGCTACAAAGGGGCGTTCGAGCTGGCGGCCACGGTCGACAACCTGTTCGCCTTCGATGCCACCACGCACCTGATCGACGACCACCATTATCAGTCGCTGGCCGATGCCTACGTGCTCGACACCCCGACCCGCGACTTTATCCGCCAGCACAACCCCGAGGCCCTGCGCGATATCACCGAACGCCTGCTCGAAGCGCAACAACGTGGCTTGTGGCAGGAACCGGGTACCTACCGCGAGGCGCTGGAAGAGCAACTGCTCGATGGCGAAGAAGAGACTTGAGATGACTGAACCTGCACATTTCCCGCTGTCTGCCGTGGTCGGCGCCGATGAGCTGAAACTGGCCCTGTGCCTGACCGCCATCGACCCGAAGATCGGCGGCGTGCTGATCGAAGGCCCGCGTGGCATGGCCAAGAGCACCCTGGCCCGGGGGCTTGCCGACCTGCTGGGTGATGGCCCGTTCGTGACCCTGCCGCTGGGTGCCAGCGAAGAGCGGTTGGTGGGTACCCTGGACCTGGACGCGGCGCTGGGGCAGGGCAAGGCGCAGTTCTCGCCGGGCGTGCTGGCCAAGGCCGACGGTGGTGTGCTCTACGTGGATGAGGTCAATCTGTTGGCCGACCACCTGGTGGACCTGCTGCTGGATGTGGCGGCCAGTGGCACCAACCGGGTCGAGCGCGACGGTATTTCCCACCGTCACAGCGCCCGCTTTGTATTGATCGGCACCATGAACCCGGAAGAGGGCGAGTTGCGCCCGCAGTTGCTCGATCGCTTTGGTCTCAACGTGGCCCTCGATGGGCAACCGGCGCCTGAAGCACGTGGGCAGATCATTCGTCGGCGTCTGGACTTTGATGCCGACCCCGACACCTTCTGCGCCCAGTGGGCGCCTGCCCAGGCGCAGTTGCGCGAGCGTTGCCAGCAGGCGCGTGAGCGACTGGCGCAGATTCCGCTGGATGATCAGGCCCTGGCACAGATCACCGAGCGCTGCTTTGGCGCCGGTGTCGATGGCTTGCGTGCTGACCTGGTCTGGTTGCGTGCGGCCAGGGCCCATGCCGCCTGGCGCGGTGCCTTGAGCATTGAGGCAGAGGATATTGATGCGGTGGCCGAGTTCGCCTTGCGGCACCGTCGTCGTGAACGTGCCGAGCAGCAGGCGCCTGCGCCCGATCCCCAGGGCGGCCAGTCGCTCTGTGCTCAACAAGGCCAGGGTGCCTGGGGTGACATGCCGCCCCAGGCCGCGCCCACCGGCGCGCGACGCGAGGTGCCGAACTGGGCAAAAAAGCCCTGAGCATCCGTCGCCCGCGTTCGGCGGATGCCAAACCCCGCCCTGGCAGCATCAAGCAAGGTTCCAGAGGGGCTGCCCGCACCGCCACCCAGGGTACGGTCGCCTGGCCCGCCACCTTGCTCAAGGGGCGGCCGCGTCAACGCCTCGACCTGTGCTGGCAGCAACGCAGGGCCAGTGCTCATGAACTCTGGCTGGTGATTGTCGACGCCTCGGCCTCCACCCGCCGCCACCAGGCCCTGAGCCAGGCCAAGGGCCTGCTTGCCGGGTTCTTCGATCAGGCGTACCGGCAGCGGGCGCGCTTGACCTTGCTCACCGCCAGCGGCAACACCCCGACCTGGCAGCGCCATGGCCTCAAGGCATCCGCGGCATTGCAGCCCTGGCTGGAAAACCTCGGTGCCGGCGGCGGCACGCCGTTGCTGGCTGCCCTGGAGCAGGCGCGCAATTGGCTGCTGGCCCGGCAACGCCAGTTTCCGGCCGAGCAACAACGCTGCCTGGTGCTGACCGACGGCCGGCTCAAGGCCTGGGACCCCGTGGCGCCACTGCCGTGTCCAAGTTTGCTGGTGGATATGGAACGCGCGGCGGTACGCCTGGGACGTGCGCGTTTATTGGCGCAGCAATTAAACGCCGACTACCAGTCGATAGACAGTTTCAAAGTGATGGAATAATAAAGGCACGTACGGGTCCGTACGTGAAAACAGTGCGGCGAAGTGTCGCACTATAAAGAACGGGCAACTAGAAAGTTGCCCGATGTGTGTGCTGCGAAGTTACTTCGGCATTGACCAGGGTTGCAGGTCGTAGCCTTTTTCGCTCAGTTCGGCACGCACTTCTTCGATCAGGTGCGCCAGTTGCGCAGGGTCCGTATAGGTGCTGCTTGGCACCTGTTTGCTGCCGATACGGGTGCTGGTCCGGTCGATCACTGCGAGGCTCAGTTCGCCAGTACCGTTAGGCGAATCCCAGGCTACACACTGGAAGGGCTCGAAGGCGTGGTCGGCAATCAGCAGTGCTTCGTTGACACGGAGCGGGGCATTCATGGGTTCGGTCTCTCTGTGGGCCCAAACAAAAAATAAAAGTACCGCGCGCTGTGCGGCGGTGGGTTACTTGTACTGATGCACGCAGTACAGGGTCGAGTCACATACTTATTTGTAATTTTTTGGGATTCGGCAAAAAAGTTGTAACAGGTGCCGAGTCTGACGTTGAAAGTTGTGAAAAATTCCCCGCAGTCAATTTTACGTCCCTGCTTTGCAGACAGACGGTAGTGGGCGTCTGACGCATCGTTGCTACTGTTACAAACGGGCCTGCCAACGTGCTGTTTCTATTTAAAATTCCAACATTTGGCGCCAAGGAAAGGTCATGCTCGAACCTTCGTCCAACCGCCGCTTGCTGATCGTCGATCCCTGCGATGATTGTCACCGTTTGTTACCCGGGCTGCGTAATGTCGGCTGGGACGTCTCCAGCTGTACATTGTCCGCCGCCCAGGAATATCCCTGCGATGTCGGTTTGTTGCGTTTGCAGGCCTCGCACCTGCAGCACCCCGATGCCGTGAAAGACCTGATCAGCCGCAGCAACACCGAATGGATTGCCGTGCTCAGCCCTGACGAGTTGCGCACGCAGAACGTCGGCGATTTTGTATGCGAGTGGTTTTTCGACTTTCACACCTTGCCGTTCGACGTCTCCCGGGTGCAGGTCACCATTGGCCGGGCCTTCGGCATGGCGCGCCTGCGCGGCAAAGGCAATGTCCATGTCGATGGCACCGAGCACGAATTGCTCGGGGACAGCCGACCGATCCGCGAACTGCGCAAGTTGCTCAGCAAACTGGCACCCACCGAATCGCCGGTGCTGATTCGCGGGGAGAGCGGTACCGGCAAGGAACTGGTGGCGCGCACGCTGCATCGCCAATCCCAGCGCCGCGACAAGCCTTTCGTGCCGATCAACTGCGGCGCCATACCGGAACACCTGATCCAGTCGGAACTGTTCGGTCATGAGAAAGGCGCGTTTACCGGTGCTCACCAGCGCAAGATCGGACGTATCGAAGCCGCCCATGGCGGCACCTTGTTTCTCGATGAAATCGGCGACCTGCCGCTGGAACTGCAAGCCAACCTGCTACGGTTCCTGCAGGAAAAACACATCGAACGCGTTGGCGGCAGCCAGCCGATCGACGTCGATGTGCGCGTGCTGGCGGCGACCCACGTCGACCTTGAAAAGGCCATCGAGAGTGGGCGTTTTCGCGAAGACCTGTATTACCGGCTCAATGTGCTGCAAGTGGTCACCGCGCCCCTGCGTGACCGGCATGGCGATCTGTCGATGCTGGCCAGCCATTTTTCCCATTTCTACAGCCTGGAAACCGGGCGGCGTCCGCGCAGTTTCAGCGAGGACGCCCTGGTGGCGATGGGTAAGCACGACTGGCCGGGCAATGTACGCGAACTGGCCAACCGGGTCAGGCGTGGTCTGGTCCTGGCCGAAGGGCGGCAGATCGAGGCCCAGGACCTGGGGTTGGCGCCCCAGCACGCGTTCGCAGCCAGTATGGGTACCCTCGAAGACTACAAGCACCGGGCCGAACGCCAGGCCTTGTGCGATGTACTCAATCGGCACAGCGACAACTTGAGTATCGCGGCCAAGGTGCTGGGGATTTCCCGGCCGACCTTTTATAGGCTGCTGCACAAGCATCAGATTCGTTGAGTGGTGATAGTGCTACTTAAGCATCGCGGGGCAAGCCCGCTCCTACCGAGAAATGAAAAGCCCGCCGAAGCGGGCTTTTTTGTGAGCGCGAGGCTCAGAAGTAGTATGGGAATTTCAAGCTAAAGGAAAAGTCCGGCGAGTCGTCGGTAAGGCCGATTGAAAGGTTCGGCACGATGGTCAGGTTGTCGGTGGCGGCCAGGGTCATGCCTATGTTGAAGTTGGCCGCGTTATAGTCGCTGCTGGGGACTGATTGCCAGTCGCCGCCATCGGGCTTGATCTTGCTCTTGCTGGAGAACTGGTCGGTGAACGAGAACGACATACTCATTTTCTCGTTCAAGGCGAACGCGATACCGGCACCAATCTGCCAGGAGTCGCCGAGTTTCACGTCGCCCGGGACTTTGGTGTTGATGGTGGGGCTGATGTCGCTGAACGAATCCTCCATGTTGTAGGTGTAGGAAAGGCTGCCGAAGAGCACGGCGGGGTCGAAGGTCTTGACCAGCGAGATCCCCGGTGTGATCGCCCAAACGCCGTTGCCGGTCGGAAGGTCTTCAGGTACCGAGAGGTTGTCGTTGGTCGGGTCGTTGACCAGTTTGATGCCGTAGGGGTCGTCCCCGGTGGGTGCCTTGACGCGCAAGGTGACCACTGCATCGGGCAGGTTCTCCGACTCGTCGAGGAACTTGTAGGCAACCCCTACGTTGACATCGCCGATGGTAGGGTCGCGCTTGACCGTTGCGTCGGAAGACACCGGGCCGGCACCGCCTGCGCCGCCTGAGGAGTAGGTGGACTCGCGGTAGATCACTGGGACGTTGATATCGAACTGCCAGCGCTGATCAAGGTTGTAGCGTGCGGTCAGGTCCAGGGTCCAGTTGTCGGCCTTAATACGGTCGAGGTTGATGTTGCCAAGGAAGATCGAGTCCAGGGCCAGGAAGCCGTTGAGCACCAGGGCACGGGTATCGTAGTGGGTGTAGGTCAGGCCGGTCTCGACGCTGAACTTGCCGCCACCGAAGAAGCCGCTGGCCTCGTCATAGAGGTTGGACACGCTTTGTGCCGGTTCCGAGTCTTCCTTGAGCGATTGGCCGTACGAGCTGCCGGTGGTTCCCGGCGCACCCGCGGCCACCGCCTGGCCGCCCCGGGAAGGTTCGGCGGGAGACTTGGTCAGGCGTTTGGGCTGCGGTGTGGCGGGTGTTTCTTCGACCTGGCGAACGCGCTGTTCAAGCACCATCAGCGCGTTCTGTTGTGCTTCGTAACGCTGTTTCAACTCCATGAGTTCTTGTTTTAGTGCCTCGACCTGGGGGTCGGGAGCTGCGTAGAGCAATGTCGCTGGAGTCAGGCTACTTAAACAGACGATAGCTCTGAAGGTTAACGATCGGTGCATGGGTTAGCCGTCCCTTCTAACTGCATTGATGAGACAGAGCGTAGATCAGAATCCAGGAGTGCGAAGTCCTTTGAGCTGGTCCAGGCTGCCACTGAGCGCGCCGGCTGTCGGCACGTTCTCACGCAGCACGACATTGAGGGAGGTGAGGTTGATGACCCGGTTGCCAGCGCCGAGCAGGGTGGTGTTTTGCATCAGCCCACCTTGGGCAAGCCGTTGCACGGTGCTGCCCTGGTTGTTGTTGGCGACAATGTTCATTTGCACACCCGTACCACTCGAGGAAACGCTCAGCGAACCTGCTCCGTTTGAAATGACCGCCGGTGTATCTGCGGCCAATGCAGTGCCCTGCGTCTGGACGGCCGGTGCTTCATTGGCCTTGGTGACGTTGATATCAACGTTGTTGTAGGCGGTGTTGAAGTCGCCGGCAGCCCGTACAACCTGGGTGACGCCTTCAGTGGAGCTCAGCCCAGCGCCACCGGTGACAGTGCCGGTGCCGGGGCTGGGGGAGGTGACTGTGCTGGTGCTGTTACTGGCGCTGGCGGTTTGTGGTTGCGCTGCGGCCGTGGCTTTTTCCTCGAACGTCGACACATAGAACTGTGGCTTGAACATCGATTGCTGGACTTGTAGTGAGGCTGTCGCCCCGATCAGTTCACCCTGGGCGTTTTGCCAGGCGCTGGACATGACCACGCCAAAGCTGATGATCCGTCCAGGCATTACATAGCGGCCCCGCAGGTTCGCCAGTTCATGGTCTTTCAATTCGATGGGTTTGAGCATCTGTGCCTCACTTGGGAGGCTGGCAGCCATGCACAGCACGGCGACCCAGATAGAAGTCTTCATGGGATACTCCCGGAGCCTCATGCTCCCTTGTCATTAGAAGAAGTCGCTTTGGATGAATCCGAAATCCATCAACTCTGCGTCTTGCACCGGGGTAAAGGCGTTGACACGGGTCTTGGCAGTCAGTGGTATCGGCGGGTCGAGCAAGGCATTGGTCTTGTCGTAACCCTTGCCGATGACGGCAAAAATGATCCCGTTCCAGCCTTTGACAAAATCCTCGATTTTGTAGCGTTTGTGGCCTAGCACCGGATCGCCGATGTACACCCAGTCTTTGTCGACTTTCTGCATGACAACAAAGTGCTTGTAGCCACGGATGTCCAGCAGGACCACGGTGGGGATGCGGATATTGTGCAAGGCATCCGCTTCCACCCGGTAACCACGGGCACGCATGCCCAGGCTTTCTACGTACTTTTTCATGTCGAGCATGGAAAAGCCCTGGACGCGCACCAGATCCTGATCGGCATGTGCAAGCATGCCTTCGATGATCTGGGCTTCATCCACATCCAGCCAATAGGCCTGGCGCAAGATGGTCGCCAACGACGCTGCACCACAACTGAAATCGGTTTTCTGTTGCACCAGGTCGGCAAATTTGCGTTCGCGCACGCTCTGGATGGGCTTGTACACCACCGCGCCACCCGGCAACAGCACGGTTAGTGGCATTTGAGCAGCTTCGCTCTGGCTGGCCAGGCAAAGCAGAAACGCCAAGGCGATGATGCGCATGTTCGGAAGCCTCCCTGGATCTCGTGAAAAAGGCCCCCCGAAGGGGGCCTCCAATCGACAGCGATTACATCGAGGTGTTGGAGATGGCCAGCGAGTTGCTTTGCTGGTTGCCCACACCGGCAGCCACGTTCACGCCCAGGTTGCCGCTGCCGCCATTGACCGAGCCAGCGAGGACTGCGGTGTTGGTGACAGGGTTGGCCCAGCCGGTAGGAGTCAGCACTTGGAACGAAATGCTGTTGCTCAGGTTGTAGGCGCTGACCTCAGCATAGCCTTTCGAGTGCTCGTACTCGGACTCAGATTTCTGGCTGCCCGATTTTTCAAACGAAGATTCAAACTCTTTCTCGAACGAAGAACCGAACGACTTCGAGAACTCGGAGCCGGACGAGGTGTTCCACTTGCCTTTGACCGATGCGTCGAGGTTGGCTTCAAGTGAGCCTTCTACAGAGTTGGTGCGCTCACCGTTGTGGTGACGGCCATAATCCCAGGACACTGTCCGGGACGCTTCGGCATCTACATCCAGGTGGGCTTTGAGCGAAGCATCGAACGAACCACCTGCTTTCTGGCTTTGCATGCCCTCTGCTTCAAAGCCTTGCTTGCCTGAGACTTTGTAGCCGCTGGCACCTTTCGCTTCCCAGCTCGACGATTGACTGTTGCTGCCAGCAGCGGCGGAAGCCTTGCCGTGGAACGAGCTGCCGGTGGCGGTTGTGGTGATAGTGATGGTGTCGATGTTATAGGTACGATCGGCGTTGTTGTTTACCTCCAGGCCTGGGCCGTCCTGCACGGCAGAGGCAGTGGCGTTTGCGTTACCCAGTGGTGCATTGCTGTTGGCAATGGCCATGGTGTTTTTCTGTTGGTTGAGGTCGCCACCGGCGACGTTGATGCCAATATTGCCGCTGCCGCCGCTTGCCGAGCCGCTCATCAGCGCAGAGTTGGTGCTGCCGTAGTTATTGACCTTGTTGTTGTCGCTGTACTGATTGACGCTTGCAGTTGCGTTGGCAGTGCCAAATACGAAGGAATTATCCAGCTCCGCGATGTTGGAACCGGCGTTGGCGATGGCGGCCGCGTTGTCTTGCTGGTTGCCAGCACCTGCTGCCACGTTGACGCCGACGTTGCCGCTGGTGCCTTCTGCCGAATCGGTCATTGCAGCGCCGTTGATGGTGCCTTCGTTGCGAATTTTGTTGTCTTCGCTGTTTTGCTCGTCATAGGCACCGGCATTGGCTGTCACATACACTTTTGTTGGAGGAGGGGTTTGGTGGCCGCCGTGATGATGACCGTTGTTATGGTGATGGTCATTGCCACGACGATCGTTTTGCCCCGCTTGTACAGCTACAGCCATGACCGCAGCAATTGCGAAAACCAGAGGCTTGAGTGCCATCGAAGGTTTCATGGTGGTTCTCCGTACTTTATTTTAGGTTAAGTGTTGTTACGTGCTTGCATGGGTCAATCAGCGACCCGGACGTTCAGGGTGTTTGCCATTCGGTTTCCCACCCCAGCGCTCTGATTCAACTGAATGACCCCACGGCTACCGGTGAAGGCCTGGTCACTGGTAGTGACCTGGCGATAGCCGGGTGCTGAGTCAGTTGGATCGGAGTTGTTGAGCAGCGCCACGTTCTGCTGCATGAGGACGCTGTCATCGATACTTTGTGGTTGACTGCTGATACTGATTCGCAGGGCATTGGCCTGCTGGTTGGCAGCGCCGGCGCTCTGGTTGACGCCCAGGGCGCCACTGCCGTTGCTGAAGGCATCGCCCTGGATGCTGGAGCGGGCATCCATCGAGGAATTGATCCCGGTACGCAGGCGTTGACGGATCTCGGTGGTCGCGTTGGCATTGTGGCCAGTGGCGAAGGCTCGGGCGTTGGCTTGTTGCTGCATGTCACCGGCCGCCTGGTTGACCGTGAGGTTGCCTTGGTATTGCTTACCGGAATTGTCGATCTCGGCGGTATTGGTCACGGGGGATTGGGCTAAGGCCGATGCACTGCAGAGCGAGGCCAAAATCAGCAAGATATGCTTCATCTCACTTGCCTCCGGTCAGGATTTGCAGGGGCGCCAGGCCTTTCTGCACACTGGAGTTGACCATGTTGGCAATGCCGTTTCCGGAGTTGCCGGTACGTCCACCGGCCAGATTCGGCAATTGGGTCTGGTTGGTGATGCTGGTGCCGATGTTGTTGGTTTGCTGATTGATTAGCGCGCTGATGCCGGCACCACTGCTGATGGAGGCAAAGTCACCGTCGCTCAATTCGTTTGTTTGCCGCAGGATTTGCGCTGAGGGGTTGGTATTGACGGTGACCGGGAAGGGATCGGGTGCCAGGGGCGGGCGCATGGCGTTGCGTGGTTGCACATCGCGGGTGATGACGACGATGCCGTTCTCGGCCTGAACCGGCAGGCTGATGCTTGATCCCAATGCGCATCCAGCAAGCAGGAGGTGAAAAATGCCTTTGTCTATTTTTCCCACGATCCAATTCCTTCTTCTGAGGTGCTGGTCCTGTTCAGCGTTGCGAGGAAGAGAGCAGAAGGTGTGCCGCTTTTGATTTATTGTTGAAAATCAACGGATTGGTTTTATTTTTCAAAGGAGTCAAAAAAAGTTGTAACGCTGCCGAGACACAGTGGGCGTGCGCGCAGCGATTTTGCAGGCCCCAGTGCGCTTCAAGGGCCCCGCAGGTCGACTGTTTCAGGTGGTTAACACATTTACCGATAAAGGCGCTGGCCGCTTTAGATCGCGGGTTTGCGCGGTGGCCAGTGTTTCAGAAGTGGACAATTTGTCGCAGGGCGGCGGTGGTTCAGGCCTGGAGCAAGCGGCTGACTGCTGCAAACACCGCACGCTTGCGCTGCTGCCAATTGCCTTGCACCACCTCGAAGGGCTGCTGGTGCATCGACAGCCAGTCATGGGTCGCCTGGAAAAACGCCTGGCGCTCGGTCAGGTGCGGCTGGCAGCGTTGCCCATCGTCGTGCCACGGGATGGACTCGGGGCACAGCAGCACGTGCAGGTCGTAATGGCGCGCCAACAACGCCTCTTCGAGCCACGCCGGGCAATCGCCAAACAGCGTGCGACTCCACAGCATATTGCTCAACAGGTGCGTATCGAGGATCAACAGCGACGGTTGCCTGGCACGGGCGGCATCTTCCCAGGCCAATTGGCCGCGCGCGATTGCCGGTATGTCGGCATAGCAGGTGTCCCGGCGGTGTTCGTCGATGAAGTAGCGTACATATTCGCCGACCTGCTCACCACCGAAATGCGCCTGGATCTCGCCACTGAGCCAGCTTTTGCCGCTGGACTCGGGACCGGTAAGCACCACGACCTTCATGCGCTCACCAACGCAGGATCACGCCGCCATTGCCGCCAGCCCTGCACCGCGATCAGGGTGAACAGGGCATAGAGGGCGGCGGTCAGGTACAAGCCCTTGTACAGGAACAGGCCCACGAAGATCACGTCCAGCACGATCCACAGTGGCCAGCACTGCACGCGCTTGTGCGCCATCCACCATTGCGCGACCAGGCTGAAGCCGGTCAGGGCGGCATCCAGCCAGGGCTGGGCGGCATCGGTCCAGGTGGCCATGGCGGCACCCAGGGCAAGGCTGCCGAGCAAGCCAAGGCCAAGGCCGAAGATCATCGGCTGGGTGTCCAGGTAGGTGACCTGGCGCGCCTGGCGCTTGCTGTCCGGGCGGGTCCACTGCCACCAGCCATACAGTTGCAAGACGGCGTACACCAGTTGCAGGAGCATGTCCGAATACAAGCGTACCTCGAAGAACACCCAGCTGTAGAGCAGCACCATCACCAGGCCGATTGGCCAGCACCAGGGGTTCTGCCTTGTGGTGAGCCACACGGCAATAACGCCGAGCACGGCGGCGAACAGTTCGAGGCCGGACATCGGCGTTCCTTGGCTGTTTGGGAAAGGCGGGGATTGTAACCGTTGCCGCCGCGTTTGCCGACTCGCTGACCTGTTGCAGATATAGCCCCTGCCAGCAGCGTTTGTTTCGGAGGTCTGATAGGATTTCGCCCCCCTCAGGGCAAACCTGGCGGGCGGCTGAACTTTTCGGCCGAGTTTGCGACCAACAGTCGCTGCAGAATGGCCGGGCATTCAAATCGCCATGAGCTTGTGGACACTATAAAGGGGGCATGCCTGGGGGCATCGCTTCGTGGGGGAATAATGGATCTTTGGACTGGCCTGCAGGCCGTCATACTGGGTATTGTCGAAGGCTTGACCGAATTCTTGCCGATTTCCAGCACCGGTCACCAGATCGTGGTTGCAGACCTGATCAACTTTGGTGGTGAGCGGGCAATGGCCTTCAACATCATCATTCAGCTGGGCGCGATTCTGGCCGTGGTGTGGGAGTTTCGCCGCAAGATCTTCGAGGTGGTGCTGGGGTTGCCCAAAGAGCGACAGGCCCAGCGCTTTACCGCCAACCTGCTCATCGCCTTCCTGCCGGCGGTGGTGCTGGGGGTGCTGTTCGCCGATGTGATTCACCATTACCTGTTCAACCCCATCACCGTGGCCCTGGCCCTGGTTGTCGGCGGGGTGATCATGCTCTGGGCCGAGCGTCGTGAGCACGTCATCACGGTCGAGCACGTCGATGACATGCGCTGGACCGATGCCCTCAAGATCGGCTTTGCCCAGTGCCTTGCCATGATTCCGGGCACGTCGCGTTCGGGTTCGACCATCATCGGCGGCCTGCTGTTCGGCCTGTCGCGCAAGGCGGCTACCGAGTTCTCGTTCTTCCTGGCCATGCCGACCATGGTGGGTGCCGCGGTTTACTCGGGCTATAAGTACCGCGACCTGTTCCAGCCCGGTGATTTCCCGGTGTTTGCCATCGGCTTCGTGGTGTCGTTCATCTTCGCCATGATCGCCGTGCGCGGGTTGCTCAAGTTCATTGCCAGCCACAGCTACGCGATGTTTGCCTGGTACCGCATTGTCTTCGGCCTGATTATCCTGGCGACCTGGCAGTTCGGTTGGGTCGATTGGGCAACGGCACAGGGTTGAATCCATGAGCCGTGGGCAAAACCCCGCACGCCGTGCCGAGCACGGCAATGGCAGCGTCCAGCACCTGCGGAGCAAGTTGCTGGTGTTCATCGGCCTGTGCCTGCTGCCGCTGGGCGGGGCGCTGCAGATGCTGCTGAACGGGCAGTCGTGGTTGCCGGCGGTGGCCTATCCGCTGGCAAGCCTGCTGAGCTTCGTCTTGTATTGGCGTGACAAGCAGCAGGCGCGCAACCAGGCCTGGCGTACTCCGGAGAAAGTCCTGCATGCCAGCGAGCTGTGTGGGGGCTGGCCGGGGGCCTTGCTGGCCCAGCAGCGGTTTCGGCATAAAACCCGCAAGTCGTCCTTTCAACTGACGTTCTGGGCCATCGTGGCCGTGCACCAGCTGTTCTGGATCGATCACCTGCTACTGGGTGGCCGCTGGCTGGGCAGCGCCCTGGAGCCGCTGCTCAGATAAGCAGTCCCGCCTGCAGGCGTTTGGGCAAGCGCCTGACGACCAATTGGTGGGACCGTTGCAGCAGCTCGCAGAGCTCGTCGCGGGCCATGGGGTAGGGCGGCGCCAGGCTGATCCAGTGCGCCCGCGCCAGGTACGGTGCCGGGCGCACGCCGGTGCGGTCGACATAGCCCAGGAACACCTCGGCTTCAACCTTGAACGACAAGCCGGCGCCCGCCAGGTCCAGCACGGCGAACATCTTGTTGCCGGCCACCGAGAACACCCGCACACCGCCCCATTTGTAGTCTTCCCGCGCACCGGGCAGGCTCAGGCAGAACTCCACCACCTGTGCTTCGCTCATTTTTCGTTCAGACATAACGCTCCCCACATTCGGCAAACGACGCCACCAGGTGATCGATCCACACCCGCACCGCTGGCAACAGGCCACGTCGATGCGGATAGACCGCCTGCAGATAGCCCCCGGGCAGCGACCAGTCTGGCAGCAGGCGCACCAGCTCGCCACGGGCCAGTTCAGCTTCACAGTGCATGATCGGCAGCGCGGTGAAGCCAAGGCCTGCCAGCGCTGCCTCCTTGCGAACCACGAAGTCGTCGATGGCCAGACGCGCCTCCATGGCCAACTCCTGCTTGCGGCCCTGGGCATCGATCAGGCGCAAATGCACCAGGCGGTCGGCGTCGGTAGCGCCCAGCACCGGCATCCCGGCCAGGTCACCCGGCGTCGTCGGCGCGTGGGCGGCGGCGAACGCCGGCGCTGCCACCAGGTACATCTGGGCCTGGCGCAAACGCCGGGTGACCAGGGCGGGATCTTCATCGCCCAGGTCGCGTACGCGCAAGGCCACATCGACCCCTTCGGTAATCAGGTCGACCCGGCGGTTGAGCAGGATCATGTCCAGTTGCACCTGGGGGTACAGCTCGAGAAACCGACTGATGACCTGCGGCAGCAAGGTGTGGGCCAGGCCCACCGGGCATGACACCCGCAAGCGGCCCCGTGGCTCACTGGTCATGCTCGCCACGGCTTCATCGGCCATCTCGGCCTCCAGCAGCATGGCCTGACAGTGGCGCAGGTAGCGTTCGCCCACCGCGGTCAGCTTCAGTTGCCGGGTGGTGCGCTGCAACAGGCGCGTGCCCAGGCGCTCTTCAAGCTCGGCGATACGCCGGGACAGACGCGACTTGGGGATGCCGAGCAGGCGCCCGGCCGCGGCAAATCCGCCGGCTTCAACTACCCGGGCGAAGTAGAAAAGGTCGTTGAGGTCCTGCATGGCCCCCTCCATTGTCCTGTCAGTAGGACAAACTAACGCATTTTTGCCGACTTATCAGCTATTCGGCGCCCAGGTAGGATTGTCTCCATCGTGATCGCCCCGATGCGGTCTTCATTCAGGAGAGTCCCATGAAACTGTTGCATATCGATTCGAGCATCCTGGGCGACAATTCCGCCTCCCGTCAGCTGAGCCGTAGCGTGGTCGAGGCCTGGAAAGCCGCCGATCCTTCCCTGGAAGTGGTCTACCGTGACCTGGCAGCCGACGCCATCAGCCACTTCTCCGCCGCTACCCTGGTTGCAGCCGGCACCCCGCAAGCGCTGCGTGACGCCGCCCAGCAGCACGAAGCCCAGCTCAGTGCCGAAACGCTGCAGGAGTTCCTGGACGCCGATGCCGTGGTGATCGGTGCACCGATGTACAACTTCACCGTTCCCACCCAGCTCAAGGCCTGGATCGACCGCGTTGCCGTGGCCGGCAAGACCTTCCGCTACACCGAAGCCGGCCCGCAAGGCCTGTGCGGTGACAAGAAGGTGATCCTGGTGTCCACCGCCGGTGGCCTGCATGCTGGCCAGCCGACCGGTGTCGGTCATGAGGAATTCCTCAAGGTATTCCTGGGCTTTATCGGCGTCACCGACCTTGAAATCGTCCGTGCCCACGGGTTGGCCTACGGCGACGAGCCTCGCGCCAATGCCATGAGCGCCGCCCAGCAGCAGATCAGCAGCGAGCTGTTCGCCGCCGCCTGATCCGCGCCCGCGCTTGACCCCGACCGACAGCAGGCCTGGCTTGCTGTCGGTTTTTTCATTGAGCTTTCATCTGCGCAGGGTTACCCGGCGATATGCTCAAAACCTGGGCAGCTCGTCAGGCGGGTAGGGTGAACGGCAATGCGCAGGTGGGTCGGGTTCTGGCTAGTGTTTGTACTGTTGATCACTCCAGCTGTGCAGGCCGAACCCGGACAGCACTGGAGTGTGGGCCTGCATCGCCTGGTGTTCGCCGATCCACTGGATGCCAGGCCGGTACAGGCGCTGGCGTTCTACCCCTCCAGCGGCCCCGAGCGCAGCAGCCGGATCGATGGCTACCGGGTCGAGGCATTTGAAGGCGCGCCCATGGTGATGGGGCGCTATCCCTTGTTGATGCTGTCCCACGGCAACACCGGCTCGCCATTGGCCCTGCACGACCTGGCCACGGCCCTGGCACGCCGGGGGTTCGTGGTGGTGGCGGTCACCCATCCGGGCGACAACGCCCATGACCACAGCCGCCTGGGCACCTTGAGCAATCTCTATGGCCGGCCGCTGCAGATCAGCGCGGCGATCACCGCCAGCCTCGCCGACCCCTGGCTTGCGCCGTACGTCAGGGGTGACAGGGTGGGCATGATCGGTTACTCCGCGGGGGGCGAAACGGCCCTGATCCTGTCAGGGGCACAGCCTGATCTCGAGCGTCTGCAGCGCTATTGCCAGGAACACCCTCGCGACGCCGATGCCTGCAAGACCAACGGGATTCTGATTGCCGATCGCGCCGACCTTGCCGCCAAAGCCGATCCGCGCGTACACGCCTTGCTGCTGATGGCACCGCTGAGCTTGATGTTCGGTCGCCAGGCGCTGGCACAGGTGAAGGTGCCGGCGCTGATCTACAGCGGTGACAGCGACCAACTGCTGTCCATCGAGAAGAACGCCCAGGCGTTGGCCCGCAAGCTGCCGGTCACGCCCAACTACCGGCTGCTGGCCGGCGCCGGGCACTTTGTGTTCATGGCACCGTGCGATGAGGAACAGCGCCAGCACATGGCGGCGCTGTGCAATGACCCGGACGGCGTCGACCGTGAAGACATCCACCTTTCACTGCAGGCCGAGGCTGCGCACTTTTTTGCCCGCGCCCTGGGCCGGCCACAGCGCGTCGGGCTGAATACCGCCGATCAGTAAGCCTGAGCGCGCCGTGACAAGATCAGGGCCAGGCCGACACCGGCCAACGACAGCAGAGCGGCAATGCAGAAGATCCAGGCATAGCCCAGGTGCACGGCAATCGCACCCATCAAGGGGCCGGAGATCGCCAGCGCCAGGTCGAAAAACACGGCATAGGCACCCAGCCCGGCGCCGCGGCTGGAGACCGGTACCTGCTTGATGGCTTCGACCCCCAATGCCGGGTACACCAGCGACAGGCCAAAACCGGCCAGTCCGGCGCCCACCAGTGCCAGTGCCGGGCTGGGGGCCAGCCACAGCAGCGCCAGGCCCAGGGCCTCGGTGCTCATGCAGGCCATGGCGACCGGATAACCGCCAAAACGATTGACCGCGTTGACGAACATCAGCCGCGAAACAATGAAGCACAGGCCAAATGCACTCAGGCACCAGGCGGCACCGCTCCAGCCTTGCTCCAGGTAGAACAGGGTGACGAAGGTGGTCAGGGTGCCGTAACCGATCGACGCCAGGGTCAAGCCCACCCCGCAGGGAGCGACCCGGCCAAACGCGGCCCAGAACGGCAGGCGTTCACCACGTACCACCGGCATCGAGGGCTTGTTGCGGATCACCAGCAGGGCCAGCGCGGCGAGTAGGGTCAACACCAGGCCCAGGGTGGCGAAGTTGACCTTGTCGGCCAGCATTACCCCCAGCGGTGCACCGATGGCAATTGCGCCATAGGAGGCGACGCCGTTCCAGGAAATCACCCGGGCCGTATGCTCGGCCCCTACCGCGCCGATGCCCCAACTCAAGGTAGCGACACCGATCAGGCCCTGGGCCAGGCCCAGCAGGACTCGACCACCGAGCAGCACCAGCAGGCTCACTAGCGGCCATTCGAGGGTGAGCGCCGATACCGCAGTCAGGACGCCACTGGCGGCAATCCCGAGCAACCCATAGATAATGGCCCGCTTGGTGCCCTGGCCATCGGCGACGCGGCCGGCCATGGGGCGGCTGAGCAAGGTGGCGAGGTATTGCAGGCCGATGGTCAGGCCGGCGATGACCGCACTGAAACCCAGTTGGTCATGGACATAGCCCGGTAGCACCGCAATCGGTAGGCCGATGCAGAGGAAGGCAATAAAGGTATAGAAGACGATCGAGAGGATCTGCAGGGTGATTGCGAGGGTACTGGCGGGGGCGGGTTGGTGCGCAGACATGGGCTCGTTCGCTGGCGGGCGGTGGGAGAGGGCCCATGATCGCTGGCGGCGAGGATAAAAGGAAGCAGGCTAACTAATTTTAAACAGATCGCGGGGCAAGCCCGCTCCTACACGGTGTAGGAGCGGGCTTGCCCCGCGAGCGATTTAGACCACTACACCCTGACTGCGCAGGTAGTCATCGTAAGTGCCGCTGAAGTCCACCACGCCGGTGGCGCTCAGCTCGATGATGCGGGTCGCCAGGGACGATACGAACTCACGGTCGTGGCTGACGAAAACCAGCGTGCCCGGGTAGTTCTCCAGCGCCAGGTTGAGCGCTTCGATGGATTCCATGTCCAGGTGGTTGGTCGGTTCGTCCATGATCAGCACGTTCGGCTTTTGCAGGATCAGCTTGCCGAACAGCATGCGACCTTGCTCACCACCGGAAATCACCTTGACCGACTTGAGGATCTCATCGTTGGAGAACAGCATGCGCCCCAAGGTGCCGCGGATCACTTGCTCGCCCTGGGTCCATTGGCCCATCCAGTCGAACAGGCTGACGTCGTCCTCGAAGTCGTGGGCGTGGTCCTGGGCGTAGTAGCCCAGTTCTGCGCTTTCGGTCCACTTCACCTCACCGGCATCCGGGGTCAGCTCACCGACCAGGGTACGCAGCAGGGTGGTCTTGCCGATACCGTTCGGGCCAATGATCGCCACGCGCTCGCCAGCTTCAACGGTGAAGCTGAAGTTCTGGAACAGGGTCTTGCCTTCAAAGCCTTTGGACAGCTTCTCGATGGTCACTGCCTGGCGGTGCAGCTTTTTGGTCTGCTCGAAGCGGATGAACGGGCTGACGCGGCTCGATGGCTTGACCTCGGCCAGCTGGATCTTGTCGATCTGCTTGGCGCGCGAGGTGGCCTGCTTGGCTTTGGAGGCGTTGGCCGAGAAGCGGCTGACGAAGGTCTGCAGCTCGGCGATCTGGGCTTTCTTCTTGGCGTTGTCCGACAGCAGTTGCTCGCGCGACTGGGTGGCGGCGGTCATGTACTCGTCATAGTTGCCCGGGAACAGGCGCAGCTCGCCGTAGTCCAGGTCAGCCATGTGGGTACAGACGCTGTTGAGGAAGTGACGGTCGTGGGAAATGATGATCATGGTGCTGTTACGCGCCGTGAGAATACTTTCCAGCCAGCGGATGGTGTTGATGTCCAGGTGGTTGGTTGGCTCGTCGAGCAGCAGCACTTCAGGGTCGGAGAACAGCGCCTGGGCCAGCAGCACGCGCAGTTTCCAGCCCGGTGCGACTTCGGTCATCGGGCCGAAATGCTGTTCCAGCGGAATACCCAGGCCCAGCAGCAGTTCGCCGGCGCGGGATTCGGCGGTGTAGCCGTCCATCTCGGCGAACTCGGTTTCAAGTTCGGCCACGGCCATGCCGTCTTCTTCGGTCATTTCCGGCAGCGAGTAGATACGGTCGCGCTCGGCCTTGACCCGCCACAGTTCCTCGTGGCCCATGATCACGGTGTCGATCACGGTGAATTCTTCGTAGGCGAACTGGTCCTGGCGCAGTTTACCCAGGCGTACGTTCGGCTCGAGCATGACCTGGCCGCTGGACGGCTCCAGGTCGCCGCCGAGGATTTTCATGAAGGTCGACTTGCCGCAGCCGTTGGCGCCGATCAGGCCGTAGCGGTTGCCGTTGTTGAACTTGACCGAGACGTTCTCGAACAACGGCTTGGCGCCGAACTGCATGGTGATGTTAGCGGTGGAGATCAAGGGAGGTTCCTGCGGGGTTTCCAGAGGTGTGACGCGTGTCGTACTGCCGACGTTCACGGATGCCGGCGCGTAGGGCGTGGGCGTAAAGCCGCCGATTGTAACACTTGGCGCCTTGTTCTACATCCCGGCTTTGTCCGGTTGCTGGATTGGCATGCCGATCCCGGTTCGGGGACAATGACCTGGCAATCTCAGTCAATCACCGCAATAGTCGCAAGGACGTGCGTAATGAAATACTTGGCCATTCTATTGGGTCCCCTGGTCCTGACCGGCTGTGGAACGATCAACACCGTGTTCAGGGCAGACGAAGTGGCAAGTCACCAGCTTGCCCAGTGGCAATCGCAGTGCGACACCGTTCCACGCGTCTACAGCGGCGCAATGCTGGATTTTTGCGCGCTGCATGCCGAACCCGGGCATTACAGCAGTGGCTACGGCCAGCCGTCGGCGGGGTTGATGCTGGTTGACATGCTGCTTTCAGGGGTAGCCGACACCTTGGTGTTGCCCTACACCCTTTATCTGCAGCACAGGGACGGCAGTATCCCCAAGGGCCGGATCGAGTAACGCGTAGTGCTTCACGGCGCCGGCTGTAGGAGTGAGGCGCCCTGGTTTCGTACGTTTCCCACGGCAAGGCCTACGCGATACCACTCAAACACTTCAGGCGGCTCGCCCAGGTTGAGTGCCATCTGTTCGGCCTGCTCCCTGGGCAAGGCGGGGTCCAGCCACTGCCGGGCCAGCTCGGGGGGCAGCACCACCGGCCGTCGGTCATGCACATCGACCATGCCGCCGACGCTGTCGGCGGTGATGATGACGAAGCCATCCTGCTCGCTCGCTTCGCCACCGAACTGGCCGATGCCTGCGCACAGGGCCGGGCGCCCGTCCCGGCGCCTGATCAGGTAGGGCTGCTTTTTTGGCCCGCCTTCATCGACCCATTCAAACCAGTTGTCGATCGGCACAATCGCCCGGTGTGGCCAGATGGCTCTGAAGAACGCGCCGTGGGCGACTTTTTCGACGCGGGCATTGATGGGCGGGGCGCGATCTGTGGCCCAGTGCGGCTGCCATCCCCAGCGCACCCGATCGGCATGCAGGGCTCCTTCTGCGAGGTGCAACAGGGCTACCCGGGTGGATGGGGCGACGTTGTAGCACTCAAGGGGCTGGTCGCCGACGTGGTTGACCAGCGGATTGGGCATGCTCAGGGCGTCGACGAAGTCGTGGATGCCGTGGTACTGGCTGAGTCTTCCGCACATGGCAGGTACCCTGTTGCGCCCATCGCACTGCGTAGGTTAGTGCGCATCCGCCACTAAACAAACGCCTGACCATGAAAGCCGCGAGGCAAACGCTGCAAGCCAGGCAGGGCGGTCAGGCGTTCGGTCCAGGCGGTGCGCCAGTCATTGGCCGCAGGGTGGGCGCGGGCCTTGCGTGCGGCGCGGCGGGCGGCGTTGCGTTGCTCGCGCCGGGCGTCCTTGTAGGCGTCGGTGTTGCGACAACTGCGGCATTTGACCCGGTTGAGTTCGGTGGTGGAGACCAGTTTGTTTCCGTGGTGTCCGCAGGCCAGGTGGCCGGCAACCTTGAAGTGAGTGACCATTAGGGTTCCTCCTTGCGCTGTTCAAACGGAACAGGCTTGTCTGCTTGGACCTCGCGCAAACGCCGGCAGTTCGACAGGTTCAGGATGAAGTGTGGCGCTGCGGCGCAAATTGCTTGCGAAACCATTCATCGAGCATGGCCTTTTCGGCGTACAGGCGATCGCTCTGGGTACGGCGGCCAGGGCGTTGCAGATAGGTCTTGTCGCTCACGCGGGCATCCGCCTGGCTCAGGGTCTTGCCCTGTTGCGTCAGCACGTAGTGCAGGTCGATGGTCGGCCAGGTGATTTCACGCATGAAGCGGATTTCATAGGCCTGAGGGTGCCAGGGCTCATAGCGGCCAGCCAGGTCGATGTCACGGATATCGATGCGCAGGGTCTGGCCAGGTGGCAGGTAGCGCTTGCCCAGTTGCTCCAGGTATTTGCGCAGTTCTGTCATGACGTATTCATCGGCGCCGCGCTCGTAGCCGTGGCTGTCCAGGCTTGCATCGCGAAACTGTTCGGGCTTGTCGTAAATGACCTCGACATTGGACCCCGAGGGGGGCTGCGCCAGGCTGCTCGATGCCAGCAGGCTCAGCGCGACAAAGGTCAGGGCAGGGCGCATGATTCACCTCCAGGTGCAGTGGTCTGCACAGCGTCTATTGTACGCCTGCAAGGGTGGGAAATCAGGAGCGGGGCACGTGAGTCGGATCGAGCGGTTTGCCGCCAATCAGCAGGGCCGGGACTTTGCCGTGGGCGATATTCATGGTCATTTTGCGCGTCTGCAGGCGCAGCTGGACGTGATCGCGTTCAATCCCCGCGTCGATCGCTTGTTCAGCGTGGGTGATCTGGTTGACCGCGGCCCTGAATGTACCCAGGCGCTGCACTGGCTGGAGCAACCCTGGTTCCATGCCGTGCAGGGCAACCACGAGGCATTGGCGGTGACGCATGTCAGTGGCGGCTGGCTCGACTACGACCAGTACCGTGCCGCGGGGGGTGGCTGGTTCCTCGACTTGCCGGCCAGTGAACAGGCGCGCTTTGCCAAGCGTTTTGCGCAAATGCCCCTGGCGCTCGAAATCCAGACACCCGACGGCGTGGTGGGCCTGCTGCATGCCGATTGTCCGTGCGCCAGTTGGCCCGAGTTGTGTGAGCAGTTGCAGGCTGGCCCTGGCAAAGACGTTCAGGAGTATTGCCAGTGGTCGCGCCGTCGACTGCAGAGGGATGACGACACCCCGGTTGCCGGACTGCGCGCGCTGATCGTAGGCCATACGCCGCTGCACAGGGTTCGGGTGCTGGGCAACATCTGGCATATCGACACCGGTGGCTGGTCCCGTGGCCACTTCAGCCTGCTTGAGCTCGGCACCCTCACGCTGGCCAATCCCATGCCAGGTGGATGATCACCCCCAGGGCCAGCAGCACCAGCACCGCTCCCGATATCCGTTCGAGCCACGGCAGCGCTCGGGCGAAGCGGCGGCGAACGCTCAGGTTGCCGATCGCCAAGGCCACGAGCACATCCCAGCCCAGCACCACGGCGAACATCCACACGCCATAGAACAGCTTCCAGCCAAGGCTGGCACCGCCGACCATGCTCGCCAGGCTCACATAGAACAGCGCGTTCTTCGGATTGAGGATCCCGGACATGAAGCCCATGCCCAGCCCCTGCCACCAGGAGGCGTGCACCACGGTCGTAGTGTCGGCGGCCGACAGCGAATGCCCATTGGCATGGCGCATGAACAGCCAACCGATGTACAGCAAGTAAGCGCAGCCGGCCAGTTGAACGGCGGTGAATACCGGGCTGTGCGGCTGCAGTGCCGACAGCCCGGCAAAGGCCGCAAGGATAAACGCCCCGTTGGCCAAGGCGATGCCCAGGCAGGCACCGGTCGCCACGCGCCAGCCTGCGCTCATCGAACTGCGCGCCACCAGGAAAAAATCCGGCCCGGGCGACAGCAGGGCGAGAAAATGCGCGGCGGCAACCATCAGGAACTGCTCCATGGGACTCGATCTTGATCAGCGGTAGGGCTGGCGATTGTCCGGGCAGGCGGCTGTGGCTGTATTGAACAAAATTGCACGGCGGTCAGCCGCGGTAGCGACCCGGCGTGATACCCGTATGGGCCTTGAACACACGCTGAAAGTGGCTCTGGTCGGCGAAGCCCAGGCGGTAGGCGATATCGGCAACCGGCGCGCCCTCACGCAGCCAGCCGCGGGCCAGGTTCACCCGCTGATTCAATTGGTAGGCATGGGGGGTAAAGCCGGTGGTGGCGCGAAAGGCACGAATCAGCTGGTAGCGGCCCATGCCGGCCCGCTCGGCCAGCTCAGCGAGCGACAGGGTGTGGTGGGCCTCCTCTTGCAGGTATTGCACCACGGTCTTGAGCGCGCCGTCCGGCAGGGAGGGCAGCACCGAGTGCATTAACGGCGGATGGGTATCGGCATCGAAGTCACCCAGGAACTCGATCAGCGCGGCTTCTTTTTCCACCGCCGACGCGCATGAGAACAACACCTGGTTGAGCCGGCACAGGCGTTGGTAGGTTTGCCGGTCGCGGCTGATGCGTACCGGCTCTGTGTCGTCGGTCGACTGGCCAGATTCCCGGCGCAGGGCCTGCAGCCAGGCAGCGTCCAGGTGCAGCATCTGGTAGCTCCAGGCCGTGCCGGGTTCCGGGTTGCAGGCGTGCATGCGCCGGGCAGGTACAAAAACCAGCGAGCCGGGCTCCAATCGGGCCTGCCCCTGGCCTGCACCGGTAAACAGGCTGCGGCCCTGGTCCACCGCGCCGATGGAAAAGGTCGGGTGGCTGTGGGGCTTGTAGCAGGCACGGCTATGACACGCCTGGCGGCTTTCCACGAACGGCAGTGCCGGGTCGCGCCAGAAGCCGCTGTGAACTTCAGCGGCCCTAGACATGCTGTGTTGCGCTCGATACCGGGCGTTGTGCGTGTAACCAGGTCAGTAATTCCGGCCAGTACGGCGCACCGCTGACTTCGCGAAAAAAGCCGAAATGCCCGACAGGCGCGGGCAAATCGGCTTTGTGGCGCAGCTCGAACTGTATGGCGGGGTAGCTGCTGTACAGCTTTTGCGCCGCGGCGGCGGGCACGTAGTGGTCATCGGCGAACTGCAACGACAGCACCTTGAGCGAGAGGGCGCGGTAGGCCCCTTCGGCCTCCAGCCCGGCCGCAGGCGACAGCAAGTAGTCTGGCTGGTTGACCCACGTCGCCCAATCGCGCATCAGGCTGCTGGGCAGGTTCTGCGATCCAAGGCCCACGGCGCGGGCGGGGAAGGTGGGTGACAGGCGTGTGAGCACAGGGATGAGCAGCTTGAACAAGGTCCAGTACTTCACGCGCTGAGGCATGGGCCAGCGCCGCCAGTGGGCGAACGAGGCACCAACGAAGACGGCACCCTGCAAGGCCTGGGAGCGTTCGGCGAGGCCGAGCAACTGGGCGCCGATGCTGTGCCCGATCAGGTAGACCGGTTGTCCGTCGGCCAGCGCCAGGGCGGTGCCAACCATGCTGTCGAGGTCCTGGCGGCCCCAGTCTTCCAGGCGCAGCAATCTAGGATCGACCGCCCCGGGCGTTGTGCCGGTGCCCCGGTAGTTGAACGTCAGCACCCGATAGCCCTGGTCGGTGAGAAACCCTGCGAACCGGCTGTAGAAGCGCATCGGCACCCCCAGGGCGCCGGCGATCACGATGACCGGCGCCTGTGCAGGTTCGTTGTCGGGGGCGTGCAGCGAAGCGTTCAAGCGGGTGCCGTCCGGGCACAGTACCGTCTGTTGCGTCATGCTCATGGGCTGTCTCTGCTGGCGAGGTGCTGGGTGACCATGCAAGTGGATTGCACGCTGGAAGTCAATCGCTGCCCGCGGAGTATGGGCGCACAGTTTTCAATCGCAACTGTACCTTGACGCTGGTCGTGTCCTGGCCGGAACCTTGTGGCCTTGCCACCGGAGAACCACCATGGAGCTGTCCACACTCGCCTTGTTCGTGCCCGCCTGCTTCGCCTTGAACATGGCCCCAGGCCCGAACAACCTCCTGTCCTTGAACAATGCCAGCCGCTACGGCTTGCGAACTGCCTGTGTGGCAGGTGTGGGGCGGTTGCTGGCGTTCGCCGGGATGATCGTGCTGGCGGCCATGGGCCTGGCGGTGGTGCTGCACACCAGCGAGTACCTTTTCCTGACCATCAAGGTGCTGGGTGCTGCCTACCTGTTCTACATCGCCTGGCAACTGTGGCGCGCGCCCGTGGCCACCGGCGCCGTGGTCGTCGAACGGAGCAGGGGCACCTTGCGCCTGGCCCGCCAGGAATTCTGGGTGGCTGCGGGCAACCCCAAGGCCATTCTGATCTTCACCGCGTTCCTGCCACAGTTCATCCAGGTCGGCAGTCCGGTGCCGGTGGCCGAGCAGTTTGCCTGGCTGGGCGGGATGTTCCTGCTGCTGGAGTGGCTGGCCATCGCCCTTTACGGCTGGCTAGGGGCGTACCTGCAGCGCTGGTTCAACCAGCCTGGCCCGCGCCGGCTGTTCAACCGGGTCAGCGCCACGTTGCTCGGCCTGGCCGGTGCGGGCCTGTTAGCGGCACGCCGTGCATGAGGCGCTGAGGTAAAGGGCTTATAGAGAAAGGATCTGAGCCTGACGACGGAAATGCCCTAGGCTTGTGGCTGGAATCGGGCACATGGAAACGTTGCCCGCCACTTGCCAAGGAGACATACCGATGCTTTCTACCCTGGAGTTACGCAACATCATTGAAAGCAGCTTTCTGCCGGTGCGCTGCCAATGCACCCAGGCTGCAGACCGTTCGCTGACGGTGCGGGTTTTCGACCGCAGTTGTGAACGCGTCGATCTGCTGGTGACCGGCATCAGCGCTGACCAGTTGACCAGCAGCCGGGCCATTTCCAATCTGATCGTCGGTCTTCGCAACGATCTTGCCGACCAGCACAGGCTGCGGGCCGGCCGGCGCAGCGACAGCCTCTAGTCGCGGTAGAACACCTGCACCAGGTGATAGCCGAACTTGCTCTTGATCGGGCCGTGAACGGTGCGCAGCGGTTTTTTGAAGATGACCTGGTCGATTGCCCCGACCATTTGCCCTGGGCGTACTTCGCCCAGGTCACCGCCGCGTTTGCCGGACGGGCAGGTGGAGTACTTCTTGGCCAGCACATCGAACGCCTCGCCCTTGGCGATGCGCTGCTTGAGTTGTTCGGCTTCTTCAGCGGTCTTGACCAGAATGTGCCGGGCCTGTGCTTTCATTTCTAAATGCCTTTGCGATGCGGAAAACGCGCCATTATGCCTGATCGCGCAATTCCGGGCGGTCACGAAATTGCTCGAGCGCTTCGGGGTTGGCCAGGGCATCGGTGTTCTTCACCGGCTCCCCATGCACCACGTTGCGAATCGCCAGCTCGACGATCTTGCCGCTGATGGTACGGGGAATATCGCTGACGGCGGCGATCACCGCCGGTACATGCCGGGGGGTGGTGTTGCTGCGGATTTCCTGGCGAATCCGTGCCTGCAGCGCTTCATCCAGTACGACGCCTGCTTGAAGCCGCACGAACAGCACCACGCGCACATCGTTCTGCCAGCGCTGGCCGATGGCAACGCTCTCGAGCACCTCGCCGATTTTCTCCACCTGCCGGTAGATCTCTGCGGTGCCGATGCGCACCCCGCCAGGGTTGAGTACCGCGTCCGAGCGGCCGTGGATGAGCATGCCGCCTTCGGGCGTTTGTTCGGCGTAGTCACCCTGGGCCCACACGCCGGGGAACTGAGTGAAATAGGCAGCGCGAAAACGCTCGCCTTGGGGATCGTTCCAGAATCCCAGGGGCATGGCTGGAAAGTGCCGGGTGCAAACCAGCTCGCCTTTTTTCCCGATCAGGACATGGCCGTCATCGTCCCAGACTTCAACCGCCATCCCCAGGCTCTTGCACTGGATCTCGCCACGGCGCACCGGCAGCACCGGGTTGCCGATCACAAAGCACGAGCAGATATCGGTGCCGCCAGACATTGACGCCAGGCACAGGTCTTTCTTGAACTCGCGGTAGACGTAGTCGTAGCTCTGCGGCGAAAGCGGTGACCCGGTCGACAGCAATAGCTTGAGCGAACCCAAGCGGTGACTCAGGCGCGGCTGCACCTGGGCATGCTCCAGCGCGGCCAGGTACTTGGCGCTGGTGCCGAAGGCGGTGATCCGCTCGCTGTCGATCAGGTCGAGCAAGCGCTGCGGGGCAGGATGAAAGGGTGAGCCGTCATACAGCACAAGGGCGCTGCCCACGGCCAGGCCGCTGACCAGCCAGTTCCACATCATCCAGCCGCAGGTGGTGTAGTAGAACAGCACATCGTCCGGGCCCAGGTCGTTGTGCAGGCCGTGTTCCTTGAGGTGCTGCAGCAGTACGCCACCGGCACTGTGAACGATGCACTTGGGTACGCCGGTGGTGCCGCTGGAATAGAGGATGTACAGCGGGTGATCGAACGGCAGCGGGGTGAACTGCGGCTCGCCGCCGGCTTGGTAGAAGTCGTCCCACAGGCTGATGCGGGCATTGCTGTGAAATTCGTCGCTGCGGGTGTGCGGCCGGGTGTAGGGCACCACCAGCAGTTGCTCGAGGCTCGGCAGCTGGGCCAGTACCTCGTTGATCTTGTCGACCTGGTCGATGCTCTTGCCGGCGTAGTGGTAGCCCGCACACACCATCAGCAGCTTGGGCTCGATCTGGCCGAAGCGGTCGATGATGCCGTGGGTTCCGAACTCGGGCGATGAACAGGACCAGATGGCACCCAGGCTTGTGCAGGCCAGCATGGCCACCAGGGTTTGCCAGGTGTTGGGCATGCACGCGGCAACCCGGTCGCCGACGCCGATGCCGCAGGCCTTGAAGCTGCGCTGCAAGCCGGCGACCTGCGCGGCGAGCTCGGCGTGGCTGATGACCCGGCGTTCACCTTCTTCGCGCACAACGATCAGCGCCGGCCGCGCATCGCGCCGGCGCAGCAGGTGTTCGGCAAAGTTGAGGGTGGCGCCGCTGAACCAGCGGGCGTCGGGCATCTGTGGACCTTCACTGAGGACGGCGGTGGCCGGCTGATGCCAACGCACCGCAAAGGTGTCGGCCAGGGTCTGCCAGAACGCGGCACGCTGGTCGATGCTCCAGCGGTGCAGCTCGTCATAGTCGCCAAGCGTGAGGTTGAACCTGCGGTTGACCTCACGACGAAAGGCATCCATGCGGGTTGCCCGGATGCGGGCCTTGCTCGGCTGCCAGAGCACGTCGTTCATGCCGCGTCCCCTTGGTTGGACCCCTTTATTCCACTGTAGCGTTCTTCACTTCATTCGAGGCCGACCAGATGCGGTAGCGCACCTGGACGCCTTCGGGCACGTAGACCACTACCGGCAGCTTGCTGTTGTAGCGCAGCAGGAAACCGTCGCCGACCACGGGCACAAAGGCTTCTTTCTTGGTGTTGTCCGGGCAGGCCATCAGGGTCGAGGCCGGGCCCATGACTTTTTCCAGGCGGTAGTAACTGTAGCCCCAGCCTTGCAGGGTTTTCTCTTCAAGGCTGCCGCCCAGGTGCTGGCGGTTGCAGTCGACCTGCAGCTGTTTGCCGGCCATGACTTCGAGCTTGAATGCCGATTCATCGGCCTGTTGCGGCAGGTGGATCACCTGGCGGGTAAAGCCTTTTTCGGCCTCGGGGTAGGGCGCTACATCCTTGAGGCTGGCGGCCTGTACCGAAGTACCGACAGCCAGGGTCAGGGTGAACAGCGCAGTGAGGGTGATAGGGCGCATAAGGCCTCCTTGCAGATAAAAAAGCACGAGCCGCAGCCAGATCCCGGGCCGCCCGTCACTGGGCCAGCCAACCGCCATCAATGTTCCAGGCAGCACCACGAACCTGACTGCCAGCTTCGCTACAGAGGAACAATACCAGTTCACCCAGGTGTTCGGGAGTGACGAAGGCCAGGGAAGGCTGCTTCTCGGCCAACAGATCATGCTGGGCCTGTTGTGCCGGCACGCCACTGGCAATGCGGTCATCGATCTGTTTTTGCACCAGCGGCGTCAGCACCCAGCCCGGGCAGATGGCATTGCAGGTGACGTTGCTGGTGGCGGTTTCCAGGCCCACCACTTTGGTCAGCCCCACCACCCCGTGCTTGGCGGCGACGTAGGCAGCCTTGCCCACGGAGCCGACCTGGCCGTGCACCGAGGCGATGTTGATGATCCGTCCCCAGTTGCGCTGGCGCATGCCCGGCAGCACCCATTGGGTACCGTGGAACACCGCAGACAGATTGACAGCAATGATCGAGTTCCAGCGCTCCACCGGGAACTCCTCCACCGGCGACACAAACTGGATGCCGGCGTTGTTGACCAGGATGTCGACACTGCCGAACTCGCGCTCGGCATAGGCGAACAGGTCCTGGATCTGCTTCACATCGCTGAGGTCCGCCGGGTGATGGCCCACGCGGGTGCCGTGGCGGGCCACCTCGGCGATGGCTGCACTGGCATCGCCAAAGCCGTTGAGCACAAGGTTGGCCCCGGCCCGGGCCAGGACATGGGCAATCCCCAGGCCGATGCCGCTGGTGGAACCGGTGACCACTGCTGTCTTGCCGTTCAGATTCATGGGTTGCTCCTTAGACGATGCCGGTCGCGTAGTACGTGGCGATAACCACGAACACGGCCAGGGTCTTGATCAGGGTAATACCAAAAATGTCCTTGTACGCTTCGCGGTGGGTCAGGCCCGTAACCGCCAGCAGGGTGATCACCGCGCCGTTGTGCGGCAGGGTGTCCATGCCGCCACTGGCCATGGCGGCCACCCGGTGTAGCACCTCAAGGGGAATATTGGCGGCGTTGGCCGCCGCAATGAAGGTGTCGGACATCGCGGCCAGGGCGATGCTCATGCCGCCAGATGCCGAGCCTGTGATACCGGCCAGCAAGGTAACGGTGATCGCTTCGTTGACCAGCGGATTGGGAATCGACTTGAGCGCGTCGGCCAGCACCAGGAAGCCTGGCAACGAGGCGATCACGGCGCCGAAGCCGTATTCGGATGCGGTGTTCATCGCCGCCAGCAATGCGCCGCTGACCGCACTTTTGCTGCCTTCGGCCAGGCGACTCTTGATCGCGCCGAAGCCCGCCACCAGCACCAGCAGGATACCCAGCAACAAGGCTGCCTCAACGGCCCAGATGGCCGTGAGCTTGGCGATCTCGGTTTGCACCGGGGCGCTCATGCCCGGCAGGCTCAGGGTATGGGTCTTGCCGTACCAGGCAGGAATCCAGTGGGTAAACAGCAGGTTCATAACCCCCACGAGCAGCAACGGCGACAGCGCAAGCCAGGGGTTGGGCAGCTTGAGGTCGGCCGCGGTTTCCGGCTCGTTGCGCAGCGCTGTGCCATAGCCTTCGCCGGCGCGCTGGGCCTTGTTGCGCTGGCGTTGCAGGTACAGCATGCCGGTGCAGAACACGAACACCGTGCCGATCAACCCCAGCCACGGCGCGGCCCAGGCGGTGGTGTTGAAGAAGGTGCTGGGGATGATGTTCTGGATCTGCGGGGTGCCGGGCAAGGCGTCCATGGTGAAGGAGAATGCGCCCAGGGCGATGGTCGCCGGGATCAGGCGCTTGGGGATGTTGCTCTGGCGGAACATCTCGGCGGCGAACGGGTACACCGCAAAGACCACCACGAACAGCGACACCCCGCCATAGGTCAGCAAGGCGCACACCAGCACGATCACCAGCATGGCCTGGCGGGTACCCAGCACGCGGATGGCCGCGGCAACGATGGACCGGGAAAAGCCCGACAGCTCGATCAGCTTGCCGAACACGGCGCCGAGCAGGAACACCGGAAAGTACAGCTTGATGAAGCCGACCATCTTCTCCATGAACACGCCGGTAAAGGCCGGGGCGACCGCGGAAGGGTCGGTGAGCAATACCGCGCCGAGGGCGGCGATGGGGGCGAAGAGGATAACGCTATAACCACGGTAAGCAGCCAGCATCAGCAGCGCCAGGGCTGCCAGGGCGATGATCACACTCATCGAGTGTCTCCTTGGGTGCATCTTGTTTTTGTTGGTGGCTGGAGATAGCGGGAATCGTGCCAAGTACCTATGTTGTTGAAATATATGAGAATTTTCGTTCTGCTGAAGAGCTTTGTCTCTGTATTGAGAATCGCGGGGCAAGCCCGCTCCCACAGACGGTAGGAGCGGGCTTGCTCCGCGATCAGTCTCGAATAAGAAACCCAAGTCTCTCTATTGAGACGAAGCCCCGAGCGCAACCAACTTCTTGTACAAGGTCGAACGCCCCAACCCCAGTATCTGCGCGGCCTGCGGCACATTCCCGGCACAGCGCGCGAGGGTGTCCAGCAACAGCTTGCGCTCGAACTCGGCACACGCCTGTTTATAGCTCAACTGCGGCGCCTGCACGGCCAGGGGCGCCAGATTGCCCAGCGCGGCCTGAACATCCTGGGCATGCAGCCGTGGCTGATCCGCCAGCAAGGTCGCGCGCTCCAGCACGTTACGCAGTTCACGGATATTCCCCGGCCAGGCATGCCGGGCCAGCAAGGCCTGGGCGTCAGGGTCCAGCTCATGCTGACTGCCCAGTTCTTCAAGAATCGCCTCGCTCAGGGCCGGCAAGTCATCCAGGCGCTCGCGCAGCGGCGGCACCTGAATCGGCAGTACATTGAGCCGGTAGTACAGGTCGGCACGAAACTCGCCCCGGGCCATGGCTGCCGAGAGGTCGGTGGAGGTGGCGGCAATGATGCGCACGTCGCTGTGCATCATCTGGTTGGAACCCACGGGCTCGTACTCCTTTTCCTGGAGTACCCGCAGCAGCTTGCTTTGCAACGGCAGCGGCATGTCGCCGATCTCGTCCAGGAACAGGGTGCCGCCTTCGGCCAGTTGCAACTTGCCGGGGCGGCCCTTGCGGTCGGCACCGGTGTAGGCGCCGGGGGCGGTGCCGAAGAACTCGGCTTCGAGCAGGGTCTCGGGGATCGCCGCACTGTTGATGCTGACAAAGGCCTTGTGCGCCCGTGACGAGGCCGCATGGATGGCATGGGCCAGCAGTTCCTTGCCGGTGCCGGTCTCACCCAGCAGCAACACGGCCGAATCGCTGCTCGCGCCACGCCGGGCGCGACGCTTGACCTCAAGGCTGGCAGCGCTGGTGCCAATGAACTGGGCAAAGCTGTACTTGGCCTGGCGGGCCCGCAGCAACGAGCGGGTCGAGGCCAGCTCCTGCTGCATGCTGGCGTAGCGCTTGAGCAGGGGCGAGAGGCTGCGCAGTTCGTCGAACAGGGCAAAGCCGATGGCGCCGACCAGCTCACCGTTGCCGTCATGCACCGGCAAGCGCATGACCACCAACGGCTCCTTTGGGGTATCGAGCATGTCGAGGAGGATCGGGCGGCCGTTACTCAAGACCTCGCGCATCAGGCTGCCGGGAATCACGCTTTCGCACGGCTGGCCGATGACGCTGGCGGCGTTCTCCAGGCCAAAGCGCCGGGCATAGCGCTCGTTCATCCAGACGATGCGGGCATCGCGGTCGACAATGAGGGTGCCTTCACTGGACTGCTCGATGATTTCAAACAGTGATCGGATCGCCTGCAGGCGCACCTGCTGGTAATCCTTGAGGCTGTCACTGGCAGGCATGGGCCGCTCCCTGGAGGTCAAAGGCTGGGATTATGCCCGTGGATCGAAGGCTTCGCGCAAGGCATCGCCGATGAACACCAGCAGGGACAGGATCAGCGCCAGCGAGAAAAACGCGGTGAAGCCCAACCAGGGTGCCTGCAGGTTCTGCTTGCCCTGGTTCACCAGTTCGCCCAGCGAGGCGCTGCCGGCGGGCATGCCGAAGCCGAGAAAGTCCAGGGCGGTGAGGGTGGTGATGGCGCCGGTGAGAATGAACGGCAGGAAGGTCAGCGTGGCGTTCATGGCGTTGGGCAGAATGTGCCGCAGGATCACCCAGCGATCCTGCAGGCCCAGGGCGCGGGCGGCCATCACGTATTCCAGGTTGCGCCCGCGCAGGAACTCGGCACGCACGACGTCCACCAGGGCCAGCCAGGAAAACAGCGCCATGATGCCCAGCAACCACCAGAAATTCGGCTCCACAAAGCCACTGAGGATGATCAGCAAGTAGAGCACCGGCAACCCCGACCACACCTCCAGCAAGCGCTGCCCGATCAAGTCGACCCAGCCGCCGTGATAACCCTGCAAGGCACCGGCGGCAATGCCGATCACCGTGCTGATCACCGTCAGGGCCAGGGCGAACAGGATCGACACCCGCGTGCCATACAGCACCCGGGCCAGCACATCGCGCGCCTGGTCGTCGGTACCCAGCCAGTTCACCGCGGTCGGCGGGCTCGGGGTGGGTTGTTGCAGGTCGTAGTTGGGGGTGTCGGCACTGAAGGGAACGGGCGCGAACAGCATCCAGCCGCCCTGATCCTTGATCAGTTGCTGCACGTACTGGCTGCGGTAGTCGGGCTGGAACAGCAGCTGGCCGCCGAATTCCTGTTCGGTGTAGCGTTTGAAGGCCGGGAAATACAGCTGGTTCTGGTAGCTCAACACCAGCGGCTTGTCGTTGGCCACCAGCTCTGCGCCCAGGCTCAGCACCAGCAAAATGCCGAACAGCCACAATGAGTACCAGCCCCGGCGGTTGCGCCGGAAAGCCTGCAGGCGTCTGCGCGAAACCGGCGAAAGGCTGAACATCAATGGGCCCTCGTGGCAAAGTCGATACGCGGATCGACCAGGGTGTAGCACAGGTCACCGACCAGGCGGATCAACAGGCCGAACAGGGTGAAGATGAACAGCGAGCCGAACACCACCGGATAGTCCCGCGACACCGCCGCCTCATAGCTCATGCGCCCCAGGCCATCGAGGGAGAAGATCACCTCGATCAGCAGCGAACCGGCAAAGAACACCGTGATCAATGCCTGGGGAATGCCGGCCACCACCAGCAGGATGGCGTTGCGAAACACATGGCCGTACAGCACCCGCCGCTCGCTCAGGCCCTTGGCCCGGGCGGTGATGACGTACTGGCGGGTGATCTCGTTGAGGAAGGCGTTCTTGGTCAGCAGGGTCAGGGTCGCGAAACCGCCGATCACCAGGGCCCCGACCGGCAGCACCAGGTGCCAGAAGTAATCGGCCACCTTGCCCAGCAGGCTGAGCTGATCAAAGTCCTCCGACACCAGGCCGCGCACCGGGAACCAGTTCAGCGAAGTGCCGCCGGCGAACAGCACGATCAAGAGCAAGGCGAACAGGAACGATGGCAAGGCATAGCCAATCACGATCAGACTGCTGCTCCAGGCATCGAATGCGGTGCCGTGCCGCACGGCCTTGCGAATCCCCAGGGGAATGGACACCAGGTAGGTGATCAATGTGGCCCAGAAGCCCAGCGACAAGGTTACCGGCATCTTCTCCAGAATCAGGTCGGTGACCTTGGCGCCACGAAAGAAGCTGTTGCCGAAGTCCAGCCGTGCGTATTGGCCCAGCATCAGCCACAAGCGTTCCGGTGCCGACTTGTCGAAGCCGTACTGGCGCTTGATGTCTTCGATCAGTTTCGGGTCCAGGCCACGGCTGGCCCGGGAGCTGGCATGCAGGGTTTCGACGCTGGCCCCCGGCGCGCCGCCGCCGATGCCCTGCAAACGGGCAATGGCCTGCTCCACCGGGCCACCAGGCGCAGCCTGGACGATGACGAAATTGACCAGCAGGATGATCAGCAGGGTCGGAATGATCAATAACAGCCGGCGCAGGATGTAGACAGTCATGGCTGCTCCTTGAGGCGCTCGGCCATCTGCGCGTTGGTCAGCGCCGTGGGGCTGACTTCCCACCAGCTGTCCAGGCCTTCGTCGTTGCTGGCCTGTACCTTGGGCAGGCCGAAGCGGTTCCACCACACGGTGGAGGAGCCGGGTGGATAGTAGTTGGGGATCCAGTAGTAGTTCCATTGCAGCACCCGGTCCAGGGCGTGGGCATGGCGCAGCATGTCGGCCTGGGTGCTGGCCTTGACCAGCCCGTCGATCAGCCGGTCCACCGCCGGGTCTTGCAAGGCCATGTAGTTATTGGCACCAGGATCGTTGGCCGAGGTCGAGCCAAAGAAGTTGTACAGCTCGATGCCGGGTGAGGTGGTGACCGGGTAGCCGGTCACGATCATGTCGTAGTCCCGGGCCATGAGCCGGTTGACGTACTGCGAAGGGTCGATCCGGCGAATGTCGAGGGTGATGCCAATTTGCGCCAGGTTGCGCTTCCAGGGCAGCAGCAAGCGCTCGAAGCCGGTTTGGGCGTTGAGAAAGGTGAACTGCAGGGGCTCGCCCTGGTCGTTTACCAGTTGATCGCCTTCAGGCTTCCAGCCAGCCGCCTTGAGCAAGGCCAGGGCTTGCAGCTGCTTGTCGCGAATCAGCCCCGAGCCGTCGGTGCGCGGCGCCTCGAACACCTGGGTAAACACCTCGTCGGGCACCTGCCCGCGCAAGGGTTCGAGCAGCGCCAGCTCGCCGGCATCGGGCAGGGCCCGGGCAGCCAGGACGCTGTTGGAGAAAAAGCTCTGCTGGCGGATGTACAGGTTGCGCATCATCTGCCGGTTGCTCCACTCGAAATCCCACAGCATGGCCAGCGCCTGGCGCACGCGGCGGTCCTTGAACACCGGTCGTTGCAGGTTGAAGACAAAGCCCTGGGCAGTCTGCGGTGCCTGCTTGGCCAGGTGGGCGCGTTGCAAGCGGCCGTCTTCCAGCGCCGGGCTGTTGTAGCCGATGGAGTAGCCGGTGGCGGAGAACTCGCGGTTGTAGTCGAAACCACCGCCGCGCAGCACCTGGCGCGCCACTTCGGTATCGCCGAAGTACTCGATGCGCAGGCGGTCGAAGTTATAGCGGCCGCGATTGACCGGCAGGTCCCGGGCCCACCAGGTCGGGTCGCGTTCAAAGGTGATGCTGCGGCCATTGTCGATTGGCCCGATACGGTAGGGGCCGCTGCCCACGGGCGCTTCAAAACCACCGCCGCTGGCAAAGTCGCGGTCCTTCCACCAATGCTCGGGCAGCACCGGCAGGGTGGCCAGGTCCAGCGGCAGGGTGCGGTTCAGGTTGCTCTTGAAGTGAAAGCGGATCTGCCGTGGCCCCTCTATCTCGACCCGCTCGACATCGGCGAACTGGGTGCGGAACTTGAGGTTGCCTTTTTGCATCAGCGTGTCGTAGGTGAAGCGCACATCCTCGGCGCGCACCGGCTGGCCATCGGCAAAGCGCGCACGGGGGTCGAGGTAAAAGCGCAGCCACAGGCCCGCGGGGTCACGCTCAAGCTGGCGTGCGATCAGACCGTAAACAGTGTACGGCTCATCTTGCGAGCGCACGGCCAGGGGCGCGTACAACCAGCCATCGACCTCGGCAACGCCGGTGCCTTTGTCGATATAGGGCAACACATGGTCGAACTGGCCGATCTCGATGGCCGAGCGGCGCAGGCTGCCGCCTTTGGGGGCGTCGGGGTTGGCGTAGTCGAAATGCTTGAAGTTGGCGGGGTAGCGGGGTGCTTCGCCATAGACGGTGAGGGCGTGACCGGGGGCTGCCAGGGCGGCATCGGTCCAGGCCAGGATCAGGACGAAGACTACAGCGAGAGAGGAAGGAACTAATTGCAAGCGCCTGACTACCTGTGCCCACGGGTGTGGCTGTAGCTTAGCAGCTTGGCACGCTGCACCTGAACCGGTCCGGGTGGACCGGTTCGGGCGAGAAGGACTCAGTCCTGGCGGCTGGTCACTTCCAGCAGGTGGTAACCGAACTGGGTCTTCACCGGGCCTTGGACGGTGTTGATCGGGGCGCTGAACACCACGGTGTCGAATTCCTTGACCATCTGGCCTGGGCCGAACGAGCCCAGGTCGCCGCCCTGACGGCTGGACGGGCAGGTGGAGTTGGCTTTGGCGATTTCGGCGAAATCGGCACCGGCTTCGATCTGAGCCTTCAGTTCATTGCACTTGTCTTCAGTGGCAACCAGGATGTGACGGGCAGTGGCTTTGGCCATGGGAGATACTCCTTTGCAAGAAAGTGCCGAGACTACCGGATTGCAGCGGTTTTTTCCTGCGCAATGTCACGCAATGCCGCCGCCCCCTGACGCAACAGCGCTTCGGTCCCGTCCCAGCCCAGGCAGCCGTCGGTGATCGACACCCCGTATTTGAGCGGTGCAGTGCCCAGTGCCTGGCAGCCGTCGAACAAATGGCTTTCGAGCATCATGCCAATCAGTGACGCGTCGCCCTGCAAGCGCTGCTCCAGCACCTCGTTGAACACCTGGGGCTGGCGCATCGGGTCTTTGCCGCTGTTGGCATGGCTGCAATCGACCATCACCCGCGCACTCACGCCCGCCTTGGCCAGGCCCTGGCGCGCCTGGGCAATGCTCTGGGGGTCGTAGTTGGGGCCTTTGTTGCCACCGCGCAGGACAAGGTGGGTGTCCGGGTTGCCCAGGGTTTCGATGATGGCCGGGAATCCTTGCGCATCCATACCGAAGTGCCGATGGCTGTGGGCGGCGCTGCGAATCGCATCGCAGGCAATGCCGACACCGCCGTCGGTGCCGTTCTTGAAGCCGACCGGCAGGCCCAGGCCGCTGACCATCTCGCGGTGAATCTGCGATTCGGTGGTGCGTGCGCCAATGGCCGCCCAGCTGAGCAAATCGTCGAAGTAGCCGGCTGCCATCGGTTGCAGCAGCTCGGTGGCCACCGGCAGGCCGCATTCGAGCATGCTCAGCATCAGGCCGCGCGACAGCGCGATACCGGCGTGCATGTCATCGCTGCCATCCAGGTGCGGATCGTATGCCAGGCCTTTCCAGCCCACGGTGGTGCGTGGCTTTTCAACGTAGGCGCGCATGACCAGCAGCATCTGGTCGCTGACCTCTTCGGCCAGCCGTGCCAGGCGTTGGGCGTATTCGCGGGCCGAGCGTGGGTCATGGAGGGAGCAGGGGCCGACGATCAGCAGCAGGCGCGAATCTTCACCATCGAGGATGGCGCGTACGGCTTTGCGGTGACGTTCGACCTGGGCGGCGAGGGCAGTGGACAGCGGCATTTGCTGCTTGAGCAACAGCGGGCTCGGCAGGCGTTGGCTGACGGCGCTGTTGGCAGCGGTGGATTCGGACAGTGGCAGAGCGAGTGTGGACGATTGCATGTTCTGGATTCCCTGGGCGGATGGCGGGGTCTTGCCCGCGCTGTCGGCCCTATCGAGGTGTTCGACAGTTGGCCTGATTGGCGTCATGTGTTTCGGTGCCACCAACAAGTGACCGATCGGAGGCGGCAGACTGGCCCGAACGGGATTGGCTAAATCGCCAGGCGGTAAAGCTTGGGTAAAGGTGGTAGGTGGCGTAGTTCATGGGGTAATCCTCAGTATCTGTTCGGTTGCGTGGGGGCTTGAAAAACAAAACCCCCGATCGGAGGGGCCGACCGGGGGTTTGAGTATTCTCGTATTCGGCGGCCCCTTGAAAGTGGGCGCCGGTGTGGGTATCAGCGGCGCCTGTGGCTAAACCAATACCCAAAATAAAACGCAGCGGGAGCGGCCGTCGCGCACTCGGCAGCAGCCAGCACAGGGCGCGACAGGCGACCGGTGTTGTGTGCGTGAGTGAGGGTGGACTGCGACATGGGACTCTCCAGTTGATGGGCCTGAGCTTACTTCAGGCGCCGGCGCGGTTTCAATGGCTAATTTCCATCTGCACGATTTATCACGACTATCGTCGCAGGTAGGCGGTGAAGTCGATATCGCCGGCGCTGAGGATCGCCTGCACGCGGTTGTGCACATTGAGCTTGCGCAAGATCGCCGACACATGCGCCTTGACCGTGGTTTCGGCGATGTCCAGGTTGTAGGCGATCTGCTTGTTCGACTCCCCCTTGGTCATGCGTTCGAGCACCAGCAGTTGCTTGCGGGTCAGGGCCTGCAGCAGCTCTGGGGCAAAGCCCGGGTGCTCGCTGTGGTTGCGCCGGGTGCCGGCCTTTTGCGTGCGGATGATGTCGGGTGGCAAGTAGACGTTGCCATTGAGGATCTGCTCGATGGCCTCGGTCATCTGCGAGCGCGGCGAGGATTTGGTGATAAAGCCCACAGCGCCATAGGTGATGGCCTGCAGCACGATCTGCTTGTCCTGTTCGGCCGAGACGATCACCACCGGAATGGTCGGTGCCTCGTTGCGCAGGTTGATCAACCCGCCCAGGCCATGCATGCCGGGCATGTTCAGGTCCAGCAGGATCAGATCCAGGTCGTCGTGTTCCCCGGTCAAGGCCAGGGCACTGTCCAGGTCGGCGGTTTCCATCACTTCGCTGCCGGGAAAACCATCACTGATGACGTTGTGGATGGCTTCGCGAAACAACGGGTGGTCGTCGGCGATCAGAATCTTGTACATGGCTTTGCACCTTATTGTTGTGGTTGTCGCTGCACCCCTACATTACAGGCCAGGCGCAACGCTTTGGAAATGCGACCATCGACAAGCAAAACAGTACCAAAGTAGTAGGCGCCTGGGCAGGGCCTGGCTCTAGCATGGGCGTGAACAACCGCCGGACAAGGAACCCTGCCATGGCCATATTGCTGGTCGATGATCACCCCATGCTGCGCCTGGGTGTGGCCCGGGTGCTGGAGCAGGGCCTGGAAGGGCTTGCAATCATCGAGGCGGGAAGCGGTGAAGAGGCCCTGATCAAAGTCGGCGAACAACTGCCGGGGCTGGTCATCATGGACTTCGACCTGCCCGGCATCAGTGGCCTTGAAACCACCCGGCGCCTGCGCCTGCGCTTGCCGCAACTGCGGGTGCTGTTCTTCAGTGAACACACCGAACTGGGCCTGGTGCGCCAGGCAATGGATGCTGGTGCGTGCGGTTTTCTCTCCAAGAACGTCGAGCCCGGAGTACTGCTTGAGGCGGTGCGGCGGGTGCTGTGCGGGCATGCCTATATCGAGCAGACCCTGGCTACCGCCCTGGCCTTGCAGGCCCATGGCGGGCAGGGCGTGCATGCGCGGTTGCAGGGCCTGAGCCAGCGGGAAATCGAGATTTTCCTGATGCTGGCCAAAGGCAGCTCGAACCGCTTGATCGCGCAACAGCTGTGCCTGAGCAGCAAGACCGTGTCCAACTACCTGACCCTGCTCAAGAGCAAGCTGCAGGTCAGTTCCCAGGCCGAAATGGTGCACCTGGCCATCGAGGTCGGGCTGTTGCGGGTAGCGGCTTAGTTCCAGGTGTCCGGGCAGCCCTGGCAGCCCTCCATGTTGCTGTCCTGGAAGTTGGCGTAGTGCTGGCGGCTGCCCCGCAGGTCGGCACGTTCCAGGTTGCTTGCACCCAGCTTGGCTTCCTGGAGGTTGGCATCGGCCAGGCTTGCGCCCTTGAGGTCGGCCTTGCTCAGCCAGGTCATTTCAAGGTCGGCCGCTTGCAGGTTGCTGTTGTGCAGCGTGGCCCCGGAGAGCCGGGCAAATTCCAGGTAGGCCGCACTCAGGTTGGCGTCGCTGAAGTTGGCGCCCTGGGCGAACATGCCCCAGCTTTGCACCGCAATCAGCGTGGCGCCTTGCAGGTTGGCCAGGCGCAGGTTGCTTTGCTGCAGGCTGGCGCGGGTGAGGTTGGCGCCTTGCAGGTTGGCTTTTTCCAGGTTGGCCAGGTCCAGGCGGGCATGGCGCAGGTTGGCCCCGCGCAGGTCGGCACCGGCCAGGTTGATCTTGCGCAGGTCCTGGTTGCTCAGGTCGGCGCCACGCAGGTCGGCGTTGGGGCACTGGCTTTCGGGGGCAATGAGGCAGCCGTTGATGCGCGGCTGGGCATCGTCATCGGCGAAGGCGGGGGCCAGGGCCAGGGTGAGCAGTAGGGGCACGTAGTTCATAACAATCTCCTTGAGGGGTAGGAGCGGGCCTGTTGTGGGAGCGGGCTTGCCCCGCGATAGCGGTGTGTCAGGTAGATCGCTATCGCGGGACAAGCCCGCTCCTACTGGCTTAACGCTGAGCTGTCTTGGTATCCCAGGCCGGGATCTTGAACACCCAGAACGAACCACCTTGGGCCACCGGCTTGGTCAGCTCGGCCATGTCGCCACCCCACAGGGGTACCGCACCGCCGTAGCCCACGGTCACGCCGATGTATTGCTCACCGTCCTGCTCCCAGGTGATCGGTGGCGAGACGATGCCGCTGCCGGTCTGGAATTTCCACAGCTCCTTGCCCGTCTTGGCGTCGAAGGCCTTGAAGTAGCCGTCACCGGTACCGGTGAACACCAGGTTGCCCTTGGTCGCCAGTACCCCGGCCCACAGTGGCAGACGCTCCTTGTGCTCCCAGACCATCTTGCCGGTGGTCGGGTCCATCGCGCGCAGCGAACCTACGTGGTCCTCATACATGCGCTTGATCCGGAAACCCATGCCCAGGTAGGCCGAGCCTTTCTTGTAGTTGACCTCCTCGGTCCAGTACTCCTCTTTCCACTGGTTGGACGGCACGTAGAACAGACCGGTGTCCTGGCTGTAGGCCATCGGGTTCCAGTTCTTGCCGCCCAGGAATGGCGGCGAGACTTCCACCGGCTTGCCTTTGGTCTGGCCAGGCTCGGGCTTGGCCGGACGCTGCCCCGGGTTCTCGACCGGGCGTCCGGTCTTCAGGTCGATATGGCTGGCCCAGGTGATGTTGTCGGCGAACGGGAAGGCGTTCTTGAGCTTGCCGTTGGTGCGGTCGACCACATAGAAGAAGCCGTTGCGGTCGGCGTGGGCGGTGGCCTTGTACTGCTTGCCGTCCTTGTCCTTGTAGTCGAACAGCACCAGCTCGTTGTTGCCGGAGAAGTCCCATGCATCGTTCGGCGTGTGCTGGTAGAACCACTTCACTTCGCCGGTGGTGGGGTCTACGCCGACCTGGCCAGAGGTGTAGAGGCTGTCATAGTCGTGGGGGTTGCCGTCCTTGGAGGTCCGCGCCCAGGTGTTCCACGGCCCCGGGTTGCCGGCGCCGACGATGATGGTGTTGGTCTCGGCATCGAAGCTTGCGCTCTGCCAGGGTGCGCCACCGCCGTGGCTCCAGGCTTCGACCTTGCCGGTCTCGGTGTTCGGGTCATCGGGCCAGGACGGCGCCTTGACGTCACCGGTCGGGGTGCTGTCCTTGCCGTTCAGGCGGCCCATGTGGCCTTCGACAAACGGCCGCATCCACACTTCTTCACCGGTCTCGGGGTCGCGGGCATACAACTGACCGACCACGCCGAATTCGTCACCGGAGCTGCCGTGAATCAGCAGCACCTTGCCGCTCTTCTGGTCTTTGACCAGGGTCGGGGCGCCGGTCATGGTGTAGCCGGCGCTGTGGTCGCCGAATTTCTTCTTCCACACGACCTTGCCGGTGTCCTTGTTCAGGGCCACGAGCTGGGCATCGAGGGTGCCGAAGAAAATCTTGTCGCCGAAGATCGCCGCGCCGCGGTTGACCACGTCGCAGCAAGGGCGAATGTTGTCGGGCAGGCGATGGTTGTAGGTCCACAGGCGCTTGCCGGTCTTGGCGTCGAGGGCGAAGACACGCGAGTAGGAGCCGGTGACGTAGATCACCCCGTCGTTGACGATGGCCTGGGACTCCTGGCCGCGCTGCTTTTCGTCGCCAAAGGAGTACGACCAGGCCGGGGTGAGCTTGAACACGTTCTTGTCGTTGACCTGGGCCAACGGGCTCCAGCGCTGGGCGTTGGTGCCCATGCCGTACTGCAGCACGTTGCCGGTGCTCTTGTGGTCATCGGCGATGTCATCCCAGCTCACCGGCTTGGCGAAGGCGGGTGCGGTCAGGGCCAGGCTGCCCATCAGCAACACGGCATGCACGGCGGCAGTCAGAGGCTTAAGCGAGGCGGGTAACGATCTTATTGTCATGGTTGGAGTTCCCAATGAAGGTTTTGGCCCTTCTAGCCTGGGATTTCCCTGCACGGCTTGATACGGAAAAACTCCCGCCCTTTGCGGGAAAACTTCCCAAACCACCTGTGATTTGGCACTGCTCCGCAAGCGCTACGACCAAGGGAGTAGAGCGCGGCCCCCAAAGCAGCATGGGGCGGTAGGCGGTGGCTGCCTAAGCTGGCGAGCAACCTTTCAGTCGAGAGGTGTACGCGTGCAAACAGCAGTCGAGGGCAGAACAATGACAACAGCAAAAAACGCCTGGTTGAGCCTGATGGTGGTGGGCAGCCTGATTAGCAGTGCGGCGGTGTTCGCCCATGGCAACGTCACGCCGACGGCAGTCAACATCGGCAACCTTGAAAAGCTTGGTGAAGAGTGGCGAGCGGAAAACCCCTACCGCAACAGCAAGGATCACGACGAGGCAGTCTCGATTGGCGCATCGGCCTACAACCAGAACTGCGCGGCCTGCCATGGCCTGGAAGCCAAGTCGGGGGGCATCGCACCGGACCTGCGTTTGCTCGATGAGGGTGCGGCGGGCGATGAGTGGTTTGTGGAGCGGGTGCGCAATGGCGCGGTGCGCGACGGTCGGGTGTACATGCCCAAGATGGCGGACTACCTGAGCCAGGAAGCGCTGTGGGCCGTGCGCAGTTACCTGGATACCATGCACATGGATGAGTGACCCCCGTAGGAGCGGGCTCGCCCCGCGAAAGGCCGCTGAAGCTGCCGCCTGAACCACAACCGTTGCATGCCTGCCGTCGTGGCGTGACGCTGCGGTCGTTATCTGTCAGTCAGATCGCTTCGCGGGGCAAGCCCGCTCCTACCCGCCGCTGGCCATAGCCTGCGCACGACCGCGAAGCGGTCGTGGTTCCGGGCCAGTAGGAGCGGGCTTGCCCCGCGAGAGGCCATTACAGGGTGTAGTGCTTGAGCTCCCGGGCAATCAGCATGCGCTGGATTTCGCTGGAGCCTTCGTAGATCTGGGTGATCCGCGCATCGCGGTAGTAGCGCTCGACCGGATAGTCCTCCAGATACCCATACCCGCCATGCACCTGGATCGCCTTGGAGCAGACCCGTTCGGCCATCTCCGAGGCGAACAGCTTGGCTTGCGAGGCTTCGCTCAGGCACGGTTTGCCGGCGCTGCGCAGGCGTGCGGCATGCAGGATCAGCAGGCGCGCAGCGTTGATCTGCACCTGCATGTCGGCGAGCAGGTTGGCGATGCTCTGGTGCTCATTGATCGGCTTGCCGAACTGTATGCGGTCACGGGAGTACACCAGGGCTGCTTCAAACGCGGCGCGGGCGATGCCCAGGGCCTGGGCGGCGATGCCGATGCGACCGCCTTCGAGGTTGGAGAGGGCAATCGCCAGGCCTTTGCCGCGCTCACCGAGCATGTTGGCGGCGGGAATGCGGCAGTTGTTCAACGTGACCGCGCAGGTGTCCGAGGCGCGGATGCCCATCTTGTGTTCGCTGCGATCGACCACGAAGCCTTCGTTGTCGGTGGGCACCAGGAACGCCGAGATGCCTTTCTTGCCCAGGTCCGGGTCGGTGACGGCAAAGACGATGGCAAGGCCTGCACGCCGGGCGTTGCTGACAAACTGCTTGGCACCATTGATGACCCAGTGATCACCCTGCAGCTCGGCACGGGTGCGCAGGTTGTGCGCCTCGGAGCCGGCCTGGGGTTCGGTCAGGCAGAAGCAGCCGATCACCTCACCACTGGCCAGGCGCTCGAGCCAGGTCTGCTGCTGTTCGGCGTTGCCGTAGGCGAGCAGGGGGCCGCAGCCGACCGAGTTGTGGATGCTCATCAAGGCACCGGTGGCGCCATCGCCGGCGGCGATCTCTTCAACGGCCAGGGCGTAGGCGACATAGTCGGTGTAGCTGCCACCCCATTGCTCGGGGACGACCATGCCGAGCAAGCCAAGCTCGCCCATTTTCTTGACCACGTTGTCATCGATCCAGCCGGCCTTTTCCCAGGCCTGGGCATGGGGCGCGATTTCGCCACGGGCAAAATCGCGGGCCATGTCGCGGATCATGATCTGTTCTTCGCTCAGTTCCAGGTCTTGCATCTGCGTACTCCAGGCCTTACAGGCCTTCGAAGAATTGGTTCACGCGCGAACGGTTGAGGTCGGCGAGGGCGGCGGGATTCCAGCGCGGTTGTTTGTCCTTGTCGATGATCAGCGCCCGCACGCCTTCGATCAGGTCGCCGTGATCGAACCATTGCTGGTCCAGGTGCAGCTCCATGGCAAAGCAGTCTTCCAGGCTCAGGTCACGGCCGCGGCGCAGCATTTCCAGGGTCACGGCCATGGCCAGCGGTGAGCGGGTGTCCAGCAGGTCGGCGGTCTTGATTGCCCATTCGTGGCTGTCGGCCACGGTCACGGCCCGCAGTTGCTCCACGATACTGCCGACATCGGCCAGGGCGAAGAAGTGATCGATGGCCGGGCGCAGCGTGGCCAGCGGTGCATCGTCCAGGGTCTGGGTGCCGAGCTTGGCCAGCACGCCTTGCAGGTCTTTGAGCGGGTGGTCGCCAAAGCTCAGGGCATCGAGGCGCTCATCCAGCAGGCTCAGCTTGCTGCTGTCCAGGTACCAGTCGGCCAGGCCACAGTACAGCGCATCGGCGGCGCCGATCTGCACCCCCGTGACGCCCAGGTAGGTGCCCAGTTCGCCGGGCACGCGGGACAGGAAGTAACTGCCGCCCACGTCGGGGAAGTAGCCGATGCCCACTTCCGGCATCGCCAGGCGGCTGCGCTCGGTGACCACGCGCAGTTCGGCGCCCTGGGCCAGGCCCATGCCACCGCCGAGGGTGAAGCCGTCCATCAGCGCCAGGATCGGCTTGCGATAGTGGTGGATGCACAGGTCGAGGGCATATTCCTCGACGAAGAAATCGCGGTGCAGGCTGTCGCCGGCCTTGTAGCTTTCATACAGCGAACGGATGTCGCCCCCTGCACAGAAGCCTTTGGGGCCTTCGCCACGCAGGACCACCGCATGCACTTGCGGGTCGGCTGCCCAGGCGTCGAGCTGCTGCTGCAGCTGGCGCACCATGTCCAGGGTCAGGGCGTTGAGGCCGGCGGGGCGGTTGAGGGTCAAGTGACCGATATGGTTGCGGACCTGGGCCAGAATCGGCGCGTCGGTTGGCGGTTGAACGTGCGCGGTCATCGCTGTCTCCCTGCTTTGTTATTGATTTTCCACGTGAAATATCACGATCTGGGTAAGCGCTCGAGGATCAGGGGATCCTAACAGTGCAAATTTGCCTATTACAATTCGTAAAACTGCAATTGGCCGCTGCATTTTTGCATGCCAGTGCGCCTTCCGGGTCGGGTGTTGCCACTTTAGCCTTGTGACACGCTGGAAGGGGGGAGTAGTTCCCCTTGCCACCCCTCTACCTGCCTGCGCCAAAGCAGCAGGCGCTTGCCGCCAAGGCAGCGTATGGGCCGCGTGCTGGCCTTTCGATAATCGCCTCCGAATCAGTCACCCCCGATTGCGGAGCGCGTCATGCACAACAATAACAATGCCCATCGCCGTATCCTGCCCTTGCTTGCCAGCCTGTCTGCCCTGACCTTGAGCCCCTTGGCCTGTGCCGACATCATGCTCTACGACAAGGACCAGACCACCTTTTCCACCGATGGCTACATCAACGCCTTCTACGTCAACAGCGACATCGACCGCGCCGGCGAGCAGTACGACCGGCGTCAGTCGCGGGTGAAGATGGGCTTCTTGCCCAACACCCTGGGCTTCAACATGACCCGTCAGGCCGATACTTTGAAACTGGGTGGCCGCGCCTCGTTCTGGGTGACCATCAACGACAGTGAAACCAACGGCACCGACACGGCCATCGATGTGCGTCAGTTCTATGGCACCGTGGCCAACCCCGAGTGGGGTGAAGTGCTGATCGGCAAGGACTTCGGCCTGTTCGCCCGCTCCAACATCCTGCTCGACGAACTGCTGGCGGGCTACGGCCAGGTCAGCGACACCCTGGGGCTGGTGGACGGCGGCGGGGTGTCGTTCGGCAACATCGGCAGCGGCTACCCCTACCCATTCCCCACCTCGCAGATCACCTACCGCACCCCCTTGATGGAAGGTTTGCGGGTCGCGGTGGGGATCATGGACCCGGTCGACACCAATGACGACAGCGCGGTGGGCAAGGCCTACCAGGAGAACCCGCGCACCGAGAGTGAGATCACCTACCAGTTCGACCTGGGTGGCGCGCAGATCTACAGCTGGCTCAACGGCAGCTACCAGACTTCGGACAACACCGACAACAACGTCGACTCGGTCACCTCCAAGGGCGTGGGCTATGGCGTGCAGGCCAAAATGGGAGCGTTCTCGCTGACCGGCTCAGGGTTTACCGCCAAGGGCATCAACCCGTTCTTTACCAACAACGCCGGGGAGGCGACCTTGCGCGAAGTCGACAGCACCGGTTACCTGGTGCAGGGCTCGTACCGGTTCGGCAAGAACCGCCTGGCGTTGTCCTATGGCCGGACCAAGGATGACGGCAATGGAGCGGTGAACACCGGGGCCGATTACGAGACGCGGGGGATTGCGCTGTTTCATGACATCAATGACAACCTCAAGCTGGTGGCCGAGTACAACCAGTTCGAGATCGATGGGCACGAGGGAGATGCGCAGAACGAAGACACCGATACCCTGGCGCTGGGGGCGGTGCTGACCTGGTAGCACGAACCACGACCGCTGCGCAGGCTGTCGCCAGCGGCGGTAGGAGCGGGCTTGCCCCACGATCAATTGTGCAGACAACACCGATATTGCTGGCTGTACCGGCCTCTCGCGGGGCAAGCCCGCTCCCACAGGCCCTGTAGCCGCTGGCGACAGCCTGCGATCGGCCGCGCAGCGGTCGTAATGCGTGGCAGGCGACTGCTGCGCGATTCGGTAGGAGCGGGCTTGCCCCGCGATCAATCGTTCAGGCAATACCCATGTTGCTGGCTGTACCGGCCTCTCGCGGGGCGAGCCCGCTCACACTGGCCGATCGCAGGCTATTGCCAGCGGCGGTAGGAGCGGGCTTACCCCGCGATCAATCGTGCAGACAACACCGACATTACTGGCTGTACCGGCCTGTCGCGGGGCAAGCCCGCTCCCACAGGACCATGACCGCTGCGCAGCAGTCGCCGCCCCGTCACATACAACCAACGACACCCCGACCCACTACCCAAGTAGCATTCGGCCCACCCCCACGCCGCCCTAGACTGCCTGCATCGTCCAGGGCGGAGCCCGTCGTCATGCAGTCATTTTCCAGCGAAGGCGTCATCAGCGCCGTCTCGCGCGCAAGCGATGCCGAGCAAGTGGCCCAGGAACTGGCCACTCAGTTGCTGCACCCGCACCTGGGGTTTGTCTTGTTCTTTTGCTCGGCCAGTTACGACCTGCCGGCCCTGGCCGTGGCATTGCAGCAAGGCTTCGGCGGTATTCGCCTGGCTGGCTGCACCAGCGCCGGTGAAATCACTCCCCAGGGCTACGGCCGGGGCTGCGTGACCGCCCTGGGGTTCGATCACCGGCAGTTTTCCATCGCCGCCGAACGCATCGATGCCATGGAGCAGTTCAGCCTGTTCCAGGCCCAGGCGATGGTCGAGCGTCTGGTGAGCGGGTGTCGCAGCAATAGCCTGGCACCGATCAAGGGCCACAGTTTTGCCCTGACGCTGCTCGACGGGCTTTCCAGTCGCGAGGAAACCGTGCTCGCGGCCCTGAGCGCAGCCCTGGGCGATATACCGCATTTCGGTGGCTCGGCCGGTGACGACAATCAGTTGAGCCATACCCACGTGTACTTCGAGGGCGCCTTCCACAGTGGCGCGGCGGTGGTGTTGCTGGTCAACACCGGGCTGGACTTTGAAGTTTTCACCACCCACCACCTCGAACCACGGGACGAGAAGCTGGTCGTCACCCGGGCCGATCGCCAGTTGCGCCGCGTGCACGAGCTCAACGCCGAGCCTGCGGCCGAGGAGTACGCCCGCTTGATCGGCATCCCGGTGAACGAGCTGGATCACCGCATCTTCGCCGCTCACCCCTTGGCGGTCCGGCTCAACCAGCGCTACTACGTGCGGGCGATCCAGCAGGTACATGACGACCTCAGCTTGAGCTTTTACTGCGCCGTGGAGAACGGCATCGTGCTGACCGCCATGCGCCCGGGGCCCATGTTGGCGAACTTGCACCACCTTTTCGACGGCTTGCAGCAACGCCTGGGGCCTTTGCTGGTGACCATCGGTTGCGACTGCTTTCTGCGCCGCCTGGAGCTTGAGGGCAGCGACAACCTGGCCGCCGTCGGTACCTATTTGCGCAGCCAGCAGGTGCTGGGTTTCAACTCCTATGGGGAACAGTTCAATGGCACGCACATCAACCAGACCTTCACCGGCGTCGCCATTGGACGGCCACGCCAGCGCCTCGAGCCTTGAGCTGGAGGCGCTGCGCGGCGCCAACCGGAAACTGCAGCGGATCAACGCCGCCCTGATCGAGCGCCTGGAATCCGGGGCTCGCCCCGATGACGCCTACGCCGCCTTCCAGCACTCGGTGGTACTGGCCGAACAGGTGCGCGAGCGCACCGATGCGCTGAACCAGACCCTGGTCGAGCTCAAGGCCAGCAACCACTTGCTCAGCGATGCCCGGTTGCGCGCCGAGACCGCCCACCAGCACCTGGTCGATGCCATCGAGAGCATTTCCGATGCCTTCGTGCTGTTTGATCCGGACCTGCGCATTGTGCTGTTCAACAGCCGCTTCAAGGCGTTCTGGGCCAACAGCCGCATCCGCATCATCAGTGGCATGCGCCTGGCCGAGGTCAAGCGCCTGATGCACAGTACCGGACTGTTCAACGAAGAGCAGCGTGGCGCCAGCGACGATCACTGGGTCTATCGCCTGCACAGCGGGCGCTGGTTGCAGGTCAGTGAACGGCCGACCCGCGACGGCGGGCGGGTCATGCTGTTCACCGATATCACCGAACTCAAGCACAGCGAGACCCGCCGCCGCGAGCAGGCGGTGGCGCAAAAGTCCCACTTGCTGCAGCGCGCCGTCGACAACCTGTCCCAGGGCGTGGCAATGGTGAATGCCGAGGGCGTACTGGAGCTGTGGAACCGGCGATTTCTCGAACTCAGCGGCCTGGCGCCGATCGCTGCCCATCGGCCCTTTGCCGAAGTGATTGCCGACAGCGAGCTGGCCTTGTTGACCCCCGACAGCCGCGACGACAACGGGCGCTGCATCCATGAGCGAGAGCAGCGCCTGTACGACGGGCGCATGCTGGAGATTCGCACGCATCCGCTGCCCACCGGCGGCTTCGTCAACACCTTCACCGATATCACCGAACGCTACCTGCACGCCGAGGCGCTGAGCGAGAGCGAACGCTGGATACGCCTGATCACCGACCATGTGCCGGCGCTGATTGCCTACCTCAATGCCGAGCTGGTCTACGAGTTCACCAACCAGGTGTACGAGCAGTGGTACTGCTGGCCGCGGGGGGTGATGCTGGGCCAGAACCTGCGCGAGGTGCACAGCCCCGAGCATTACCAGCGCCTGGAAGGCTACATTGCCCGGGCGCTGGGCGGGGAGAGCGTGACGTTCGAGTGCGCCGAGACCCACGTCAACGGCCAGGAGCGCTACATGCTGCGCTCCTATGTGCCCAACCGCGCCGCCAGCGGCGAGGTGGTGGGCATCTTCGTGCTGATCCGCGACATCACCGAGCGCCGGCGCACCGCCGAAGCCCTGCACCAGGCCTACCAGAACCTTGAAGTGCGGGTGCGCGAACGTACCGCCGAACTGACCCGGGCCAAGCAGGAGGCCGAGCAGGCCAACCTGTCCAAGACCAAGTTTCTTGCCGCTGTCAGCCACGACCTGCTGCAGCCGCTGAACGCCGCGCGGTTGTTCACCAGTGCCTTGCTCGAACAGCAAAGTGCGAACCCTGCGCTGGTGCGCAGCGTCAGCCATTCCCTGGACGATGTGGAAAGCCTGCTCGGTACCCTGGTCGACATCTCCAAACTGGATGCCGGGGTGATCAAGGCGGACCTGGCCACCTTCGCTGTGGGCGACTTGCTCGACAACCTGGCCACCGAATATGCCCACGCCGCCAGCAATGAGGGTTTGCGCCTGGCCTATCGCCCCTGCAGCCTGTTCGTGCGCAGCGATATCCAGCTACTGGCGCGGATCCTGCGTAACCTGCTGAGCAATGCCATCCGCTATACCCCCAGTGGCCGCGTGCTGCTGGGATGCCGGCGGCGCGGCGGGCGGGTATGGATCGAGGTCTGGGACACCGGCATCGGTATCGCCGAAGACAAGCGTGAAGAGATCTTCCAGGAGTTCAAGCGCGGCGATGTGCAACGGCCGGATCAGGACCGGGGCCTGGGGCTGGGCCTGGCCATTGTCGAGAAAATTGCCGGGATTCTCGGCCACCGCCTGCAATTGCGCTCGGTGCCGGGCAAGGGCTCGGTATTTTCCCTTGAGGTGCCGTGCAGCCGCCAGGTCAACCGCACATTGCCCGCGGCGCCACGGCTGGCGCCGCCGGGCGAGCGACTGGAGGGGGCGCGGATCTGGGTGCTGGACAACGACAAGGCGATTTGCACGGCCATGGCCACATTGCTTGAACAGTGGGGCTGCGAAGTGGTGGTCGCCCTGAGCGAGCAAGACCTGGCCCGGCAAGTGGCGATCAATACGGCGGCGGCAGACCTGTTGATTGCCGACTATCACCTGGACAGCGGGCGCAACGGCATCGACGCGGTGGCGGCGATCAACGCCCAGCGTCGAACACCGCTACCGGCCCTGATGATCACCGCCAACTACAGCAATGAACTCAAGCAGCAAGTGCGCGAGCGGGGGCACACCTTGCTGCACAAGCCCGTGCGGCCGATGAAACTCAAGGCCGCGATCAGCCACCTGATCGGCAATGAACTCAGCGCGGCAGGCGCCCGCTGACGAAGTGGGCGACATCGTTGTAGCCGTGGGTGGAGGCGTGGCCCGGTGTCACCAGTGCGTCGATGAAGGCTTCGTCTTCGGCGCTGATCTTCACCTGCAGCGCACCGCTGTAGGTGTCCCACTGGGCTTGGGTGCGCGGGCCGACGATGGCTGAGCTGACCAGTTGGTTATTGAGGACCCAGGCAATGGCGAACTCGACCATGCCCACCCCCTTTTCCTGGGTGTAGGCGTGGATCTTCTGGGCGATGGCCAGGGACTCGGCGCGCCATTCGGTTTCCAGGATGCGTTTGTCCTGGCGCCCGGCGCGGCTGTTGGCATCGGGTGCGGCGTTGGGTGCGTACTTGCCGCTGAGCACGCCACGGGCCAGGGGGCTGAAGGGCACCACACCGAGGCCGTGATAGGCCGCGGCCTGCAACTGCTCGGGTTCGGCCTGGCGATTGACGATGTTGTACAGCGGCTGGCTGACCACGGGTTTGGCGACGCCCAGGCGCTCGGCCACGTTGCAGATCTCGGCAATGCGCCAGCCACGGAAGTTCGACACACCCCAGTGACGAATCTTGCCCTGGCGCAGCAGATCGCCCATGGCGGTGACGGTAACCTCCAGCGGCGTGTTGTGGTCTTCGCGGTGCAGGTAATAGATATCCAGGTAGTCGGTGCCCAGGCGGGTCAGGCTGGCCTCGATGGCATTGAAGATATGCTTGCGGTTCAGGCCCGTGCGGTTCGGGATACCCTCGGCGGCACCGAAGCCGACCTTGCTGGCCAGCACCCAGTCATGGCGGTTGCGCGCGATCGCCTCACCGACGATTTCCTCGCTGTGCCCGGCGTTGTAGACATCGGCGGTGTCGATGAAGTTGATGCCTTGGTCCCAGGCCTTGTCGATGATCAGCAGGGAATCTTCGGTGCTGGTCTGTTCGCCGAACATCATGCTGCCCAGGGTCAGGGCGGATACCTGCAGGCCGCTGCGGCCCAGTGGACGGTAGATCATGAACGCGTATCCCTTGGCGGTTTGGATGCGCTCTGTTGTACACAGTTTCCTGCAGGATCAAAAGCGCAATCCGCCGAACCCGTAGGAGCGGGCTTGCCCCGCGATAAGGCCGGCACAGACAGCTGTCAACGTATTGGCTGCACCGGCCTCTCGCGGGGCAAGCCCACCACAATTCTGTAGGAGCGGGCTTGCCCCGCGATGAAGCCGGTACAAACAACCATCAATATGTTGGCTGCACTGGCCTCTCGCGGGGCAAGCCCGCTCCCACCGTTAGCGTGCTTGTTCGGCCACGGCGGTGACGGTACGCGTGCGCGATACCCGCAGTGCCACCAAGCTACCCGCCACGATCAACCCCGCCAGCGAATACAGCGCCGCATCGGTAGAGCCGGTCTGGTCCTTGATGAAGCCCACCAGGTAAGGGCTCAGGAAGCCGGCCATCTGCCCCACCGAGTTGATGAGCGCCAGGCCTGCCACCGCAGTCCCTGCGCTGAGCAGGGCGGTCGGCATCGGCCAGAACATCGGCAGGCCGGTGAGGGCGCCCATGGTGGCGATGCTCAGGCCAAGGATGGCGATGACCGGGCTATGGGCGAAGTTGACCGCAATCAGCAAGCCCACGGCACCCATCAGCATCGGTACCACCAGGTGCCAGCGGCGCTCGTTGCGCAGGTCCGCCGAACGCCCCACCAGCAACATGAACACACCGGCCAGCAGGTACGGAATGGCGCTCAGCCAGCCGATCAGCAGGGCATCGCTGAAGCCCAGGCTCTTGATGATCGAGGGCAGCCAGAAGTTGATCGCATACACGCCACTCTGGATGCAGAAGTACACAAAGCCGAACGTCCAGATCATCGGGTTGGTGAACACCGACAGCAGGCTGTCGCTGGTGGTCACCGGTTTGCTGGCGGCATCGACTGCCAGGTCATGCTTGATGATCTCGCGCTCGGCCGGGCTCAGCCACTTGGCGGTGGCGTAGCCGTCGCTGAGCAGAAACACTGCCATGAAGCCCAGCAGCACGGTCGGCAGGCCCTGGATCAGGAACATCCACTGCCAGCCCGCCAGGCCATGTTGACCGGCGGCGAAGTGGTTGAGGATCCAGCCGGAGAACGGCCCGCCCAACAGGCCCGAAACCGGGATCGCCGACATGAACAGCGCCATGATCCGCCCACGGCGGGTGGCCGGGAACCAGCGCGAGAGGTACAGCACGATACCGGGGAAGAAGCCCGCTTCGGCAGCGCCGGTAAACAGGCGCAGCACGTAGAACTCCATGGGCGTGGTGACGAACAGCAGGCAGGTCGACAACGTACCCCAGGCGATCATCATCAATGCAATCCAGCGCCGCGGACCGAAGCGGTTGAGCGCCAGGTTGCTGGGCAGGCCACACACTACGTAGCCGATGAAGAAGATCCCGGCACCGAGGCCGTAGATGGTTTCGCTGAACTTCAGTGCGTCGAGCATCTGCAACTTGGCAAAGCCAACGTTGACCCGGTCCAGGTAGTTGAACAGGTAGCAGATGAAAATGAAGGGAATCAACCGCAGGGTGATGCGCCGATACAGCGCATTGCGGGTGTCGTCTTGGCCTTGGTCAGGGGCAGGGCTGTATGACATGATTTGCTCTCTGTTGTTATGTTTATCGCACCCGCCTTCGTCGAGGCGGCGTGGGATGAGTCTCGGTGAGCGGACCGTGGCTGTCTTTGTGCTTTTGCACAGCATTTTCAGCGGCCTGCTGTGCCGCGGACCAATCATTGCGACAACAAGGATCCTCCCATGTTCGAACTGGACCATGACCTGGCGCAAGATATCGTCGATCGGGCGATGGCCATTTTGCCCTGCAACGTCAACGTCATGGACAGCCAGGGGTTGATCCTGGGCAGTGGCGAACCGGAGCGTATCAACACCCGGCACGAAGGCGCGCAGCTGGTATTGGCCAATGGCCGGATCGTCGAGCTCGATGTCGACGCCGCCAAGTGCCTCAAGGGCGTACAGCCGGGCGTCAACCTGCCGCTGCTGCTCGACGGCCGCTTGATCGGCGTGCTGGGCCTGACCGGCGAGCCGCAGCAGTTGCGCACCTATGCCGAACTGGTACGCATGACCGCCGAAATGCTCCTGGCCCAGCGTCATTTGCAGGTTGAGCAGCAGTGGCGACGGCAACGCTGCGATGACTTGCTGGCCTTGCTCCTGGGTGGTACCGGCGATTCGCCGAGGCTGGTGGACGAAGCCCGGCAACTGGGGCTCAAGCCGCAACTGCCGCGCATTCCCTGCCTTTTCGAGCTGGCGGGCGGTCCGGGCGCCGAGACCCTGGCCAGTTGGTTGATGAGCCGTTACCCGGACAGCTGGTGCGTCAGCCCCGCACGGCAATCGTTGCTCTGGTGCCGGCCCGCCAGCGTCGCCCTGGATGAGGTGCGCCTGCTGGAGAAGCTGCAGCGTCACGGCTGGGACGTGCAGCGCCTGGCCTGCGGCGGTGCGGCACAAAGCCCGGAACACCTGCGCCGGGGTTATCGGCGGGTGCGCGACCTGCAAGCCTACGGGCGCGAGGTATTGCCCGCCGAGCGCATTCTGACGCTTTCGCGCTACCGCCTGCCGGCGCTGTTGTGGCGCCATCGCAACGACGACACCCTGGATGAATTGCTCGAACCGCTGCAGCGCATTCGCGCCAAGGACAGCAGCGGCCAGTTGCTGGCGACCTTGCGCGCCTGGTGTACCCACGACGGCCAGAGCCAGGCCTGTGCCGATGCCCTGGGCATTCACCGCAACAGCTTGCGCTATCGGCTGGAGCGCATTGCCGAGTTGAGCGAGGTCGATCCGCTGCGCCTCGAAGGGCTGCTCAGCCTGTACCTGGGCCTGCAATTGCTGCCCGCCGACAGCTGATTGGGCAAAGTGACCAAAGCCCGGGCACTGCCTTTGTGCATCCGACCGAGGCCCTTGCGTCACCCAGCTGTCAGCATGCAGCGATCTGGAGCAGGAGAACCCCAATGAAAATCGTCATCGCCCCCGACTCGTTCAAGGACAGCCTCAGCGCCGAAGGGGTGGCCGATGCCATTGCCCTGGGCCTGGCGCAGGTATGGCCCGGTGCGCAACTGGTGAAATGCCCGATGGCCGACGGCGGTGAGGGCACGATGGACGCAATCGTCGCGGCCTGCGCCGGCGAGCTGCGCAGCCTGCAGGTACGCGGGCCGTTGGCCGAACCTGTGCAGGCGGGCTGGGGCTGGCTGGCGGACAGCCGCACCGCAATCATCGAGATGGCCCAGGCCAGCGGCCTGCAGTTGCTGGGCCTGGCACAGCGCGACGCCTGCCGCAGCAGCACCTTCGGCACCGGTCAGTTGATTGGCGCCGCACTCGACGCGGGTGCCCAGCGCATCATCCTGGCCATCGGCGGCAGTGCCACCAACGATGCCGGCAGCGGCATGCTGCGTGCACTCGGGGTGCGGATGTTCGATGCCCAGGGCCAGGAACTGGCCGAAGGCGGCCTGGCCCTGGCCCGGCTGGCACGCCTGGATGCCAGTGGGCTGGACCCACGCCTGGCCCAGGTGCAGCTGGAAGTGGCTGCCGATGTCGACAACCCCCTGTGCGGAGCCAACGGCGCTTCGGCTACTTTTGGTCCGCAAAAAGGCGCCAGCGCCGAACAGGTCCAGGCACTGGACATGGCCCTGGGGCACTTTGCCGATCATTGCGCGCAGTGGCTGAAGCAGGATGTGCGTGACTTCCCCGGGTGCGGCGCTGCCGGCGGCATGGGCTTTGCCGCCAAGGCCTTCATGCAGGCAGCGTTCCGCCCCGGCATCGAGGTGGTCGCCGAACTGGCCGGGCTGGAGCAGGCGGTGCAGGGCGCTGACCTGGTGATCACCGGCGAGGGCCGTTTCGATGCCCAGACCCTGCGGGGCAAAACGCCGTTCGGCGTTGCCCGTGTCGCACGGCGTCACGCGGTGCCGGTGGTGGTGATTGCCGGCACCCTCGGCGAAGGCTATGAGCAGCTCTACGCCCATGGTGTCGACGCGGCCTTTGCACTGACCAGCGGCCCGATGAGCCTTGAGCAGGCCTGCACCCAGGCGGCGCCGCTACTGCAAGCCCGGGCGCGGGATATCGCGCGCCTGTGGCGTTGCGCGGGCACGCCTCAGGGGTGAGCCATGCCGGCACTGTGAGCGCTATGGTCACCGTGGCTGGCCTGGGTGTCGGCGGGCTGAACCTTTACCAGCACCTCAACCTTGCCGGCGTGCTCGAACTCCAGCGTCAGCGGGAACTGCTCACCGGCCTTCAGTGGCTGTTCCATGCCCGTCAACATCACGTGGTTGGCGCCGGGCTGGAAGGTCACTTCGCCATGGGCAGGAATGGTCAGGGCCGGGGCATGGTGCATCGGCATCAGGCCGTCGCTGGAAGACTGCGCATGGATCATCGACTGTTGCGCACGCGGGCTACTGGCGCCGATCAGCTGATCGGCCTGGCTGCCGGTGTTGTGCACGGTGAAGTAGGCCGCGCCGCCGAGTAGCCCGGCGGGCAACTCCCGTGACCAGGGTTGCTCGATCAACAGCGCGCCGGCCTTGTATTCCTGGGCAAGGGCCGGTACAGCGCAAGCCATCAGGGCGGTGAGCGCCAACACTTTAATGTTCATTGCCAGCTCCTTGTCGTCAGCGGCGTTGATGAGGGGGCTATTGGACGCGTGCTTGCTGAATCGGCTGCAAGCGATCGGTTTCTTCTTCCAGGTACGCCAGCACCGCAGCAATCTCGACCTCGCCCAGGCGCAGGTTGGGCATGGCCAGGCGGTTGTACTGTTCATACAGGCTCATGGCTAACGGGTCTTTTTCGGCCAGCATCACATCCGGTTCCTTGAGCCAGCGCTTGAGCCAGGCCGCGTCGCGCTGCCGGTTCACCCCCAGCAGGTCCGGGCCGATGCTGCGCATGCCGGCATGCTGGGTGTCGCCCAGGGTGTGGCAGGAGGAGCAGCGGGTGCGGTAGATCTGCTCGCCCGCGCTGGGCGGGCGCACGGTGGGCGCCTGGGCGTGATCGTTGGTCTGGGTGCTGGCCAGCTTCCAGTTATGCAGGCTTTTGCCCAGGCGGTCGGCCAGCACATAGGGGTTCTCGAAGGGCGAGGCTTTCATCCAGCGGCCCGTGCCCTGGTTACCGATGATCAGGCTCAGGTTGTGGTCCTTGGTGTTGCCGTCGTCCACGCCCTTGATGAACAGGCCCAGGGATTGGCGCAACTGGGTGATCTCGTCCTTGCGCCCGGTCAGGAACTGCCAGCCAGGGCCCACCTGGAATTTTGCGGCGTACTGCTTGAGGGTTTCCGGTGTGTCGGTCTCCGGGTCAATGCTGATCGAGTAGAAAAACACATCGCGCCCCACACGCTCGCCCAGCAGTTTCTGTACCTGGCGCAGGCGCGCGGTTTCCAGGGGGCAGGAGTCGGTGCAGGAGGTAAAGATGAAGTTGATCGCCACCACCTTGTCCTTGATCAAGTCATCGAAGAAGCGCACGGATTCACCGTCCTGGTTGATCAGCGCCGTGTTTGGAAAGTAGTTCTCGCCCCAGTGTTGCGCGGAGTCGCTTTCAGGGGCTGCCGCCCATGCCCCCTGCGCTGCGCACAGGGTAAACAGCAACATCACGTGCCAGAGCGATTCAAGCGTTTGCCTGCCCATGGTTTCTATCTCCTGAAGCGCGCCCGTCCAGGCTGCTGGACGGGCGCGCGGGGCGGTTTCAACGCACCGTGACCGGCGCCGTGACAGCCTTGCCGTTGACCGGCTTGATAGTCACCGTCGCAGGCTGCGCCGGTGCGCTGCCGGTGGTATTGGCCGATAGCCGCCAGGTACCGCCGACCAGCACCGAGGCGGTGCCCAGGTTCAAGGGGCCATCGACCATCGCCGCCGTAACCGTCAGGGTGTCGCCGATTTTCAGCGCGCTGGTGCCCGTCAGGTCCCAGGTGTAGCGGTTGCCACTGCGCACGGTGGCCTTGGCACTGGTGACCTTGATGTTCTGGTCCACCTCCACAGGCGCCGGTGTCACTGCAACGCTGACCTGGCCCGCCAGCTTGGAGATTGCGCCCCGGGCGTCCTTGACCTTGTACTCGAAGGTCGCGGTGTAGGGGTCGGCAACCGTTGCAGGCGCAGTGAAGAGCACCCGGGTGCCGTCGGTGCTGACACTGCCGGTGCCCGAGTCCGGTTGCTCCAGGCTGACCACCGCCAGCGGCAGGTCGCCATCGGCGTCACTGTCGTTGGCCAGCACGTTAAGGGTGATCGACTTGCCGGCCTGGGTGGCGCCGCTGTCGTTGGCGGCCACGGGCAGTTGGTTGGGCTTGTCGTCATCGGGGCCACCGTCGCCGTCATCCTTGTCACGGAACGACGGCAGCGCGGCGGAGGCGATGAACTCGACCCCGTCCCAGGTGGGCATGGGCGACGGCATCAGTTGCAGTTGCCCCGGGTGCTCAAGGTCGAAGCGCAGCAGCATGGAGCTGTCTTCATGCTGAGTGTTGTGGCAATGCTCCATGAAGGTCCCGGCGAACTCGCGAAAGCGAATGGCCATTTGAACTTCCTCGGAGCTGTCGACCTCGGGGCCGACGCGATAGAGGTCCTTGCGCGCCCATTTTTCCCATTCAGGCGGCGCCTTGCCGTCGCGGTTGAGAATCACCCCTTCTTCGAAGTGCACGTGTACCGGGTGGCTCCAGCCATTGCCGCCATTCTTGATCGTCCACACCTCGAGGGTGCCGTCACCGCCATAGCCGGCGTCGGTGGGGCCGTTGGCCAACTGCGGCGCAGCGGTAATCCGCCGTGGGTCCATGGAGTAGCCAAAACCTCCGTCGGTCTTGATCGTCCAGGGGGCGGTGTCGGTGCCGTCGGAGCGGCCAAACTCGAAGCTGCGATGGCGTGCCTGCTTGAGCTTGGCCTGCATGGCCGCATCGTCACGGTTGATGGTCAGCGGGATCATGCTCTTGCCGGCCGGTTTGCCCGGTTTGGCCGGTTCGTAGGCCACCGGGTCCATGCTCGCGTCCTGGCCGCTGTAGGCCTTGACGTTCAGTTGCAGGAACTTGCCCACTACCGGGTCGCCGTCGCGCCAGCGTGGGCCTTTGCTGGTCTGGTCGATCACCGCCTTGTATTTCTCGGACAGCACATCGGCCAATGGCACCGCCTCCTTGCTTGGCCCCTTGCCGGTGTCGTGTTCCATGAGGTTGACGAAGAAGATCTTGTCACCGGCTTTGATACCGTTCTTGCTGAAGTTGATGATGATGTCGTAGCGCTCGGCGATGGCCATGGTCGGCAGGATGCCGTTGTCGTCCTTGAGGTCGCCATTGCGGTTGAGGTCCATGCTGCCGTCGAACGGAATGGCGTGCTCCATGAGGTTGCCGTCGTTGGCGATCATGTGGAACGGCACGCGCACATACGAGACGCCGGAGCCCTGCGGCCCGCGGAATTCGCCGCTGTTGCCCTGGACTTCGCGGACCACGGCGATCTTCATGTAGCGCGACACCGAACCATTGAGGATGCGCAAGCGATAGCTGCGTGCGCGTACATCGAAGTAGGGCTTGTACAGCCAGTTGACCATCATCTGGTCGCCGATGAAGCCGTCGATGTTGAAGGGGTTGAACCACAACTGGCCAGTCTGGTCCCAGGCCTTGTCGGCGAAGGTCAGGTTGACGTCATAGTCGCGGTTGCCCCAGGGCAGGGCCGAACCACTGGGCAGGCGCAGGTTGACGCCATCCTCGAAGGTTTCGTTGCCGCGGTCGATGGCACTGTAGTAGTTCATCATCGCCGCGTTGCCCTTGTAGACGTTGTGGGCGGTGAAATCGAGCATGTGGTCGTGAAACCAGTGGGTGCTCATGGTTTCGCGCCAGTCGCCGCGAATCTTGATGCTGCCGTTCTCGCAGGTTTTCAGCCCAGGGGTGGCGTCGTTGACCCACAGGGTTTCGCCAGCGGCGCAGGGGAAGGCTGCGCGGGGGTCCTTGGCGTCGGTGTTGATGGTGTCGTAGCCGGCCAGTTGCACGGGCCAGCGGTAGTCGTAGTACTGGCCGGGGAAAAAGAACGCGTTGGCATAGCCGTCACTTTCGGCCGGCGAGTGACCGTTGTGCTCGTGGGTACTGAGGGTGTGCAAGCCGAAGCCACCGTTGGCCGCAGGATCGATTGGCAGGCCGTTGTAATGACGCATCAGCACCGGTTGCCCGTAGCGCACCATCAATAGCTTGGGCGGCAGGGTGCCGTCGAAGGTCCACAGGTTCTTGTGGTCCTGCACCGGCATGTTCGGGTGAAAGCGGATCTCGATGCCTTTGGTCGAGCCCTTGGTGGCGTTGACGCCGGCAGTGTTGTTGTAAAGGCCATCGGGGCCGAACTCGCCCTTGTTGTAGCCGTGCATCTGCTTGCTGTCGCGCAGGCCGCGGTTCACCCGCGCGCCCACTTGCGCCGTCTTGACCGATGCTTGCGGGTAGAACTCGTTCCAGCGTTGGTGCGACCAGCCCTTTCCAGGCGGGCGTCCTTCGGCAGGCGATCCGACCGGCTGGCGGTTGAGGAAGGTTTCGATCTGCGCTTTCCAGGGGTTGCGGTCCAGCACGTTGGCGTACTGGGTGGGGAAGGGGTACAGCCCCGGCTGGCGCAGGAAAGCCTCCAGCGCGGGGCTCGCCGGGCCACTGCGGGCGACGCTGTTGGGGTCCTGCTCGGGGCTCGCGCCCACGGTGGGCGGTGGGAAGGGAAGTTTGCCGGCTTCGGCGGTGGGGTCGAGCTTCTCGGTACCGAACTCCTCGTACAGCAACATCTGCTGGGTGAAGGGTTGGGCGCCGAACAGCGGGCTGGCCTTGCCGTTGGTTGGGTAGTTGAACGAGGTTTGCTGGGACGGGGGCAGCGCGTTTTCTGCACGGGGCGTGTTTCTGTCGCCCCATGCGCCATTGGGCAATGCCAGTGAGCCGTGGTTGCCCTCGGGCAGCAGTTTCAGCTCATCCAGCGCGGCCTGCACGTCGGTACGCGGCTGGGTGTACGCCGATGGGTCGGTCGGCGGGGGCTGGCTGACATCATCCATGGGCGCCGCGTTGACCGTGACGGCGGTGAACGTACTCAGCAACGCCGGCAATACCCGCGGGTGCCTGAGCAAATAGAGAGATGAACGACGCTCGGTGACGTGATGCATAGCGTTTACCCCGATCCGTACCAGGTGGACTGCCAGGGACAGTCCAAAGAAATAGCCATTGGCCACTTGCCTTTGCCTAACGCAAAAGTTGAGCCAATCGACAGGTACGGCGTTGCCTGAAGCAAAAACGCCTGTTATTCAAGGGCTTGGCCGGTTCGGAAGGGCATTTGATAGCGCCGCAATTATTAGGGTGGGGGTATTTCCCCTAATTTGGGATCCATGTTTCCCCGTTTGCGCCCGGGGTGGGGAATCAGGCCTGATCGGCAGGCCCGGGAAGGGTGAGGGGCGCGGCTTCAAGCACCGCCAGTTCGCCGAAGGACGCCGAGGCATCGATATAGCGCAACGCCGATTTGGCGTCTTTCCAGCCCACATGGTTCATCAATGCCTTGAGCTCCCAGCCATTGCTGGTGGCCCAGGTGGCAAAGCCCCGGCGCAAGGAGTGGCTGGTATATAAAGAAGCCGGCACGCCACCGCGTTCAAGAATGCGCCGCAGCAGCGCGATAAGGCTGTTGCTGTTGAGCGCCTGCTCGCCCAGGTTGCCCCAGCGGTCGAGCTTGCGAAACACCGGGCCATGGGCAATGCCCGCCACTTCGATCCATTGCAGGTAGGCCTGTACCGGGCACAACACTTTCAAGGCCGGGGCCTGGTGACGCACGCCCAGCGCCTGACGGTCGCCTTTGCTGCGCGGTAGGTAAATGGACAGGCCACGGCCGGCCTGGGCCTGAATATGTTCCACCTGCAAGCGCGCCAGCTCATCGCCGCGAAAGCCGCGCCAGAAGCCGATCAGCAGCAGCGCCACATCGCGCCGGGCGCGCAGCAGGGCGGGCAAGTCGTGCTGCTCCCGGGCCTGGTGGGCCTCGGTTTCAAGCTGATCGACGGCCTGTTGCAAGTGCTGAATCTGCAACGCAGCGGCCTGACGGGGTTCGGCGGGGTGCAGGGTGCGGATACCCTTGAGCACCTGGCGCACCATCGGTGCCTTGGTGGGGTCAGGGAAACCCTGGCTCACATGCCACTGCCCCAGCGCTGCCAGGCGTTGCTTGAGGGTGTTGATCGAATGACTCGCGGCATGATCGGCCAGGTAGCGGGCAATGCTGTCGGCGGTGGCGGGCAGGAACCCGCCCCAACTCACCTCGAAGTGTTCCACTGCGGCCTGGTAGCTGCGCCGGGTATTGTCCCGGGTCGCGGCCTGCAGGTAACGCTCGATGGTATTCATTGCCGGCCTTTTATACGGGGTAAGGCGGGTAGTGTAACGCAGCTGTAATCGTGCATCGCGGGGCAAGCCCGCTCCTACCGGTTTGGAGGCGGGGGCGGGAGGAGGCAAACGCAGATGAACAAAGCGCCGGCAAGGGTGCCGGCGCTCTGAGGGAGAAAGCCTTGCGGCTTAGGCTTGAACTACTGCAATCCTGGTGCTCGCGGCCGCCTCGCGGAACTCGGCGATCTGGTCGAAGCTCAGGTAGCGGTACACGTCGGCCGCCATGCTGTCGATGTTCTTCGCGTACTCCATGTACGCATCGACGGTTGGCAGTTTGCCCAGGATCGAGGCAACCGCCGCCAGCTCGGCCGAGGCCAGGTAGACGTTGGTGGCGTCGCCCAGGCGGTTCGGGAAGTTGCGGGTCGAGGTGGAGACCACGGTCGAACCGGTCTGCACACGTGCCTGGTTACCCATGCACAGCGAGCAGCCTGGCATTTCCATGCGCGCACCGGCCCGACCGTAGATACCGTAGTAGCCTTCCTCGGTCAGTTGGTGCGCGTCCAGCTTGGTCGGCGGCGCCAGCCACAGCCGGGTAGGGATGCCACCCTTGACCTTTTCCAGCAGCTTGCCGGCAGCGCGGAAGTGACCGATGTTGGTCATGCACGAACCGATGAACACTTCGTCGATCTGCTGGCCTTGAACGGTCGATAGCAGGCGCGCATCGTCCGGGTCGTTCGGGGCGCAGAGCACCGGCTCTTTGACGTCGGCCAGGTCGATCTCGATGATTTCGGCGTACTCGGCATCGGCGTCGGCCTCCAGCAACACCGGGTTGGCCAGCCAGGCTTCCATCGCCTGGGCGCGACGCTCCAGGGTACGGGCGTCGCCGTAGCCTTCGCTGATCATCCAGCGCAGCAGGGTGATGTTCGACTGCAGGTACTCGGCGATCGCCTTTTCCGGCAGCTTGATCGAGCAGCCGGCAGCGGAACGCTCGGCCGAGGCGTCGGACAGCTCGAAGGCTTGCTCGACAGTCAGTTCGTCCAGGCCTTCGATTTCCAGGATGCGGCCGGAGAAGGCGTTGATCTTGCTTTTCTTCTCGACGGTCAGCAGGCCCTGCTGGATGGCGTAGTACGGGATCGCATGGACCAGGTCACGCAGGGTGATGCCCGGTTGCAGCTTGCCCTTGAAGCGCACCAGTACCGACTCCGGCATGTCCAGCGGCATGACGCCGGTGGCGGCGGCAAAGGCGATCAGACCGGAACCGGCCGGGAACGAGATGCCGATCGGGAAGCGGGTGTGCGAGTCACCGCCGGTACCGACGGTGTCCGGCAGCAGCATGCGGTTGAGCCAGCTATGGATGATGCCATCGCCCACCTTCAAGGAAACACCGCCACGGGTGCGCATGAAGTCCGGCAGGGTGTGGTGGGTTTTCAAATCCACAGGCTTGGGGTAGGCCGCGGTGTGGCAGAACGACTGCATGACCAGGTCAGCGGAGAAACCCAGGCAGGCCAGGTCTTTGAGCTCGTCACGGGTCATCGGGCCGGTGGTGTCCTGGGAGCCGACGGTGGTCATCTTCGGCTCGCAGTAGGTGCCTGGCCGAATACCGGTCACGCCGCAGGCCTTGCCGACCATTTTCTGCGCCAGGGTGAAGCCCTTGCCGGTGTCGGCAGGCTGCTCCGGCTTCTGGAACAGCTCGGAAACCGGCAGGCCCAGCTCGGCGCGGGCCTTGTCGGTCAGGCCACGGCCGACGATCAGCGGGATACGGCCGCCAGCGCGGACTTCGTCGAGCAGCACCGGGGTCTTCAGCTCGAAGGTGGCGATGACCTCGTCGGTGCCGTGCTTGCAGACTTTACCGGCGTGCGGGTAGACGTCGATGACGTCGCCCATGTTCAGGTTCGAGACGTCGAACTCGATCGGCAGGGCGCCGGCGTCTTCCATGGTGTTGTAGAAGATCGGGGCAATTTTGTTACCGAAGCAGAAACCGCCAGCGCGCTTGTTCGGCACGTACGGGATGTCGTCGCCGAAGAACCACAGCACCGAGTTGGTGGCGGATTTGCGCGAGGAGCCGGTACCCACCACGTCGCCGACGTAGGCAACCGGGAAGCCCTTGGCCTTGACTTCTTCGATCTGCTTGAGCGGGCCAACGGCGCCAGGCTGCTCGGGGTTGATGCCGTCACGGGCCATTTTCAGCATGGCCAGGGCGTGCAACGGGATGTCTGGGCGCGACCAGGCGTCCGGGGCAGGGGACAGGTCGTCGGTGTTGGTTTCGCCAGGGACCTTGAACACCGTCAGGCTGTATTTTTCAGCGATGGCAGGCTTGCTGGTGAACCACTCGCCGGCAGCCCAGGAGTCCAGCACGGCCTTGGCGTGGACGTTACCGGCCTTGGCTTTTTCGGCGACGTCGTGGAAGGCATCGAACATCAGCAGGGTGTGCTTGAGTTGTTCGGCGGCGACGGCGGCCAGCTCAGTGTTGTCCAGTAGCTCAATGAGGGTGGCGATGTTGTAGCCGCCCTGCATGGTGCCCAGCAGCTCGACCGCACGCGTTTTGTCGATCAGCGGCGACGCGGCTTCGCCCTTGGCGATAGCAGAGAGGAAGCCGGCCTTGACGTAGGCGGCTTCGTCTACGCCTGGCGGAACGCGGTGGGTGATCAGCTCGACGAGGACGGCTTCTTCGCCTGCAGGCGGGGTTTTCAGCAGCTCGATCAGGCCTGCGGTTTGCTCGGCATCAAGCGCGAGGGGTGGCAAGCCTTCTTCGGCGCGCACTTTCAGGTGGCGGTTATAAGCTTCGAGCACTGGCGATCTCCTGCATGTGGCGTACCGGGGGAGTAAAAAAGCAGGGGCAGATATTTGGCTAGTGAGAGTGACCACTGACACGACCGCCAAATAACAACCTGCTCCTGCGTAAAGCGATTCTGTTGACACATTTGCGAATATTGCGCGGAATCTAAAGGATCTTAAGCGGCATTACAACAGGATTGTCGACACATTGAGAGGGCCCGCCTCTTTGCGGTCGGTTCCAAAGGCTCTGCCTCGGGCCCTGTCAGACGTAACGCCGCTGCGTCGGCACGGCAGGCATGGCAGGTACTGATCACCCAGGCGGCCACACCTGTCCCACCCCAACACGGGTGGGACGTATGGCCTGCAGGATCGGATAGGGTTGAGCTTTGATCGATGTTCACGAGCCCACGTTGAAGATTCCGCGACTTACCGACATTCAGCAGCTGTCAATCGACAGCATGCGCACCTTCGTCCAGCAGGAGGTCACGCCTCATGCTGCCTTGCTGCGTTTTGGCCCGGCATCGCGTGAGCAACTGCTGGAATTTACCCAGGCGGTCGCCGAGTTCGGCCTGCCCGGGCTTGCGGTACCCAAGGCATTGGGTGGCTCGGGCATGGACTGGGCGACCCAGGCGCGGTTGTTCGAGGAGCTGGTAAAAGGCAGCCCTGAACTGGCCAGCGTGGTGTTGATCAACATGCTGGCCGTCGAACTGTTGCTGCTGCGCCCTGACCTGTGCAGTCGATACCTGCCGGACTTGCTGGCCGGGCGCAGCATTGCCGGGCTGGGAATGGCGATTGCCCCGCATTCACCCGGCGGGCCCTTGCACGCGCAACGCAGCGGCGAACACATCCTGCTCGATGGCAAAATCGACGAAGTGGCCGGCGGTCTGTGGGCGAACCTGCTGATCAGCGCTGTTGCCCTTGACGATCAATCTTCGTGCTTTGTGCTGCTGGATCGTCGGCGGGACCGCTACGACACCCGGGCCATCCGCCTCGATAGCAACGCTGCGCGGGTGCAGTTCACCGCTACCCGGGTCAGCAGCGAGTTCGTCCTCGGTGATGCCGGGGCGCAGTCGCTGTTGTCGCGCCGGTTGCTGGATGTGCTCAAGCTGTATGAGGGGGTAGCCCGGGTGGCGCAGGCGCAGGTGATGCTCGACGCGACCCTGGCCGCGGTGCCTGCCTCGGCAACCCTCGAAGCCCCCTGTGTCGGTGCGCCGCTGGTGACCATGCACCTTGCAGAAATGATCACCCAGGTCGAGGCCGCACGCTTGATGTGCCATCGTGGCCTGCTGTTGGCCCAGGAGCATCAGGATTGCGCAGCGGAATCAAGCATGGCGCTGTTTTTCGCCCAAGGCGCAGTGGACCGGATCGAGCGCCACGTCGACTGGATCAACGGCACGCGCAGCGAGCGCTCGCCGTTGCTGGCGCTGCAACTGGGCGCGCTTTCCTGCGAGGAGAGCAAGGTTCATGCACAGAGTATTGTCAGCCACCGGATCTGCTGACGCGCTGTTTACCCCGCTTTGCTCCTGTCTTGTTTGAGAGTCTCCCTTCAGCCCGGCTTGGGTGCGCGACTGGCCCTGCGTGGCCGCTCGTGTTGAGCCGCATGTCCTGGCCTTCCCCCATTTCTGGCACCCCGCGGCGTTCGATGTACGCCTTCAGCTACTTCCGAGCGCCAATTTGACCCTTCAGATGCGATAAGCCGTGATTATTCAATCTTATAAAGTGCTTTTTAAGGCATCCTTTTTCATGTTGAGATACCATGTAAATACATAGTACGTACCACATTACGAAATAGTAGGAGACACCATGGCCCGCGGCGGTATCAACAAGGCAGTAGTGCAGAAAGCCCGCCAGGCGCTGCTGGCCCGTGGTGTACACCCGAGTATCGATGCAGTACGTATCGAACTGGGCAATACCGGCTCGAAAACCACCATTCACCGCTACCTGAAAGAGCTCGACAGCCTGCACCCGGCCGCCGCGCCGATGAGCGCGCCAAGCCTGAGCGGCACATTGGCGGCGCTGGTCGAGCAGTTGTCCGAGCAATTGAGAGAAGAAGGGGAGGCGCGGATCGAGGAGGCGCGCACGGCGTTCGAGGCAGAGCGCGAGACGCTTCAGGCCCAGGTGAAGATCAGCCAGCAGGCCCTGGCGGCGTTGCAGCAACAACACGAGATTCAGGCCGCCGCGCTGGCCATGCAGTCAGAAGCGCTCGACACCAGCCGCAGCAGCCTGCAAACCGAACACACCCGCAACGCCACGCTCACTCAGGCGGTGGGTGAACTGAACCTGCGCCTGGCCGACAAGGACGAACAGATTGCGTCGCTTGAAGAGAAACACCAGCACGCCCGCGACGCCCTGGAGCATTACCGCAGCGCCAGTCGCGAACAGCGCGAGCAGGAGCAGCGGCGCCATGAGGGCCAGGTGCAGCAATTGCAGGTCGAGCTGCGGCAGTTGCAGCAGACACTGATCGTCAAGCAGGACGAGCTGACCCGCCTGAACCGCGACAACGAAGGCTTGCTGGTACAGATCCGTACGCTCAAGGACGCCCAGCGCACGCTCAAGACCCAGAACGACCGGCGCCAGGCGCAGATCCAGGGGCTGGAAGTGAACCTGGCGCAGCTCGATGGCTCGCGCAGCGAGCTGGAAAAACAGAATCAGAACCTGGCATTGAGCCTGGCGGAGCGGGTGACCGAGTTGCGCCAGCAACTGCAACTGATCGGCAAGCTTGAGGCGCAGCTACGCCAGGCCGAAAAGGCGGCGCAACCGGTTCAGGACACGCCCTGAAGGTCCAGGCGCATGGCGCAGCGATTGCGCAGGCCGTGCTGGTGTTCGGCCGCCAACTGGCGTTGCAGAAAGTCGCTGCAGCGTTCGCTGGCTAGCTGCTCGAACCCCAGGCGGGCATAGAACGGTGCATTCCACGGCACCTGGGTGAAGGTGGTCAGGGTCAGCCCCCCATAGCCGCGCGAACGTGCCCAGTCGGCGGCGGTGCCGATCAGCTGTCGCCCCAGCCCTCGGCCCTGTGCGATTTGATGCACCGACAACTCGATGATGTGCCAATCCTCGTCGCAGTCCTGGCCGCACAGAAAGCCCAGCGGGCGGTCCTGGGCATCGACAGCCACCCATTCGTGTTGCTTGAGCAGGAAGTCCATGTGCTGGTCGGCAGCGATCACCGGACTGCTGGCCAGGTACTCCAGCCCCGGGACCGCGGCAAAGGACTGCGCCGCCGCGCGTTCGACGGCAGGGAGCATGGGGGCATCGGCAGGGAGGGCAAGGCGGATGGCAATGGTCATGGCGTGCAAGTGTGAACAACGGGCAATTCGCGGGTCAAGCCTGCCCAGGCACCCTGAACCGCTACCCAAGCTTTTTACTGTGCAACAACCACAAAAATCATAATTTCGCTATTTCCCGCCGCTACCCAGAATGCGACCTACACCCACCCACGGCCATCCGCGTGGGGAACCTCAGTAGGGCGCAGAGATGACAAACAATAAAACCGTAATAGACACGCTCGTGGTTGGCGCCGGTCAAGCCGGTATCGCCATGAGCGAACACCTGAGCCGACTTGGCGTGCCGCACCTGGTGCTGGAGCGCAACCGCATTGCCGAAGCCTGGCGCACCGGGCGGTGGGACTCGCTGGTTGCCAATGGCCCGGCCTGGCACGACCGCTTTCCGGGCCTGGAATTCGAGGGCCTGGACCCGGACGCGTTCGCCGCCAAGGAGCAGGTGGCCGACTACTTCGAGGCCTACGCCAGGAAATTCAACGCCCCGGTCCGTACCGGCGTAGAGGTGACCCAGGTGCAACGCAATGTCGGGCGCCCGGGTTTCACCATCGAAACCTCCGACGGCGTGATCGAGGCCATCAATGTGGTGGTTGCCACTGGCCCGTTCCAACGCCCGGTGATTCCGGCCATCGCACCGGCCGGCGGCAGCGTCACCCAGATTCACTCTGCGCAGTACCGCAACCCCCAACAACTGGCCGAAGGTGCCGTGCTGGTGGTGGGCGCAGGCTCGTCGGGCGTACAGATCGCCGACGAGTTGCAACGCGCTGGCAAGCAGGTCTACCTCTCGGTCGGTGCCCACGACCGTCCACCGCGTGCCTATCGCAACCGCGACTTTTGCTGGTGGCTGGGTGTACTGGGCCTGTGGGACGCCGAGGGCGTGCAGCCGGGTAAAGAGCACGTGACCATCGCCGTGAGCGGCGCCCGTGGCGGCCACACCGTGGACTTTCGCCGGCTGGCCCAGCAGGGCATGACGCTGGTCGGGCTGACCAAGGCGTTCAACGACGGTGTGGTGAGCTTCGAGTCGAACCTGGCCGAGAACATTGCCCGCGGCGATGAAAACTACCTGGCCCTGCTCGATGCCGCCGATGCCTACATAGACGCCAATGGCCTGGACCTGCCGCTGGAACCCGAAGCGCGGATCATGCTGCCGGACCCGGAATGCATCACCCAGCCGATCCTGACGCTGGACCTGGCCAAGGCCGGCATCACCACCGTCATCTGGGCCACAGGCTACTCGGTCGACTACGACTGGCTGAAGGTCGATGCCTTCAAGGCCGACGGCAAGCCGCAGCACCAGCGCGGCGTTTCCAGCGAACCCGGAATCTACTTTGTCGGCCTGCCGTGGCTGGCCCGTCGCGGCTCGGCCTTTATCTGGGGGGTGTGGCACGACGCCCGGCACATCGGTGAACACATCATCAAGCAGCGCGCTTATTTCGATTACCGGGATGCCTCGCAACGCCAGGCCCCCACCTGCGACACCCACCTCAAAGCCGCCAGCCTCATGGGAGCCCGTTGATGCCTACTCATACCCGCATCCGCATGTTCAACACCAAAGACACCTACCCCAACCAGACCCTGGACAACGACCTGTGCCAGGCAGTGCGTGCCGGCAACACCGTGTATGTGCGCGGTCAGGTGGGCACCGACTTCAATGGCCAGCTGGTCGGGCTCGGTGACCCGCGCGCCCAGGCCGAGCAGGCCATGCGCAACGTCAAGCAACTGCTGGAGGAAGCCGGCAGCGACCTGAGCCACATCGTCAAGACCACCACCTACCTGATCGACCCGCGGTATCGGGAGCCGGTGTATCAGGAAGTCGGCAAGTGGCTCAAAGGCGTGTTCCCGATTTCCACGGGGCTGGTGGTCAGTGCCCTGGGCCAGCCGCAGTGGCTGATGGAAATCGACGTGATCGCGGTCATCCCCGAGTAAGGAGCCTGCCATGACCTTTTCCATCGTCGGCCGCTGCGCCGAAACCGGCCAGCTGGGTATCGCCATCAGCTCATCGAGCATCGCCGTCGGTGCCCGTTGCCCCTGGCTGCGTACCGGTGTGGGGGCTGTATCGAGCCAGAACATCACGTTGCCGGCCCTGGGCACCCAGGTGCTCGACGCACTTGATGAAGGCCTGGCACCGCATCAGGCCCTGGACCACGCACTGACCCGCAACGGCTACAGCCAGTACCGCCAGGTGGCGGTGGTCGATGCCCAGGGGCGCACGGCGCTGTTCAGTGGAACCCATACCTTGGGCACCCATAACGCCCTGGCCGGCGATCAGTGCGTGGCGGCCGGCAATCTGCTGGCCAACACCGCCGTGATCGAACGCATGGTCCAGGCCTTTGAAAACAGCGAAGGCTGCCTGGCGGCGCGCCTGCTCACGGCGCTGCAAGCCGGGCAGGACGCCGGTGGCGAGGCGGGCGCGGTGCATTCGGCGGCAGTGTCGGTGGTCGGCGAGCTGGTCTGGCCGATAGTCGACCTGCGCGTGGATTGGGCCGACGAGAACCCCATCGGTGAACTGCACAAACTCTGGAGCGCCTACGAGCCACAGCTACAGGACTACCTGACCCGCGCCCTCAACCCGACCCTGGCGCCCAGCTACGGAGTGCCGGGCGATGAGTGAGCTGCGCAGTCGCGCCGTGCTGGCCAGGCTGATCGGCTTTGCCACGGTCAGCCGCGACTCCAACCTCGCGCTGATCGAGTTCGTGCGCGACTACCTGCACGACCTGGGCGTTAGCTGCGAGCTGATCTACAACGCCGAGCGCAGCAAGGCCAACCTGCTCGCCAGTATCGGCCCGGATATAGAGGGCGGCGTGGTGCTGTCGGGGCACACCGACGTGGTTCCGGTGGACGGCCAGGCCTGGACGGTCGAGCCGTTCAGCCTGACCGAGCGTGACGGCAAGCTGTACGGACGCGGCGCCGCCGACATGAAGGGCTACCTGGCCTCGGTGCTGGCCGCCGTGCCGCTGTTCCTGGACAGCGACCTGCGCCGCCCGGTGCACCTGGCGTTCTCCTATGACGAGGAGGTCGGTTGCCTGGGCGTGCGCAGCCTGCTGGCGGTGCTGCCCCAGCGCATCGCCACGCCTGCGCTGTGCCTGATCGGCGAGCCCACCGAACTCAAGCCGGTGCTCGGCCACAAGGGCAAGCTGGCCATGCGTTGCCATGTGCACGGTGCGCCGTGCCATTCGGCCTACGCGCCCTATGGCGTCAATGCCATCGAACAGGCGGCACGGCTGATCGGCCGCCTGGGCGAGATCGGCCAGCGCCTGGCTGCCCCCGAGCATCACGACCCGCGCTTTGATCCGGCGTTCTCGACCGTGCAGGTCGGGGTGATCCAGGGCGGTACGGCGCTGAACATTGTGCCGGCCGATTGCCGTTTCGACTTCGAGGTCCGTGCGTTGCCGGCCTTCGAGCCGCAAGCGGTAATCGACGAACTGCACACCTACGCCCACCAGCAACTGCTGCCCGCCATGCAGGCGGTCAAGGCCGATACGGCCATTCGCTTTGAACCGATTTCGGCCTACCCGGGCCTGGCCACCGCGCCTGAAAGCGCTGCCGCCCGGCTGGTTGCGCAGCTATGCGGTAGCGACGACTTCACCACCGTGGCATTTGGCACCGAGGGCGGCCTGTTTGCTCAGGCCGGCATCCCGGCGGTGGTCTGCGGCCCCGGCAGCATGGAGCAGGGCCACAAGCCCGACGAATTTGTCAGCGTCGAACAGATGGCGGCCTGTGACCGCCTGATGGACCGGCTGGCCGCTTACCTATCTACCCCCTGATTCTCCAACAGCGGATAACAACAAGGAGTCTGCGGTGAACGATTTCAATGACTGGACCACCCTGGCAGCAGGACTACGGCTGATCGACAGCGCCTTTATCGAAGGCGAACCCTATGCGGCACAGAATGGTGCGCGCCTCGAGGTGATCAACCCGGCCAACAATCGCCTGCTGGCCAAGGTGGTTGCCAGTGGTGAAGCCGACATCGACCACGCCGTGCGCAGCGCCCGCCGTGCGTTCGAGCAAGGCCCCTGGGCGCGCATGGCACCGGGGGAGCGCAAGGCGATTCTGTTGCGCCTGTCGCAGCTGATGCTTGAACACCGCGATGAGTTGGCGTTGCTCGATTCCCTGAGCATGGGCAAACCGGTGATGGACGCCTGGAACATCGACGTACCGGGCGCCGCCCATGTGTTCGCCTGGTACGGCGAAAGCCTGGACAAGCTCTACGATCAGGTCGCGCCGACCGCCAGCAACGCGCTGGCCACCATCACCCGCGTGCCGCTGGGGGTGATCGGCGCGGTGGTGCCGTGGAACTTTCCGTTGGACATGGCGGCCTGGAAACTGGCCCCGGCCCTGGCCGCAGGCAACAGCGTAGTGCTCAAGCCCGCCGAGCAATCGCCGTTCTCGGCCCTGCGCCTGGCGGAGCTTGCGCTTGAGGCAGGCATTCCGGCGGGTGTGCTCAACGTGGTGCCGGGCCTGGGCGAAGTGGCCGGACGCGCACTGGGGCTGCACATGGACGTCGATGCCCTGGTGTTCACCGGCTCCACCGAAGTGGGCAAGTACTTCATGCAGTACGCCGCGCAGTCGAACCTCAAGCAGGTGTGGCTCGAATGCGGCGGCAAGAGCCCGAACCTGGTGTTCGCCGATTGCCAGGACCTGGACCTGGCCGCCGAGAAAGCCGCCTTCGGCATCTTCTTCAACCAGGGCGAGGTCTGCTCGGCCAACTCGCGCCTGCTGGTGCAGCGCTCGATCCATGACGCATTCGTCGAGCGTCTGATCGACAAGGCGCGCCAGTGGGCCCCCGGCAACCCGCTGAACCCGGCGAGCAGGGCAGGGGCGATTGTCGATACGCGTCAGGCGCAGCGGATCATGCAGTACATCGAACAGGCCCGGGCCGAAGGCGCGCAACTGGCCTGTGGCGGGCGCCAGCTGAGCTTCGATGGCTCGGGCAATTTCATCGAACCCACGATCTTCACCGGCGTCACCGCCGACATGACCCTGGCCCGCGAAGAAGTGTTCGGCCCCGTACTGGCTGTGACGGCGTTCGACGATGAGGACGAGGCCGTGGCCATCGCCAATGACCACATCTATGGCCTGGCTGCCTCGGTCTGGAGCGATGACCTCAACCGCGCCCACCGCGTCGCCCGCCGCCTCAACGCCGGCACGGTGTCGGTGAACACCGTCGATGCCCTGGATGTGACCGTGCCGTTCGGCGGTGGCAAGCAATCGGGCTTTGGTCGCGACCTGTCACTGCACTCGTTCGACAAATACACGCAGTTGAAGACCACCTGGATTCAATTACGCGGGTAGAAGCGGGCGTGCCCCGCGATGCCTCCAGTTCCAACAAATACAACAATGGAGCACCCCATGAACAGCAATGCAAGCGTGTCCACCGGCGCCCTGGCGCCACCTGCAACCCGCAAGAAACTCGGCCTGACCGCCTTGTTGGCCGTGGCCATCGGCCTGGTCGTGTCCCAAGGGGTCATGGTGCTGATGCTGCAAGGCGTCGGTATCGCCGGCCCCGGCTTTATCGTGCCGCTGGCCCTGGCCTGGCTGTTGGCCCTGAGCTATGCCTGCTCGTTCTCCGAACTTGCGCTGATGATTCCCCGGGCCGGCAGCCTGAGCAGCTACACGGAAGTGGCGATCGGTCAGTTTCCGGCGATCCTTGCGACCTTCTCCGGCTACGTGGTGGTGGCAATGTTCGCGCTGTCGGCCGAGCTGCTGCTGATGGAGTTCATCATCGACAAGGTCTACCCGCACTCCATGCCGCCACTGACCGTGGCCCTGGGCGTGCTGGTGCTGTTCACCGTGCTCAATCTGTTCAACATCGACATCTTCGCCAGGCTGCAGACCGTGCTGGCGGTGGTCATGGTAGTGGTGTTGCTGGTGATGGGCCTGAGCGCGATGAACAGCGATATCGTCTCGCCCAATGCCAGCCTGTTCGAGGGCAGCAGCTGGAACCCGCTGGGCCTGGGGGTGATTGCGCTGACGGCCATGGCGGTGTGGGGCTTTGTCGGTGCCGAGTTCGTCTGCCCGCTGGTTGAGGAAACCCGTCGTCCGCAGCGCAATATTCCGGCCTCGATGATGATCGGCCTGACCGTGATCTTCGTGATCATCGCCCTGTACTGCCTGGGTGCCTTGCTCACCGTGCCCCAGGCGGAGCTGGCCAGCAGTGTGCTGCCGCATTATCTGTTCGCCACCACGGTGTTCGGCGAGGCCGGCAAGGTGTTCCTGGTTACCGCGGCGGTCACCGCCACGTGCAGCACCCTGAACAGTTCCCTGGCGGCCATCCCGCGCATGCTCCTGGGCATGGCCCGCAACGGCCAGGCATTCGGGGTGCTCAAGCGCGAGAGCAAGCGTACCGGCGCGCCCTGGGTCGCAGTGCTGTTCGTCTCGGCGATCACTGGCCTGCCGCTGCTGCTGATGCACGACCATCCCGATGCCATCAACCAGCTGCTGCTGGCGGCGGCACTGGCCTGGCTGCTGGCCTACATCATCACCCACGTCAACGTGATCGCCCTGCGCCGACGCTACCCAAAGGTCGCCCGGCCGTTTCGCACCCCGTTCTACCCACTGCCTCAAGTGGTCGGGATCGCCGGCATGCTCTTTGCGATCTGGCATGTCTCGCCGAGCCCGGAAATGACCTTCTCGATTTTTGCCTACGCAGGCCTGGTGCTGCTGGTGGTGTCGATCATCGCCGTGCTGTGGATCAAGTGTGTGATGGGCAAGCCGCTGTTCAAGCCTGAACCCCTGGAATGTGCATTGAGCACCGCCAACGATAAAAACCCGCAAGGAGACTCGCAATGACCGCTCAAGTGAAACCCGACCGCAGCACCGGCGATTACCAGGCCGCAGATGCCGCGCACCACATTCACGCGTTTCTCGACCAGAAGGCCCTGAACGAGGAAGGCCCGCGGGTGATCGTGCGCGGTGAGGGCCTGGCCCTGTGGGACAACGACGGCAAGCGCTACCTGGACGGCATGTCGGGCCTGTGGTGTACCAACCTCGGCTACGGTCGCAAGGACCTGGCTGCCGCGGCCAGCAAGCAGCTGGAGCAGTTGCCGTACTACAACATGTTCTTCCACACCACCCACCCGGCGGTGGTGGAGCTGTCGGAGCTGCTGTTCAGCCTGCTGCCAAGCCACTACAGCCACGCCATCTACACCAACTCCGGCTCCGAGGCCAACGAGGTGCTGATCCGTACCGTGCGTCGTTACTGGCAGATCGTCGGCAAGCCGCAGAAGAAGATCATGATCGGGCGCTGGAACGGCTACCACGGCTCGACGTTGGGCGCCACGGCCCTGGGCGGGATGAAGTTCATGCACGACATGGGCGGGGTAATCCCGGACGTTGCGCACATCGACGAACCCTACTGGTTCGCTCACGACGGTGATCTGACCCCGGCCGAGTTCGGCCTGCGTGCGGCGCGCCAGCTGGAGGAGAAAATCCTCGAGCTGGGCGCCGAAAACGTCGCCGCCTTTGTGGCCGAGCCGTTCCAGGGCGCGGGCGGCATGATCTTCCCGCCGGAAAGCTACTGGCCACAAATCCAGCGCATCTGCCGCCAGTACGATGTCCTGCTGTGCGCCGATGAGGTCATTGGTGGCTTTGGCCGCACCGGCGAGTGGTTCGCCCACCAGCACTTTGGTTTCGAGCCCGACACCCTGTCGATCGCCAAGGGCCTGACCAGCGGCTACATCCCCATGGGCGGGTTGATCCTGTCCAAGCGCATGGCCCAGGCGCTGGTGGAGCAGGGCGGGGTGTTTGCCCATGGCCTGACCTACTCCGGGCACCCGGTGGCCGCTGCGGTGGCCATCGCCAACCTCAAGGCGCTGCGCGACGAAGGCATCGTCACCCAGGTGAAGCAGGAGACCGGCCCTTATCTGCAGCGCTGCCTGCGCGAAGTGTTCGGCAATCACCCGCTGATTGGCGAAGTGCAGGGCACGGGCCTGGTGGCAGCGCTGCAATTTGCCGAAGACAAGGCCAGCCGCAAGCGCTTTGCCAACGAGAACGACATGGCCTGGCGTTGCCGCACCATTGGCTTTGAAGAGGGCCTGATCATCCGCTCGACCCTGGGCCGGATGATCATGGCGCCGGCCCTGGTGGCCAGCCATGCCGACATCGACGAACTGGTCGACAAGACCCGCCTTGCAGTAGATCGCACCGCCCGCGAATACGGTCGCCTTTAACCCCCTGTGGCCGGTGCGCGCGGGCGTGCCGGTCGTTTCGAGGAACCGCTCCATGTCCAGATCCTTGCGTTGCTGTGTTCCGTTCGCCCTGGCCCTGATCAGCACCGCCGCCTTGGCGACGCCCCAGAGCCTCACCGTCATCTCCTTTGGCGGTGCCACCAAGCAGGCCCAGGACAAGGCCTACTTTCAACCCTTCAACGCCAGCGGCGCAGGACGCATCGTCGCCGGCGAGTACAACGGTGAGCTGTCGAAGATCAAAGCCATGGTCGATGTCGGCCATACCAGCTGGGACGTGGTCGAAGTCGAAAGCCCGGAGCTGCTGCGTGGCTGTGACGAAGGCCTGTTCGAGCGCCTGGACCCGGCACGCTTCGGCGACCCGGCGCGGTTCGTGCCGGGCACCTTGAGTGAGTGCGGGGTCGCCACTTACGTCTGGTCGATGGTCATGGCCTATGACCACGACAAGCTCGCCAAGGCCCCGAACTCCTGGGCCGACTTCTGGAACGTGGCCGAGTTTCCCGGCAAGCGCGGCTTGCGCAAGGGCGCCAAGTACACCCTGGAGATCGCCTTGCTGGCTGACGGGGTCAAGCCCGCCGAGCTGTACCAGGTACTCGCCACCCCCGAAGGTGTGAGCCGTGCGTTCGCCAAGCTTGACCAGATCAAGGGCAACATCCAGTGGTGGGAAGCCGGCGCGCAACCGGCGCAATGGCTGATTGCCGGCGATGTGGTGATGAGCGCCGCCTACAACGGGCGTATTGCCTCGGCGCAAAAAGAGGGCATGAAACTGAGCATCGTCTGGCCGCAAAGCCTCTACGACCCCGAGTACTGGGCCGTGGTCAAGGGCACGCCGAACAAGGCGCTGGCAGAAGACTTCATTGCCTTCGCCAGCCAGCCGCAGACCCAGAAAGTGTTCTCTGAAGAAATCCCCTACGGGCCGGTGCACCGCGAGGCCCTGGCCCTGCTGCCGACCGCCGTGCAGCAACAACTGCCCACGGCCGAGGCCAACCTTGCCGGGGCGAGGGCAGTGGATGCCGCGTTCTGGGTAGACCATGGCGAGGAGCTGGAGCAACGCTTCAACGCCTGGGCGGCCCGCTGAACCCCCTGTAACGGGGGCGTCCGTTGCACGCCGCAGGCGTGGCGGTGGTTTTGCGCTCGCCTTTCGGCGGGCGCAACAGCCACCGAAGGTGGAAATCTGACAAGCACAACCCCGTGAACTAGGCTGCTGACAGCTCCTGACAGGAAGCCTGCGCCATGTTCGATTTTCTCTTGCACGCCTTGCGGTCGACACCGGAGATCGCGGTGTTCCTGGCCATTGCCCTGGGCGTCTTCATCGGTCGGATTCACCTGGGGAGCTTTCACTTGGGTTCGGTGGCGGGGGCGCTGTTGATGGGGCTGCTGATCGGCCAGATTGGCCTGGAGGTGCCCAGCGGGCTCAAGACGGTGTTTTTTGTACTGTTCATCTACGCCGTGGGCTTCAAGAGCGGCCCGGAGTTTTTCGGCAGCCTCAATCGCGGGACCCTCAAGCTGGTGCTGGTATCGGTCATGCTCTGTGCGACAGCCCTGGGCTGCATTCTGCTGATGGCCACCCTGTATGGCTTTGATGCAGGCTTTACCGCAGGGCTCGGCGCTGGCGCACTGACCGACACGGCGATCATGGGCACGGCCACCAGCGCCATCAATCAACTGGCCATCGACAGCGCGGCCAAGGCTCAGCTCAATAGCCACATGGCCATTGCCTATGCCATCACCTACCTGTTCGGCACCATCGGCCTGATCGTGTTCGTCGGCACGGTGGCGCCGAAACTGCTCGGGGTCGACCTCAAGGCTTCGGCGCGGGAACTGGAACTGGCGCTGGGCATCGCCAATGACGAAGACGCAATCACGGTGCCCTATACCCGCATCGTGGTACGTGCCCACCGGGTGGTCGCAGGGGGTGAAGCCGATGGCGTGCGCATCGCCGATATCGAGGCCCGGCACCCGTCGTTGACGGTGGAGCGGATCGTACGTGCCGGCCAGGTCATCGACCGCGATCCACAACTGACCTTGCTCGCCGGGGACATCGTTGGTGTGTATGCCCTGCGCGAAGCGGTCGGTACGCTGGCGTTGTGGATGGGGCCTGAGATCGACCATCCCGAGTCGTTGTCGTTTCCCACCCGCCAGGTCGACATCGTGCTGACCGCGGCGCAATTCCACGGCAAGACCATTCACCAGGCCAAGGCACAACTGGGCAACGTCCAGGGTTTGGGCTGCTTTGTTAACACAGTCACCCGCCAAGGCTATGAACTGCCGCTGTTGCCCAACACCGTACTGCGCCGTGGCGATGTGATTACCCTGACAGGGCGCACCGCCAGTGTCGAAGCCCTGGCCGAGCGACTGGGACGAATCAGGGAGAGCAGCTACAAGAGCGACATCGCCATGCACGGCCTGGGCATGGTTATGGGTTCGTTGCTGGGGCTGTTGTCGACCCATATCGGCATGATTCCGGTGGAGCTGGGGATCGGCGGCGGGGTGTTGGTCGCAGCGCTGGTCATTGGCTGGTACAACTCGCGCCATCCGGAAATCGGCGCCTTGCCGCCGGCGGCACAGTGGGCGTTCTCCGAGTTCGGCCTGACCGCCTTCGGTGCAGTGGTGGGGCTGTTGGCCGGCCCGGCCGCCATAGCGGCCATGAAGGAGCAGGGCATGGCGCTGCTGTTGTCAGGTGCCGTGGTGACCATCGTGCCGCCGTTGGTGGCGCTGTACTTTGGCCGCTACGTGCTGCGCCTGCACCCGATGATCCTGTTTGGCGCCTTGGCCGGTGCACAGACCGAAGCGGCGTCGATGAACAAGATCATCGAGCAGTCCGGCAGCAATACGCCGGTTATCGGTTTCACTGTCTGCTATGCGATTTCCAACGTTCTGCTGGCGGTGTGCGGACCGATCATTGTCTATGTAGTGGCCGGGTAGCGGCTGTAGTTCTGGCTACACATAATGTTGAAACCAACTTGGCCTTGGATGCATTTATTCCTGGTTTATTGAACTGCCTTAGTGACTCGCCAAAGTAGCATTCAGAAATAATTGCTTACCTGCGTTGAGAAATATTTTTACTAGCCTCAGTGTCTTTCGCACAAGGAGGCGCATGCAATATGCCGATTTATAAACAGAGCATTAAGGGCGCCGGTCAATGGAATGACTGGCGCTGGCAACAGAAGAACGCTGTACGCGACGAACCTGCACTTAACGCGGCCTGCGGTGGTTGGAGCAAAGAAATCTCGGTGCATATTGAGCGCAACTTGCAAACGCGCAAGATGCAAATCACGCCGTACTACATTGATCTCATCATGCGTTCGCTCGATAACGGCCCGGTGACGGAGCATCCACTGTGGCAGCAGGTGGTGCCCTACTGGAGTGAAGCCGTAGCGGGTGACTACGACGGCACTTCCGAGAATTGGGAATTGCACCATGAGATGAAGACGCCTATTTGCCAGCACAAGTACGACAACCGCGTCATCCTGCGCATGACCAATACCTGCAATGCCTATTGCCAGTTCTGTTTCGAGGCCCTGCGTACCTTGCAGGTCGATACCGGAAAAGCCAATGCCAACACCCGCTCATTCCTGGCATCGGTGGAGTACGTGCGCAATAACCCGGCCATTGAAGAGGTGATTCTCAGCGGCGGCGACCCCCTGATGCTGGCTGACCGCAGGCTGGAAGAGAACCTGGCGGCCTTGCGCGGCGTCAGCGACGACCTGCTGATTCGCATTCATTCGCGCGCCTTGAGCTTCAACCCGTTTCGCATCACCGATGAATTGGTGGCCATGTTGGAGAAGTACAAGGTCAACGCCTTTGGTGTTCATGTCTGCCATCCACTTGAACTGAGCGCTGAGTTTACCGCGGCGGTCAAACGTATTCAGCGTGTGGTACCGATTGTGTTTTCCAACATGCCGTTGTTGCGCGGCGTGAATGACGATGAGGAGACTTTGCACACACTGTTTATTGACCTTTATCGCCTGGGTGTAAAACCCTATTACCTGTACCACTTCATGCCGTTCTCGCCGGGTGCGTCGCAATACAAGGCATCGATCAGTCAGGCCATCGCCATCATGGATCGGCTTAAACGACGTGTGTCCAACATCGCCATGCCCGAATATGTTCTACCCCACGCCCAGGGCAAGTTCACCGTGCCCTTGCTGGATTTTGACAAGCCTCAGGACTTGCCGCACTTTGAAGTTCGCGATGGACAGCGCCATTACCGTTTCCGGAACTGGCAAGGCCACTGGTGCAGTTGGCAGGACGCCTAAACTTACTTAATTACCGAAACAGGACGTTTTGATCATGAAGCAGGATGCCATTCTTTTTATTGATGTCGATGACAGTCCCCATGTTCGCTATCGCTACCGTGAACCGCACTTTGCAGCGGCCCGCGAACAGGACTTGGTGTGTTTGACGGCAGCGGTGGCGGGGCGTCATCACCTGCAACGACTCTGGGATGATAGTGACGAGGTGTTCCTGCTCGAGTCGTTGAGCGAACTCGCCCTCCTGGGCCTGGTTGGCCGACTTGAGGGGGAGTACACCCTGCGGGCGATTTTCTGCCAGGCCGGACATTCGTCGACTCACGGGGACGTGGGGGGGATTGTGGCGCGGGCCTGTCAGCGGCTCGGCCTGGTTCACACCTGCCCCGAGGCCATTGCCGCCTGCAACAACAAGTTCCTGATGCGCCGTGTGCTGGACAAACAAGGGCTTCGCTCCGTGCCCTTCGCGCTGTGCAATGACGAACAGGCCCTCAAGGCGGGGGCTGAGCGGGTGGGATATCCGCTGATTGCCAAGCCGCCCTTTGGCGGTGCTTCCGCGTTTATCAAGAAGTGTTGCAACTGGGAAGAATTGCGCGGCCATTATGCGCATTTTCGCCGCGATCACGGCGCGGCCGTCCACGCGGACTTCTATGGCGTTGCACACACCCTGGCGGACGGGCACGCGAACGTTCCAGGCTGCAGCATGCTGCTGGAGGGATATATCCCGGGCATTGAAGGGAGTGTCGAGTGTGTGGTTGTCGGCCGGCAGGTCCATGCGCTGCTGATCAACGAAAAACTGATCCTCACAGAGCGCCGTGGCACGGTCCTTGAAAACCTGCTGATTTCGCCGCCGGCGTCCTTTACCGAGCAGCAGTGCAAGCAGATCCGCCAGTACGCCGTGGATTGCCTGCGCGCGGTTGGCCTGACCAACGCGGTGGTGCATTTCGAGTTCCGCATGAGCGCCGAAGGCCCTGTGGCCATCGAGATCAACCCGCGCATGGGCGGGCTCTACGTCAATGCGGCGTTTCGTGACCTGGCCGCCATCGATCCCTACCAGCTGTACATCTCGGTATTGCTGGGCGAAGCGGGGATAGACGTGCAGCTCGTTGGCGCAGCGCAGAAGGTCGCCGCAGCGCAACAACGCTACTCGATGCTGGCGCTCTTTCCGCAACACAGCGGCCATTTCAAGGGTATTGAAGGCCTGGACTTCCTGGATCAGCACGCCTGTGTGCTGGAGTATGCCCAGCAGAACGCCGGCAGCTACATCGACGCGGATATCGAAGAGCACTACTTGCTCAAGTGCTGGGCCAAGGTCGACGATGCCGCACACGCCCATTCCCTGCATGATGCAATCAGGCAAAACCTGCGCGTCATCCTCGATAACCCGGCGGCAGGATAGCGCGATGGACGTCCAACAGATTTCGGCGCATTTGCGCGAGCATCACTATTGCCACATCCGGGATTTTCGGGCGCTGGTGCCGATCGAGCCCGGTGAAGAGGACAGCTTTCGCGCGTATTGGTCAAACCTGGTGCGGGACGAGGCGTTCAAGGCGTACACCCACCGCGAACGCCGTATCCTGCGCTATCGACTGTTGCCTTCACGGCAGCTGCAACTCGACAGGAATGCCGCGTTCGAGTCAGCCGTCACCTATGCCATCACCTATCGCCAGGGTGTGAATCACTTGAGCTATTGCGAGGAGGGCTTTCTCTCGCATCCGCTGCTGCACCGGCTGCTGGCCACGGACCTTGCGGTGATTGGCCCGCATCTGGGCAGGCAGGCTTATACGATTGATATCCACCTGTTCCGGGTCAGGGCAGATGCCCAGTCCAGCAGCCCGACCACCTCGGGGATTCATCAGGATGGCCTGGACTGGGTATTTGCGCATTTCATTGGCGAGCACAATACGGTGCCGGTGGTTTCGGAGGTGTTTGCCAGTGAAACCGAACACAGTCGGGTATGGAACCTGGCGATGGGGCAGTTCCTCGAAACCCTGGTGATGAACGACCGCGAGATCTACCACCGCGGCAGTAATGTTCGCCCGCTGGACGATACGGCACCCGCCTGGCGCGATGTGTTGCTGGTGGGCCTGCGCAGCGTGGCACCTGACGCAGAGGCACAGCGTTCATGAGCCGCGATTCGCCGTTGGCCCGCTCGACCCGCAACGCGCGCCTGATCATCATCGCCAGGGGGATTTCGGATTTTGGCGCGTTCCTCAACATGGTGGCGCTGTCCACCTATGTCTACTGGCTCAGCGAAAGCGTAGTGTTCGTCAGTCTCTTCCTGGCGTGTCGAGTCACTGGCGGGATTGTCGCCAGCCTGTTCGGCATTGCGTTTTTCCGGCGCTTTGCCGGGCGTGGCGCCCTGGCCGGCCTGGACCTGGCCAGGGCGCTGTTGTTGACGCCGCTGCTGGTGCTGATACCGGCGCATCAGCTCAGCATCCTGCCCTTCATCGCCTTTGGGATTGGCCTGTGCAATTCGCTGTTTGCCATTGGTATCAACAGCCAGTTACCCACCTGGGTCGCGCTTGAGCAGCGGGTGAGCACCAATGCGTGGATTACCTCTGCCGCCGCCACCGGCGCGGTGTTCGGCAGCTTGCTGTCGGGGGTGCTGATCGCAACGGCGGGGTTTGAAGGGGTGTTCACCGCCAACATTGCCACCTACGTGCTGGCCGCCGGCTTGATCTTGCCGTTGCGCGGGTTGTACTCGGTCGCCGTTGCTGCGCATCGGGGCCTGGCTGCCGAGTGGCACGAACTGAGAACAGGACTGCGCGGCGCGCCGGTGCTGGCGGCCATGTTGCTGGTCAGCATGCTCGACACCCTGGGTAGCGCCGCCCATAACGTCGGGTGGCCCGTGCTGTCCCAGTACATTTCTCCGGACACGGCGAAAACGGTGATGGGTTACTTACTGGCGGTGTGGGCCTGTGGCAAGTTCGTCGGTGCACGCCTGGCCAGTGCGGTATTGAACCGGGGTGGCACGCACCGCATGGAACGCGTGTTCATGCTTGGTGTGGCGCTGATGTCCAGCGGCTTCATTCTGACCTTTCAACAAACCGAGTTGTGGCTGGCACTGGTGTTGGTCGTGTGGGCGGGCCTGGGGGATGGTCTGTCCGAGGTGGCCCTGGTCTCCCGGGCGCAGAGTGAGCCCGATAGCCTGCGCCTGCCACTGTTCAGTCTGCTGACCCTGATCCAGATGGCCGGCTTCGGCGTGGGGATGCTCCTTGTAGGACCGTTCTATGTGGCGTGGCCCCCGGCCCAGGTGATTGTCGTGTTCCATGGCTTGCCGTTGGCCGCACTGGTCATCATGGCGCTGTGGATCAAAAGGCTGCCGACTGGCGTGGGGGCGTGGAAGAAATATTGAGCTCGACAAAGGAGATGTGTTCAGAGGGGTGTTGCACGGGCAGCCCCCCCCGGAACGCTTTGCTTTGCAGGGTTGAATCACCAGTCCACGGCGTAGCTCAGTGCCAGGCGACGTCCTTCGGCATGGGGGTAGGGCGCTGCGGCGTTGGCCTGCATGTAGAGCGTCTGGTAGTTGCGATCACTGAGGTTGTAGACCCCCATTTCCAGCTTGCCGACCGGCAGCGCCACTCCCGCCAGCAGGTCGACGGTGGTGTAGCCTTCGATCTTGCGGCCATTGCCATCGTTGAAGCCGTCGTCATAGCTTTCAAGGCGCATGGCTTGCAGGCGCAAGTTGTAGTCATCGTTATCAAAGGCGACGAAGGCGGTGGTCTTGGCCGGCGAGATACGCGTGGCTGGCAGATCCAGCCATTCGCCGTTCTGATGGGTCTGGCCCTTGGTCCAGGCGTAGGTGCCGCCCAGCGACCAGGCGCTGTCCAGGTGGTAGGTCAGGCTGGTCTCGACCCCGCGCACGCGCTCCTTCTGGTCGATCAGGCGCTGGGCACGGGTGACCGAATCGTAGTACTGGGTGATGTCCGAGCGGTTCTCGAACACGGTGACGTTGGCCTGCAACGCCTCCCAGTCACCGCGCCAGCCCACCTCATAGCTGTCGACTTTGATGGCCTGGGCATTGAGGTCCTGAATGTCGTAGCTGCCGCGTACATCGCGCAGGAATCGCTGGATGTCGGGCAGCGAGAAGCCCTGGCTGAAATTGACGAACACATCCTGGGTCGTGCTCAGGTGGTACACCGCACCCAGGTTGTAGAGGGTGTCTTCGTACTTCAGGGTGCCACCGGGCAACACCTCGGAAACACCCGCCTGCCAGATGCCGCCGAACGCTACGCTATCGTCCACATCGCTATGAATCCACTCGTGCCGGGCACCGCCGCGCAAGGTCCAGTCGCCGACTTCCCAGGTTGATTGAGCGAACAGCGCGGTGGTGTTGGTTTCGATGTCCGGACCGAACGCATAGGTCTGGCCGGTGGGGGTGTAGACCAGGCCATCGACGCTGTAGCGATCACCGTCCTGGCTGACCTGTTCGTTCTCGAAGTCCGCCCCCCAGACCAGGCTGCCGCTGGCGCTGCCGATGCTTGGCAGGCTGCTTTGCACGGCAGCGCGCAGGCCATACACCCGCGCTTCGCTCTCGGAGGCGACCACCCCGGCATTGCTACCCCAGTTGTACGGGAAAAACCGCGCCTGCTGCTTGCGCCAGTAGCTCTCCAGCAGCAGTTCCTGGCCGAACAAGTCGTTGTCGCTGTAGTTGAAGTTCACCGCCTGGTTGTGGGTGAAGGGCTGGTCGCTCAGTTGCAGGCCTTTGATCGCCACCGACTCACCATTGCGGGTGCCGGCCACATAGCCGGTGTCCTGCTTGTCTTCGTACTCCTGCAGGGCGAGGGTCATGCGGCGCTGGTCGTTGAGGTCGTAGCCGAACTTGGCATGCAGGTCATGGCTCTCGGTGTCCATGTTGCTGCCCTGGAAGGCCTCCTGGGGGATGCGCTTGCCATTGCCGTCGAACTGGTCGTTACGCTGTACGAGGTCTGCCGAGAGGTACCAGTCCAGTGCATCCTGGCGGCCGGTCACACTCTGGAAGCCTTCGTAGGCGAAGCCCTTGTGGTTGAAATTGTCGGCGCTGCTGATGCCCGCGCGGCTGCTGAACGCCAGCGCCTGGCCATCGTTGCGCTTGGTGATGATGTTGATGATGCCCCCCGAGGCTCCGGCGCCATACAGGCTGCTAGCCCCCGATACCACCTCGATGCGCTCGATGCTCGAAGGCGCGACGCTGTTGAGTTGGCGCGACACATCGCGGCTGGCGTTTTGCGAGACGCCGTCGATCAACACCAGCACGGAGCGCCCGCGCAGGGTCTGGCCGTAGTTGCTCATGGTCCCGGAGGAGGGGGCCAGGCCCGGTACCAGGGTGCCCAGAATATCGGCGACCTTGCGCCCGGCGGCAGACTGCTGGGCAATCTGCGGCGCCTGTATCACCTGCACCGTGCCCGGGATCGAGGCGATGCTGGCTTCGCTGCGCGAGGCAGTGACCAGGGTTTCAGACAGCGCCATCGGGGCGCTGCCCAGATCGACTACGGGTGCCGGTTGCACAACGATGCTGTTTGGCCCGCTCAGGCGCCACTGCAGACCGCTGCCCTGGAGCAAGGCATCGAGCGCACGCCCGGCGCTGTAGTCACCCTGCAATGCAGGCGCCGATTTGCCGCGCAGCAACGTGGCATCAACACCGATGGCAAGCCCGGTGCGGGTGGCCAGTGCGGTCAGGGCGCTGGCCAGCGATTGGCTGGCCAGCTCGAAGTGGTAGGTGGTCTGGACGCTATCGGCAAAGGCCGGTGCGGCGCAGGCCAGGGCCAGTGCCAGGGCGCTGTGGCGAAACAATTGAGCAGTGGTGGTCATCGGTAGAGCCTGTGCAATCGACTGTATTTACTTCAATGACCGGGCTGCAAAAGAATCGGGCAGTCGATTCGGATGTTTTTTTTCAACGTGGCCGCACGTTCACCAGGTAGCGGCTGTAGACGTCGACGCGGATCGGCAGCGTTGCCTGCAACAACGCCAAGGCGGCGTCGGTATCCTGCAGCGGCAGCACGCCGGTGAAGCGCAAGCCTTGCAACGAGGCCGCGTCGCTCCAGATCAAGCCGGGGCGGTGGCGGTCCAGTTCGCCCAGCACTTCGGGCAGTGGACGGTCATGAAACACCGCCTGCGCGGCGGGCGCCGCAATGGGCGCGGGTTGGCTGTTTCCGAACTCCAGCGGCAGGAACTGTACCGCCGCAATGGCGACCGGCAACGCCAGGGCAAGGCCGATGGCCACGATGGGCCGTGAGCGTCTTTGCGTGGGTGGCGAGACGGCCTGCCAGAGTTGCTGCAACTGCTGGTAAACCTGCCCGTGACGACTGTCGGCCTCGCACCAGGTGCGAAACTGCGCCAGGTCTTCCGGCGTCGGGCGCTCGTCCAGGCACACCAGCCATTGGGCTGCCTGGTCGCGAATGGTGTCCAGGGGCCGGGCCTCAGTCATGCGTAAACCCTTCAGGCATGGCATCGAACAGGCGCGCATGAAAGTGCGCCAGCGCCTTGGCCAGGTACTGCTTCACGCTGCTTTCCGAGACCTGCAAGTGGCGGGCGATTTCGCTGTAGGCGCAGCCATCGACCCGCGCCATGAGGAAGGCCGTGCGGGGCTTTTCATCGAGCTCTTCAAGCAGCAACAGCAGGACTTTACCCAGCAATTGGCGCACCGCAACGATCTGCTCCGGGCCTTGCTGGGTGGTTTGTTCCATCAGCACCGCCATGCTGCGCAAGGTTTCATCCTCGACCCGGCGCCGGTGGTACTGATTGATCAACAAGCGGTTGGCCGCCACCAGGAGAAACGCCCGGGGCTCCTTGAGTGCAGGCAGATGCTCAAGGCCCAGCAGTTTGACAAAGGTGTCCTGGGTCAGGTCGGCGGCATTGTCGGGACAACCCAGCTTCTTGCGCAGCCAGCCGACCAGCCAGCCGTGATGGCGCTGATAAAGCTCGGAAAGAGGGGATACGGGCTGGCCCGGCACGACAAGACCTCGAGCGAAGACAAATCTAAATGGGAAGCTGATGCGGTTGCGAATGCTGTCATGTCGGGGCGGGGCAGGCAAGGGGGGTGATGATCTGGTGTGTTCGCGGGGGACCCATGAAAGCGGTGGGCGCTGGCATGCCGGCCATGAGGCCGGTACACCCAGCGTGCCCCGCGACTGCTCAGTAGCTGATCGTGTACCGCAGGATCAAACGGTTTTCGTTGGCGCTGTCGGCATAGGTGGAGCGGTTGGTGGAGTTGCGCCATTGCAGCGAAAGCCCTTTGACCGGGCCGCTCTGGACCACGTAGGTGATGTCGGTCATGCGCTCCCACTCCTTGCCGTCTTCCCCTGTGGCGCGAAGACCGGCGGCCTGTGAGGTGTTGACCATGGTCGGATCGACGTCCTCGCCCTTGGCGTATTTCACCCCCAGGGTCAGGCCGGGAACACCCAGCGTGACGAAGTCGAAGTCGTAGCGGGCGAACCAGACGCGCTCATTGGCAGCGGTGAAGGTACTGACCAGGGACTCGGCAAACAGGTAAGTGTCGGTGCCGTTGACGAATGCAAACGGGGTATCGCCCCAGGCCTTCTGGTAACCGCCGCCCAAGGTGTGGCCCTTTAGGCTATAGGCCAGGTAACTGCTCAAGGTCCGGTTGTCGACTTCGCCCAGGCGTTTGTCACCGGTCTCGTTGGCATCGAACAGGCGTATATCGGTAATGAGGGTACCGACCGACAGGGGTTGGTTGAGTTTCAGGCCGGCGTAGTTGTTGCGGTACAGGTCTTCAAGCTCGGCGACGTGATAGCTCAGGGTCAGGGTCGGCAGCGCTTTGTAGTCGAAGGCCAGGTAGTTGTAGTAGTCCGCTTCCACCGGCGCGTAGGCCGTGGCGGTGAGGGACTCGAAGTCGGTGGAGTTGCGCTGCTTGACCTTGCTGATGCGCAGCGCCGAGAAGGTCAGCCCGGACAGGTCGTTGGACACCAGGCTACCGCCGCGAAACACCTGGGGCAGCAGGCGGCTGTTGTTGCTTGCGAGCAATGGCATGACCGGGTTGATGCCGCCGATACGCAGCTCGCTTTTGCCCATGCGCGCCTTGGCGGTCACGGTCATCTTGCTGTATTCGTCCTCGACGTTGCGCTCGGAGTCATAGGCCAGCAGGCCTGAGCCGGTGCGGTCGGGACTGGAGTCGAGCTTCACCCCCAGCAGGCCCAGGGCATCGACACCAAAACCGACCGTCCCTTCGGTAAAGCCCGATTGCAGGTTGAGGATGAAGCCCTGGCCCCATTCATCGCGCTTGTTCTGGCGTGCATCGTCGTTGCGAAAGTCGCGGTTGTAGTAGAAGTTGCGCAATTCAAGGCTTGCCTTTGCGTCATGGACAAAGTCCGCCAGTGCCACAGGGGTTTGCGTGGCAACAGCCGTGGCGAGCAGCAGCTTCACAGGGTGTTTCGACATTACAGGCACCTTTTATTTTTGTTGTTGTGATCACAGTGGAACGTTGTAAACGCACTGACCGGCTCCCGATCGGTCACCAAGGTGTTTTCGACAAATGCAGGGTCGGCGTAGCCGAGGCTCATGCCACACACCAGCATCTGCTCGGGCGCAATGCCCAAGTGCTGCGCGATGAGGGCGTGGTACTTGAGGAAGGAGGCCTGCGGGCAGGTGTGCAGGCCTCGGCCGCGCGCGGCGACCATCACACTTTGCAAGAACATGCCGTAGTCGAGCAGGCTGCCTTCGCCGAGGCTGCGGTCGATAGTGAACAGCAGGCCCACCGGGGCGTCGAAGAACCGGTAGTTGCGACCGTGCTGTTGATGCATGCGTTGCTTGTCACCCTTGTCGATGCCCAGCAATCCGTAGAGCGCCCAGCCCACGGCCCGCCGGCGGTCGAGGTAGGGCGCTTGCCATTGGCGCGGGTAGTACGCGTACGGGTCCTGCAGGTGGGCGCTGTGCTCCGGGTGATCGTCGAGTTCGGCAATGGCGCGGGACAACCGCGCCTTCACCTCGCCGGTCACCACGTGAACCTGCCAGGGTTGCATGTTCACGCCGGTCGCGCTGAAGCGGGCGACATCGAGGATGGCCTCGATGTCGGCCTGCGCCACCTGGGTGGGAAGAAATGCCCGGATGCTGCGTCGCGTGGTGATTGCCCAGTCAACGGCCTGGTGCACAAGCGCTGCGTCGGCTGGCGGTGGCGATAGTCGGTTCATGTCTGATCCTGCAGGCAGCTTGCGATGGACTCAGCGCGACAACGCCAGGGCTTTTTTCTCTTGGGTCGATTGCGCCCGGGACTGGTTGATCAGGGTGACCGCCAGGGCACCGATCAGGCCGGCCAGGCTGATGGCCATGAAGTTCTGCTGCAGCGGCAGGGCCAACGACACCAGCCAGCCAATCAGCACCGGGGCGACAATGGCGCCGATGCGACCCACACCGGAAGCGAAGCCGACGCCGGTGGAGCGGATTTCCGAGGGGTAGAAGTCACCGGCGTAGGCATAGGCCAGCAACTGCGTACCGAGGGTGGAGGCGCCGACCAGGAACACCACGGCGAACAGCAGTGTGGTATCGCGGGTGAAGCCCAGGAGGGTGAGGGCGATGGCACCGATGATGTAGAAGCACACCAGTACATACTTGATGTTGAACTTGTCGCTCAACCAGCCCCCGACCATGGCGCCGGCGATTGAGCCGAGGTTGAAGACGATGACGAAGTTCAATGCCGAGCCCAGACTGAAGCCCGCCATTGCCATCAGCTTGGTGAGCCAGGAGTTGAGGGCATAGACCATGAACAGGCCAGTCATGAAGGCGGTCCAGATCATCACGGTGCTGAAGCCGCGGCCTTGCTTGAACAGGTCGCGTACCGGGGTTTCCTGGGTGTTCTGCACAGGTACGTTGCCCGTCACCACGGTAGTGCTTGCCAGGTTCAGGCCCGGCTCGAGCTTCTGCACGACCTCGCGCAGCTCATCCTGGCGACCGGTCCGGAGCAGGTAGCCGATCGACTGCGGCATGCTTTTGAGAATGAAAGGAATCAGCAGCACGGGCAGCCCGGCGACGTAGAACACCCACTGCCAGCCATAGCTCTCGATCAGTTGCTTGGCGGTAAGTGCCACCAGGATGCCGCCTACCGAATAGCCCGCGAACACCAGGGTGATCAGGCGGGTGCGCAACTTGAGGGGCGAGTACTCACCCATCTGCGCCGTACACACTGGCAGTACACCACCGATGCCCAGGCCTGCAATGAAGCGCGCGATGCTGAAGCTGACCGGGTCGTCGGTCAGGCCTGCCACTGCGGTGAAGATGCTGAACAGCGCCACGCAGATGGCGATCATGCGTGGACGGCCGATGCGGTCGGCCAGCGTACCGAGGAAAATCGCACCCAGCATGGTGCCCAACAGCGCCGAGCCCGCCATGATGCCGGCGCTGGTGGGGTCGACATTCATGTCCTGCATGATCGCCGGCAGCGCCGCACCGACCACGGCGAGGTCGTAGCCGTCGATGATCAGAATGAGCACACACCAGAACAGGATGCGCTCATGAAAACGATTGAACTTTGAATCTCCCGCCAACGCGTAGACGTTCACTGATTGCATATCTGTCTTCCTTCGCTCTTATTCTTGTTTGTGAAGTGCACAGTCGTGATGCCAGGGCCCAGTGGGCAACCTGCTGCGAATCCTAGGGGGGTTTACCAATACGTCACATGCCCGGGGGCGTCGTTGTGATTGACCGAAATGGGCACTGGCAGGAACGAAGTCAGGAAACCCTGCGTTCCGAGGTGCTGGTGCGGCGATAGGCGCCGGGGCTTACCCCGGTCCACTTCTTGAAGGCGCGGTGAAAGGCACTGGTTTCCTGAAAGCCTGCCTGCGCGGCGACTTCGCAGACCGTCAGGTCCGATTGCCCGAGAAAGTTGATGGCCATGTCGCGCCGGAGGTTGTCCTTGAGCCCCTGGTAACTCTCGCCTTCGGCCTGCAAGCGCCGCTGCAGGGTGGAGCTGGACATGCTCAGTTGATTGGCGATTTCATCCAGCGCCGGCCAGTCTTCCGGGCGGTGGTTGCGTAGCCGCTGCCTGACTTGGGCACTCAAGCTGGCATCGTTGCGGTACTTGACCAGCAGGCTGGCCGGCGACTCCCTGAGGAAGGTCGCCAGGCTCTCGTGGGTCTGGACGACCTTGAGCTTCAAGAAACAAGGATCAAAACGTGCGACAGTTACCGGCGCACCGAACTCGATGTGCTCGCAGAATCGCATCCGGTAGTCACTGTCATCAATGGGACGCGGCGTGCGAAAACTCAACGCCTGCAATGGAATACGACGGTTACCCAGCCAGCACAACAGGCCATGCACGAGGATCAGCCAGGTGCCGTAGCTGAACAGCCGGCGCTCGATGCCATGGTCATGGATGATGATCTGCGCCGAATTCCCCTCTATCTGCAATTCGCCATACAGATCGTCCAGCCCCAGGCGCAGGAACGCGAGTATCCGCCGCAGCGCCTGTTCCAGCGTCTCACACCCCATGGTTGCATGGCACATCAAGCGAAAGCTGCCGCGTCGCAAGGGATGGCTGTCGATAGCAAAGAACTCATCGTCGAGCATGTCGGACAACGCCACCCATAGCCTTGAGAAAGCGGCAGCTGACACCCGCGCATTGGGGGACGTCAGCAATTGCGGGTCGATACACGCCTGCTGCAGGGGGAGGGCAGTACAGAGCCCCCGCTGGGCCGCTCCATAAAGGGCTTCACGCACAAGGCTGATGGAGGTGGTTCCCTTATAGGCAGCGAGCATTGCGACGTCTCCATCCGTTGATTCAAGCCGGAAGGAAACTTACCAGATGGCCGTGAACGGCGGGGCGCACATTTTTGCATATGCGCCAAGCGTTTAAGGGGTAGGGCAGTAGGCAACCTGATTAACGATAATACTGAGTAACGTTGTGCATCTCGGCATCTTGAGGCGTGTATTGGTCGGGTCTTTTTTTAATACGCTGCCACGCACGTTGATGGACGTCCGGATGAATACCCAGGAAAGGGGCACTGTCCGCAGACAATACCGGCACCACCACACTCACCCCACTGCGGTATTCATAATTGAATGTTCGCGGAATCAGCCCGGAATAGTGCTGCGTGTATTCGATACTCTTAAACCCTGCTGCCTTCAAGACAGCAATGATCTGCATACCAATGTAGGTGGACGGGGTGGAGCACCGCAAGCGTGACAAATGACCATCGCCGCCGAATATCTTGATGCGAGTGCGGCTGGAACTCATGTCGGCGCGATAGATTGCCGTGAGCATCCGATTGATATTGTGCTTTAACTGCTTGTCAGTATCGAAGTGAGCGCACACCAGCTTTCCAGCGGTTGCGTCTTCTCCATACAGGCCGATACAGGTTTGTATGGCGGGCATGGAGAGCGACAGATTTTCGGTAGGGAAGACACCATAACTTCCTTGCATGATGACAGCGCGCATGACATTCGTATCCTTTTTGAATGGTTTGATTTACTGCATTTATCCCGCGGCAGGGACTGTACCTGAGAGGCTTTCAGGCATGGCTAGGAAATGTCCTATTTTCAAGGGGTTGAGGCAGGTGCGAGGGGTGGCGTGATGATGAGAGGAGCGGGATATATTGGACTTTATTGAGGTAGGCTGGATATAACTCAACTAAATAGTCATTTAGTTGAGCTAAAAAATCTGACTGCAAATAACCCCCGTAAAGAGTAGGGCGACCTGCTGAATTCTAACCACGCCATGCAAAGAAACGTCGGTAGGCACTTTCCGCGTTTGATTTTCGCACAAGCCTGATTACGTCATCCATCCCCATCGTCCTTGCGCTGTGGTGCATACCTGTTTCTCGCAACCAGAACAGACTCGCTTTACGGAACCCTGAGTCAGGCGAGACTTCATGTCCACTTTCGGTAAGCCGATCAATGACAACCTGACATACAGTCCGGAATAACTCTCTCGCATGAGCTGAGCTTATCGAACCTTTCCCACGAATTTTCCCGAACAACAATGTGTGATCACGCTCCAATGGAAGGGATTTTTGGCCGAGTTTTTCACGATAACGATTCACATACTTAGCTACGAACTCTGGATGGATTTTCCATGCTCGATTGCCCGGGAAATTGTCCTCCACTAAATCGTAAGTTCCATCGCGCATGAGCCCCAGCGCACTGAACGTTAGTTTATTCCCTAAGCTGTCGATCTCAGATGGCTGCATCCTAAGATAATAAACTGACGCCATCATGAGTAGCGTACGTTCATTTTGGATGTCCTCATCCGCCATGTCGCCGAGCGTCAACATCAAGACCGCGAACTCTTCATCAGTGAAAATATTCGCACCTGTGTGAATAGGAAGACTTAAAGCGTAGAAGCCGGCAGCGTGTAGCCTTCGCGCAGGGTTGACTGCTATAAGTTCACTGTAGTGCAGATGCAGAAAAAAAGTCGCAACCACTGACCACTGTTTAGCGAGCGCGCCTCTACCAGCTATGTACGTTAAGCGGATACCGTCTTCCCCAATAGGCGGCTGATCAAAGCTAAACGGACGCCAGGCGGGGTTAAATCCTATTGCCTGTCTCAGGTTGCCAAGTGTAAATCGCCGACAAGACTTATCTGCCACCCAAGAGTCCGGGGGAGATGTGCAGAAACTCATAAATGCTTGAAGGTCGCCTTCATTCAAATCGGTTATAGGTTTTTTTGCCTCCAAAATGCTCCAGAGCAAAAGTCGCTCGATATACCTTCGGTAGTTCGAATAGCGCGTAGATTCGGCATGTTCAATCAAAAACTGCTTCACCAGCAGGTAGCTTTTTGTCGGCAGACTGCTAGCCGGGCATCGGTTAAGATACTCCTTAACTACAGGGAGCTCGCCATCAAATGTGTCTGGGTCTAGCCGTTCAAATTCTTGTAGCGTCTCGAAGCAAGGGCGGGATATTGATTCCATGTTTTCTTCTACCAGTTATTTCTGAACTTCAGTCGCGATTTTTCAATCCCAATTTTCTAAGCGAGTACGAGCGTTTGTCCTCGTAGCTGCTGTAGTAGATATCCTGCGTAGTGGCCAAGTTGTTGTGACGTAGATCCATCTGTAAGTCCTTGGCGTCTCGCCAGGGGGCATCAAGTGTCGCCGCCGTATGCCTTAGCCAGTGAGTGGAGGCCAGTTGCAGAGCCACGATCTCGCCCGGCTGACGACCTTCGCGTATCATCTCATCAACGGCTCGGTCGAACAGTTCCTGGATAATCGAATGAACCATTCGAGTGGATAACCCTGGACGACCATTCAAGGTCGCAATCAGAGGGGCCTGTTCATTAGGTAGTGGCAGTTCAGACAGCCCCATGAACCGCCGATAGCGCTTTAGGTACCGATCAATGTATTCCGGCCTAACCGCTACCTTGGCGGCTTTGTCACCCTTACCAATGAGGTGGAACCACCAGTTGCCTTCATGATCTGCCTTGAATGAGCCCATCGTGGGCTGCCAATTCACCCGACCACAGACATCTGAAACGCGTAGGTACATCGAGAACAACGTTGCGGCGATGAACAGGGTGCGCTCATAGCGCTCAGGAGCCGTTGCTGCCATTTTTTCAGCGGTGGTCAGCACGAAGTCCCATTGAAGAGGCGTGAGGGCGCGTCCGGTTTGCTCCATTGAGCGCGACGCTTTGAAGCGCGACTTCTGTTTGATCGCTCTGAAGGGATTCGCCGACGTCAGGCCCTCATCGAGACCGTATTCGTACAAGCTGCTGCAAACCGAGAAAACCTGGGAAATACTCCCTCGGGATGCCTGGTACGGAACGCCGGCACCCGGGCCGTCAAGATCAGCGGTATCAGGCGTGCGATTCGCTGTCTTCACCGAGAATGGACGCCAGCGTGGATTTGGGCACAGCCCTGAATCTTTGTCTGACGCCTGGATCAGAAACCTGCTGCGTGTCACGGGGCCAAGCCAGCCCGTGGGTGGATTCGTGCAGAATTCCAAAAAAGTTTCGGCGTCTGTGCGACGAAGCTCCATGAGGGGCTTCTTTCTGATCAACAATGCCCAAAGCAGCAGGCGCTCGGCATGGGTGCGATACGAAACGAATGTCGCCTCGACGCTGGAGTATGAACGCAGAAAACCACTGACGGCTTCGAAACCGTCTATGGGTTTTAGCAGCGCATCAAAGTTAGCCAGATAGTTCATCACCAGCGGAAGGCTTGGGTCGGGCTCATCGCGAGCGTGGTTGATGAATTCTTTATAGGTGTTAAACAGCGGATGTGGGCTCAACATCTCGCCATCCTTCTTTGAATGCTGGATTGCAGACTTCCGATTCTGGGAGTTATCGGAAGTAGGGGACTTACCCTTCCGTTTTTTCGAGGCGAGCGCGTCCGTCTGCCTGGATGAATCACTCATCACCTAGCCCTAACCATTTGATCGATGGCATGTAGGTTATACACAGCAAGCCTGGCTTTGCAAGTGCCACTTTTCAAGGGCTCAATAATGGCCAGGCAACTAACGACGCTTTAGTTATATATTGAGAGTTTTTATCTAATCGGGACTAATAAATTCCGACCGCACGGCTGCGCGCACCAAGCCGTGCGGCCCCAAGCTTGAAGCGCCCATCTCTTGAGATGGCGCCACTAGCGCTTTAGATGGATAGTTGGTCTTCACGCAAGCCATAACCTAGGGGTCACTTTTAAAATATTCACCCATTTTTAAAAGTGTTTAGCTGCGCCGCCCCGAAAATACGGATGCACGGAAGTGAATCGCCATAGTTAGCGGGCCTGATCAGTTTTAAAAGTTTCGGTCAGTTTTAAAAGTTTATTTTTTTGTGTAGAGAGCACCTTCAGAACAACCAGTTGTCAGCCCACGGAAAAGACTCTTGAAACCCAAGCCTATTAGTGATTTATAATGAAGCTTCTTCGAAGCTTCAGTCTTGAAGCCGTCTTTAAATAGTCTCCTTCCGCGTATATAGCGCTGTTCTAGGCGCTTGAATCTTCCCTGAGTTGACATATTGGTCGCTCGCTCCAATGCCTATCCACGCTGCGCACGCCGGTGTTGTTAGCCCTCAACCAGGCTTAGCCTTCACGGCGCAGTAGCTTCCAGGTTACCGCCTTGATATTCGACCTTTCTGGATCATCGTGCACCGGCGTTTGAGACTGGAACGATCTGACGGCGAGCGATTGAGCCTATGCGGCCAGGCACGTGTTTCGAGCGCTATTTCAGGTCTCAGCAAATCGCAAACCATCGTATTCATTGAGCTACTGGCGTGGTCACCTTTAAAAGTTTCAAGCATTTTTAAAAGAGGTCTCGCATCCTGGCGCTTTGTTGCACTGAACGAACCTGCTCGAAATGGGCGCTTACCAGGACGCATGGAAGCCTTTCTGCGCTGCATACCGCGTCTCGATCCCACAGAAAATGGCCAAACCATGGGTTATGGCCGATGCCGCCAGATTTAAAAAGCGCTGAAATGGTGATCTCCGAAGGTTTGATTGCTCGCGAAGGCCCGGCCTACAAGGCTTTCGAGGTGGAAACTCTAGGCGCCACCTTAGGCGCCATCTTTAAGGGAGGGCCACAACGCCACTGGAGTTGCTGCCGAATTCCGGTCAGGTGTCCCTGGGACAGTGAGCCAAAGCTTCAAATCTGACCACCACCGGCCCCCGTGCCTCTGTAGGAAGATTCGCATAATGTATATTATGTTAAATTATATGTCACGGCGCCCTCACTTGTATCCGCATTCAGTGATCCCCCGGTACCGACCATGATCGAAGTCGGTGTGGCCAAACCCATGGCGCATGGGCAAGCGATAATCAGCACCGCTACAGCATTGACCAGGATCGCTGCCGCCTGCCACGTGGCATAGCGCTACAGCGCTACAGGTATTCGTGTAAGCCTGTGCGGGAGCCTATGCCAGGGTCCCGCGCGCATCACCCGCGTCTTGCACCCTGCGGGTTATGGCTGCCCGGGTAATGCTCTAATGCGTCTATCCTTGCGCATCCGATCAACAGCCACATCAGTAATTGACAGCTTGGCTAATCGCGTCACTTCCACGGCAAGCTGTACGCCTTTAACACCTGCTAGGCACTCTAAAAACCCGCTCATCCAAGGCACCCCGGCCTTGTCGCGGCACGTACGCGCCCCGAATCCCCGCCACTCAAAGGTTTAGAAAAACTATCCTGAAAGCTCAGGAGATATCGTTTTTCCTTTTGCAAATAGCTCAATAGTATCCGGACACCACACGCTATCAGGCTTTAGCAAATCTTACCTTTAGACTGGGAAAATCATGTCCACGACATCTGTCATCCAAGCACCCCCTCGATACCGGCACGCTGCGCATTCGATTAAGCCTGGCTCATGCCAGAAGCCCATCCTGAGCCGAGGCAAATCATGAGCACTCAATCCCATCGTGCCCCACGCTTCTCTAAACCGCTGGCACTGACACTCCTCGCCCTGCTCTGCGCTATCGGCGGGCTCTATCTCTATGACAATCATCGCAAGCAAGCCGCTGAAGAAGCCGCGTTGGCGACCGGGGAAGCAGATCCAATTCCGGTGGAAGTAGCCTCGGTTCGCAGCGAGGTGTTGCCGGCTACGGTGATGACCATTGGAACAGTGGTTGCCGATCATCAAGTTCTGGTCGCTGCCGAGGTCGACGGACGCATCACCAAAGTGCATTTCACCAGCGGCCAGACCATCACCGCCGGCACACCCTTGGTTCAATTGAACGACGGGCCACTGCGCAGTGAGCTCGAACGTCGCCGGGTGGCCTTGCGCCTGGCCCAGACCCACCTTGAACGCGCCAAGCGCTTGCACGGCCAGACCATGTCCAGGGCCGAATTCGAACAGCACGTAGCGGCCTATGACGAAGCCCGAGCACTGGTTGCTCAATCGGAAGAGGACATATCCCAACGCCTGGTGCGTGCCCCGTTCACCGGGGAGCTTGGCTTGCGACGCATCAACCTTGGCCAGTACGTGGAAGCGGGTACCCCGATTGCCACGCTAACTGACAACCGCGTGTTGCACATTGATTTCACCGTCCCCGAACGCCATCGCGCAGCGCTGAAGACCGGCCTGCAAGTGCGAGTCAAAGGTGATGGCGACAGCGGCAAGACCATGGCCGGGCAAATCTCGGCAATCGACCCGCAGGTGGATAAGGAAAATCACGCCATACGCGTGCGCGCCACGCTGCGCAAAGAGGCACAGGGCACCCTGTGGCCAGGGAAATTTGCCCATGTTGCACTCGAACTGAGCCCCGGCCCCGCCGTCACCACCATCCCTACCGTGGCGCTGGAGTCATCGTTGTCCGGCGAGCGCATTTATGCCCTGCGAAAAACCGATGGCGCACTGCGCGCCCAGCTGGTTTCAGTACGTACGGGCGCGCAATCGGACAGCCGGACCGAAGTGCTGGGCGGCACCCTCAATGAAGGGGATCTGGTGGTAGTGGCCGGCCAGATCAACCTGCAGGACGGCGCCCTGGTTGCGCCCCGTCAACCCGAAGCGCTCGCTTCAGGGACCGATACTGTCGGGTCCTACATCGGTAAAAAGGAATAGACCGCCATGGCTTTCACCGACATTTTCATTCGCCGCCCGGTGTTGACGCTGGCGTTTGCCCTGCTGATTGCCCTGGTGGGCATTCGCGCATTGATGGACCTGCCGCTGCGTCAGTACCCCAAAATTGAAAGCGCCGTGATCACCGTCACAACTGAGTACCCCGGTGCCCCCGCAGACCTGATGCAAGGGTTCGTCACCACCACCCTCGCCCAAGCAGTTGCCACCACCCAAGGCGTGGAGTACTTGAGTTCATCCTCGGAGCAGGGGTTGAGCACCATTACCGCCTACCTGCGCCTGAACGCTAACTCAGATGCGGCGCTGACCGAAGTACTAGCCAAAGTCAACGAGGTGCGCTACCTGCTCCCCGAAGAAGCCTACGACCCCGTCGTCGTGCGCCAGGCTCCCGGTGCGATTGGGGTTATTTACGCCGGTTTCAGCCCTCAGCAAGGCGAACCGCTGACCGGCATCACCGACTACTTGATGCGCGTTGCGCGACCGATGCTGACCACCGTCGAAGGCGTTGCAGCAGTCAACGTGCTGGGCGGCCAGAACCTGTCGATGCGTATCTGGCTCGACCCGTTGCGCATGGCGGCTCACGGCATCACCGCTGGCGACGTTGACCGCGCCATCGAAGAAAACAACTATCAGGCAGCCCCCGGCCAGATCAAAGGCGCGCTAGTGGTTGCCAACGTTCGTATCGACACCAACCTCAACACGGTGGAAGGATTCAAGCGGCTGGTGGTGAAGAAGGGTGAAAGCCTGGTCCGCCTCGAAGATATTGCAACGGTCGAAATCGGCACGCAAAGCCGCGACCAGATCACCGGCATGAACGGTGACGCAGCGGTGTACCTCGAGGTAATGGCAACGCCAGGGGGTAACCCGCTGACTATTTCACGTCAGGCCAGACAGGTACTCGACAAACTGAACCTGCCACCTGGGGTGAAGATGGCCATCCCCTACGACGTCACCGTGTTCATTGATGCGGCGATTGACAACGTACTGGTCAAGTTCGTGATTGCCGGCCTGGAAGTGGTACTGGTGATCTTCCTGTTCTTGGGCTCAATGCGCGCGGTCGCCGTGCCTGTGCTGAGCATCCCGCTGTCGCTGCTCGGCGCTGCCGCCATCATGCTCGCCCTGGGCTTCAGTCTCAATCTACTGACACTGCTGGCCATGGTTCTGGCCATCGGCTTGGTGGTCGATGATGCAATTGTGGTGGTGGAGAATGTCCATCGACGCATGGAAGAAGGCGAATCTTCCTTGCAGGCAGCCAAGAACGGCGCTCGTGAAATTGCTGGCCCAGTGTTAACCATGGCGGCAACCCTGGTTGCAGTCTATGCGCCGCTGGGCCTGATCGGTGGACTGACCGGCGCACTGTTTAGCGAGTTCGCCTTCACCTTGGCAGCCGCCGTCGCAGTATCAGCAATCGTCGCTCTCACCGTCTCTCCGACGGTGGCTTCCAAGCTGCTCCAGCATGACTCACCCAGTCGTTTTGCGCGCATCGTCGAGTCCATCACCAACCGCCTGGTGAGTGCTTATGACCGCTTGCTGGGCAAGGTCCTCAAGGATGTTCGCTTAGCGCTGATGATTGGCCTGGGGGCAATGCTGAGCCTGCCCGTGCTGTTCAACGGCCTACAATCGGAGCTGGCCCCAGCCGAAGACCAGGGCGAAATCGTCGTCGACATGAAAGCGCCGCAAGCCAGTAGCCTGGAGTTTCTTGAAGCCCAGGCCAAGCGCGTCGAGGCAACCTTGCTGGCAATACCAGAAACCGGCACTGTCTACATGGTGGCAGGTGTAGGCGCCTCGTTGAACAAGGGCTGGGCCGGGGTAATGCTAAAACCTTGGGGTGAGAGAGAACGTTCGGCGGAAGAGATCATGGCCGAGCTGCAGGGCAACCTGGCTTCTGTGGAAGGCATTGCAGGTTCGGCCTTTCTGCCTGCCCCCCTGCCGGGATCTGTGGGTGGATTCCCCGTGCAACTGGTCGTGACGTCTGCAGCCAAGCATGAGGACGTCTACGAAAACATGGAGAAGGTCAAGGCCGCCGCTCGGAACAGTGGGTTGTTTGCCTTCGTCGACTCCGACCTGACCTTTACCAACCCCACCGTACTGGTTCGTGTCGACCGCTCCAAAGCCCATGACCTGGGCCTGGATATGAAGGAAATCGGCGACACCTTTGCCCGCCTGGTGGGCGAGTCCTATGTCAACCGGTTCGGTGCCCAAGGCCGCTCCTACGATGTTATTCCACAAGCGCCGCGAGACCAGCGCCTGACAGCGGAATTTCTCGAAAGCTACTACATCCGCACAGCCAGCGGCGGGCAAGTGCCAATTTCCACAGTGATCACGCTGGAGCAAGGGGTCGAGGCCAACGCCCTTACCCAGTTCAATCAACTCAACAGTTCGACCCTGGTAGCGATTCCAGCGCCTAACGTCACCCTCGGCCAGGCCGTGGCGTTCCTACAGCAACAAGCAGCCAAGTTACCAGCGGACTACCAGCATGACTTCCTGGGTGAATCACGCCAGTACTTGCAGGAACAGGGTGGCTTTGCGATTACCTTCGCCTTTGCCCTGGCCTTCATTTTCCTGGTGCTGGCGGCTCAGTTTGAAAGCGTGCGCGACCCGCTGCTGATCCTGACCACCGTCCCCCTCGCTGCTTGTGGTGCGCTGACGGCGATGTTCTTCGGCTTCGCGACGCTGAACATCTATACCCAGATCGGCCTAGTAACGCTGATTGGCTTGATTGCCAAGCACGGAATCCTGATCGTGGAATTTGCCAACGCCGCACAACGCAACTTGAACCTGGACCGGGTCGAGGCCGTACAAGCCGCCGCCCGCATTCGCCCGATCCTGATGACCACTGCAGCAATGATTGGCGGGCTGCTACCGCTACTGTTCGCCAGCGGCGCAGGCGCGGGCAGTCAACGCTCGATCGCGGTAGTGCTGGTGGCAGGCCTGATGGTCGGCACCTTGTTTACCTTGTTCGTCCTGCCAGCGGTGTACGCCCGCTTTGGCCGACAGTTAGCCAACAAACAACCGCAGGCGAACGAACAACCGCTGCATGCAACCCCTGACCACCTCTGACCTATGCACTCAGGAACGCTCAGCGAAAAGGATACCCAATGACAACCCTTAATAAGACGCTCGCCCTCCACTACACGCGAGTACCGATGACCTTGAGTCTGCCGTTCGCCCTGGTGATTCTCAGCGGCTGCTCGCTCACACCCGATTACTCAGCGCCTGACGAACCCGGAAGCTGGGTATACAAGGAAGCACCAGCACTTGCGCAGAGTCAGGTGGGCTCCTGGAAGCAGGCGCAACCGGCTGAAGAGCAACTCCGCGGCCAGTGGTGGCGAGTGTTTGGCGACCCGCGCCTCGATCAGTTGGAAGAACAGGCAGCACTGGCCAACCCGGGATTACAGGCCGCTGCTGCCCGACTCAAGCAATCACGCGCACTGCAGCGCGATGCATGGGCAGAGAAAATGCTACGCGTCGACGCCGCGTCCGGGCCGTCGCGCCAGCGCGAATCCCCGGCCTCCCAGGGCCTGCCCGGCGGCGGCTCAGCCAATACCTTCACGCTTTGGCGCGCAGAGCTGGGCATCAGCTACGAAGTCGATTTGGTCGGACGGGTCGACGCGCAAGTCGGAGCAGCCACTGCTGAGATGGAGAAAAGCGGTGCACTGTATCGAACCGTGCTACTGGCGCTGCAGGCCGATGTTGCCGAACATTACTTCCAGATTCGCGAGCTGGACACACAGCTGTATGTCTATCGGCGCACCCTGGAATTGCGCAATGACACTTATCGCCTGATCAAGCATCGCCACGACAATGGCGATGCCGGCGAACTCGATTTAGTGCGCGCGCGCAGTGAACTCGAAGCCGCACGCTCAGAAGCCCTGGGTGTCGAGCGCGAGCGCGTCTCAGCAGAGCACGCTCTTGCTGTTTTGCTAGGGCTTGCGCCGGCGAAATTCAGCCTCGAACCCCAGTCACTTGGCGCAAAGGACATCGACATCCCTCCCGGCTTGCCTTCTTCACTGCTTGAACGTAGGCCGGATATCGCCGCCGCAGAGCGTTCCATGGCAGCCGCCAATGCGCGCATCGGGATAGCCAAAGCGGCGTTCTTTCCGAAGCTGGAGCTCACCGCCTCGGGGGGCTTCGAGTCCAACGAACTGGGCAATCTGTTCGAGTGGTCCAGTCGAACGTTTCTGCTCGGCCCACTGGCTGGCGCCGTCATGACACTGCCATTGTTCGATGGCGGGCGACGCCAGGCGGGCGTGGACTACTCACGTGCAGCCTACGAGGAGGACGTGGCCCGCTATCGGGAAGTGGTACTCAAGGCGTTCGCAGAAGTCGAAGACAATCTCGCACTCCTGCGCATTATGGGCGAGCAGAGCCGTGCGCAGCAGATAGCGCTGTCAGCGTCAGAGCGAGCAGCACAGCTTTCCCATCTGCAATATCGCGAAGGCTCACACACCCAACTCGACACCATTGATGCCGACCGCACCATGCTCACCCAGCAACTGGCCAGCGCTCGCCTCAATGGGGACAAAGCGCGCTCGACCGTGCGTCTTATCCGGGCCCTGGGTGGCGGCTGGGAAGACGCCCAGCAAAGGCAGCAGAGCATTGTCAGCAACACCCGAGGGGAATGACCGAACGCCGCTCCGGTCAACAACTGGGGCGGCTCTCTCAGCTCACAATGCAGGCAGCGTCGATATACTTTGGGCCTCGGCAACGATCCAGTCGACGAACGCTTGCACTTCTGGACGCTGCCTGGCATCAGGACGGGTGACTGCGTAATAGGCGAAGCGTGAAGGCCAGGGCTTGTCCAAGGCCACAACCAATCCTCCGGCATCAATGTCTTCCTGGGCATGGGTGTCCTGGACCAGGGCAATTCCCTGCCCCGCTGCTGCCGCACGTAGCAGCAACAGGTCCTCTTCAAAGCTCATCCCACGCCGTCCCTCGTCCCCCACTTGCACGCCATGGGCTTGCAACCACAGCACCCAGTCAGCTCGATCACCATCCTGCAGCAGGGGATAATTGAGGCAATCGACCGGCTCACGAATCAAAGGCCCTTGGGCGAGTAACTGTGGGCATGCAACCGGTAACAATACCGGCGCCATCAACCGAATCGACTCCAACCCCTTGTAGTTGCCCAGCCCGTGTCGCAACGCTAACTCCTGGTGATCAAGGACTGATGTCCGTCTAGAGTACATTTGTACTCCAGCACCAATAGACGTTTGTACAGAGTGATACACGACAGCCCTTTCCGGACATATCCCGGATAAAGCCCGTTGGCACCATGGCGCTTCAAACCGCGGTGGCATCCCGCACGCCGCGTTCAAGCTGTGGAGCCACCCATGAACCCTCCCACCGAAAACGCCAACCTCAAGGGTTGGCGATTGTTCTTCCTGCTTTCATTGCTGGTGCTGATCGTCACTTCGCTCGCCCTATGGGCCCAACCACAGTGGCTGGAGGCGCTGCGCAGCGCGATCCGCACCACGGCACGTACTTCATTCGTGCTGTTCCTCGCCACCTTCCTCGCGTCATCTCTGGCAGTTCTGGTGCCGAGTAGTTTCACCCGCAGACTATTGAGCGAACGGCGCTTTCTGGGCCTGGCCTTTGCCTTTTCCCACGCCGTTCATGCGGTGCTGATATTCCTCTATGTGAAGTTTTTCCCAGAAACCTTCTGGCATGGCCGTAGCGCTGCCGCGAACATTCCCGGTTCCATCGGTTATGTATTCATCATCTTGCTGACCATCACGTCCTTTCCCGCTGCGGTGAAGATGCTCGGCGCCCGGCTTTGGAAAGGTCTGCACAGCACCGGCAGTTGGGTGATTGCCGGGGTGTTCTTCCTGTCGTTCTACAAGCGCATTCCCTTGGGTTCCTGGTACCCGCTGGGCTTTGCACTGATCTTCAGCGCCATTGCCTTCAAGCTCATCGCCAAGCTGGCCGTACGCATGCGCCGAATCGCCCGCCCGGCCGTGATCGCGCAGCGAACGGGCGTCGTTGGCAATGTAGACAAACAGAACGCGCAGACGATCATCCATCGGACATTTCCTCGGTCTGTTGGAGGTCTCCACCCGCTTGGACTTCCCTCCCCCTCGGCAATTTCTGTAAGGAAAATTTAATCCGCTGGGTGGCCAGGCCGACGACAGAACGCAAAAAGCCGGGTACAGCTGCAACGCTGCGCGCGCTCAAGCGCTGCATTGAGCAGCACCTGACGCGCAGCGGTATTCAGCCAAGGGTTCGGCGTGCACGAGCCTGCTGGCTCGCTCCAGTGCTTTGGCTCAAGCGCCGGCGACCAGTTTGGCAGCCACGAGCGCCTCGCCGGTCCGTCCATAGACATCCTCCAGGCGCTCGATGTCGTCCTCGCCCAGGTAGCTGCCGGACTGCACCTCGATGATCTCCAGCGGGATCTTGCCGGGGTTGGCCAGACGGTGCACCGAGGCGATCGGGATGTAGGTGGACTGGTTCTCGGTCAGCAGGAACACCCTGTCGTCACAGGTCACCCGGGCGGTGCCGGATACCACGATCCAGTGCTCGGCGCGGTGGTGGTGCATCTGCAGCGACAACTGCGCGCCGGGCTTCACGGTGATGCGCTTGACCTGGTGGCGAATGCCGTTGTCCACCGAGTCGTAGCAGCCCCAAGGACGATTTACCGCACAATGGCTCTGGGTTTCCGTGCGCCCCTGCAGATCCAGGCTATTGACCAGTGCCTTGACGTCCTGAACCGAATTCTTGTGGGCGATCATCACGGCATCCTTGGTTTCTACTACCACCAGATCGTCCACGCCGACCAAGGCCACCAGCTTGCCGCTGCTGTGTACAAAGCTGTTGCGGCTGTCGTGGCTCATCACATCGCCCTTGAGCACGTTGCCAGCCTGGTCCTTTTCATGCACTTCCCACAGGGAGGACCAGTTGCCCACGTCGTTCCAGCCGGCGGCAAGCGGCACCACGCAGGCGTGGGAGGTCTTCTCCATCACCGCGTAGTCGATGGAGTTGTCCGGGCAGCACTCGAAGGCGTCGGTATCGATGCTCATGGCATTGCCGAAGCGATGACTGCGCTCCATGGCCAGCGCACAGGTGTCATAGATGTCCGGCGCGTGCTTGAGCAACTCGTCCAGGTACCGGCTGGCACGGAACAGGAACATGCCGCTGTTCCAGTAATAGCCACCCGCGCGGACGAGCTCGCGGGCCAGTTCTGCATTGGGTTTCTCAACGAAGTGGCTGACCCGGTAGGTGCCGGGATAGGCGCCGCCGGCGTCACCTGCGCGGGTCGCCTTGATGTAGCCGAAGCCGGTATCGGGACGCGCGACCGGGACGCCGAACAACACCATCTCCCCTTCTTCGGCCGCCCCGCGCGCCACTTCCAGTGCCTGGTGCAGCGCTGGCGTGTCTTCGATCACATGGTCGGCCGGCAGCACCAGCATCAGCTCGTCGCGACCTTCGGCCAGCAGTTGCAAGGCAGCCATCGCCACGGCTGGCGCGGTATTGCGGCCGAAAGGTTCGAGCAGTGTCGAGTGCCCCTCGACGCCGATCGCCTTTAGTTGCTCGTTGACGATAAAGCGGTGCTCATGGTTGCACACGATCAGCGGGCTCTGCATACCTTCAAAGGCCAGGCGCTGCAGGGTCTGCTGGAACAGCGAGAGCTCGCCGGTCAGGGCGAGGAACTGCTTGGGGTACTGCTTGCGCGACAGGGGCCACAAGCGGGAACCACTGCCACCAGAAAGGATTACCGGAATCATGGGAGACGCCTCCATTAAAGTTCCATTTCAAATTCATACGTGTCCCCGCCGAGGCCGTGCCTCGGAAAACCGGGAAATTGGATGCATCGATGCAATCAGGGGTTGAACAGCTGGGTGACATTCCCTCCTAGCCGATAGGTCTCCAGGGGTTCCAGGGATCGCCGCCAGGCGTCGGTCTCGGCCGAGCAGCGATAAAGTGTGCAATAGGGTTCCAGCCAGGCGAACTTGCCGTCCTCCTGCAAATCTTCCAGCTCCTGCAGGTAGCCGGTCCGGGCCTGGAAAAGGCGTGGGTTGTGCACGCCCGTTTCGACCCGCCGGGCGAGCCGCTGCAAGGCGCCGCCGTTGACGCCACGCAGGTCTACTCCATTGGCCTGGGCGAATGCCGAGATCATCATCAGCGGCCCCAGGCTGTAGTTGTGGTAGGCCAGTGCCCGGGTGTGCCGGGACAGTTCCAGCGGCAGGTAGCCCTCGACGTCGACCTGCTCCACGCCATGGCGGTACTGCTCTACCGCCCAGTCGAACAGGTCCTGGCGGTCGAGCACCACGGCACTTGCCATCACCGCCCAGGCGGCCCAGTACTGGTGGTTGTTACGCCGCTCGCGCGGTTGCTCGTTCCAGTCCTGCACCACCTGGTCGGCGAGCCGGGCGAACCACTGCTCGATGGCGCGCGTTTCGGCCTCATGCCCACGCAAGGGTTCGGAGCCGGAGAACTGCAGCCGCAGATAGGCGGCGGACAGACTTCCCAGCGCCCATTTGCGCACCGACTTGCCGGTGTGGTTGTAATTTCGGCTGAGCAGCGCGTCGGCTTCGGCCCATGTGTTCAACCAGGCCAGGGCGCAGTCGGCGTATTCCTGGCGGCCGTCCTCCAGATACTTGCCGACCAGTTTGTTCACGCCGCTTTCCAGCGCACGCACCTCGCCGGTCAGCCGCTTGTAGCGCGCCGCGGCCTGCGGGTTCAGCTTGTCCCTGGCCGAGTCCGAGCCTTCGTACTTGCTCGGAAACTGCAAGTCACCCGTGTAGGGCTCGGGTGCCCCGGCACAGGCCGGTTTCTTGCCCGTGGGGGGCGGCGCGGCCAGGTAGTAGCCGCTGGGCGGCACCAGGCGGGCACCAGCGTTGTCTTCCAGGGGCTTGCTGCAGCCGGCGACCAACAGCAGGCCCAGGCCGGTCAGCGCCATCCGCGAACAGATCAGGCTGGGTTTCATAGCCATTCCTCAGTTGGTCGCGACCGGACGCTTGACCCAGGCCGGTGACAGCTTGTCGGCGGAACCGGTGACGAACAGGCTGACCACTTCGCCGCGCTCCAGCACCAGCGGGTCAAGGTCACGAATCTTGCGGTCGCCGGCGTACAGCGTCAGGCGCACCTTGACCGGGTTGATCTCGCGCTCGCCTCGGGCGTTGGCCGATACCGGGCGGATGACCTCGGTACGACCGTCGGCGGTTTTGATCGACAAGGCGGTGTCAGAAAGATTCTGCAGGCGCAGCAGCGACTTCTGGCGATTCTTGAACGGCGGCTCCTCCACCAGCTCCAGCTTTCCACTCGGCATCTGCACCAGTGTGTAGTAGCGCTCGGCGTCGAGCTTCACGGCCAGGCTCTTGCCGTCCGCGCTGGCGGTGTAGCTGCCGGCCGGCAGAAAGGCGAAATCGCTGCTGCTTTTGGCGCCCAGGTCGTTGATGCGGACAGGGCCGAGGTTGGCGTCAAAACTGCTGCTTGCGGCGTTGAAGCCGCGCACGAAGGCCGAGCCGTTCGGTGCCGCCGGACCGTAGAGCGCCGCTTCGTCAGCCATCGCCCACGGGGCGGACAGGCCAAGCAGCAGGCTGCCCAGGCGCAGGGTGTAGGACATCGAGGAAAAAAGGGACATACAGGTTCTCCTAAGGTTGAGGGCCAGTGGCGGTTTGCAGCGCTGCGCGGCTGGCCGCTTTCTCGTCGTTGCGCAGCCGGGCGAGCCAGGCCGCGTCGAGCTTGGACAGGTCGCTGGGTAGCATCAGATAGCGCTCGGGAAACTCCCAGATCACCAGGCGCAGCCCGGCGAGCTCTTTATCCCCCTGTTGCAGCAGGTTCAGCATGGGCACCAGCGGGCCCCTGCCCTCCTCGGCGTAATTGAGCAGATCGCTGCCCAGGGCCTGTTTCAGGGCACCGGCGAAGTTCCAGTTCGCGTTGGCGCTGTAGCTGGTCCCGACCAGGGCGATCGCCGGTTGGGCGTCGACGAACAGCGCATCCTCGGCGCTCTCCTCCTGCCCCTCGGCGGCCCGGGTCAGGCGCAGGCGCAACTGCTCGGCCGGTAGCTGCCGGTCGGCGAAGTACGGCTCCAGGGGCAGGAAACTCAGCAGGTCACCTTTGTGCTCCCGGCTGTCGACAGCCTCGGTGACGAAGGTCTGGTCGCCATGCTGCCAGATACCCTGCCGCGCCAGATGCTCCGCCAGACTCCTGGCCGCGACCTCTGCGCCGAACGGAGTCCAGTGGGTATCGGTGCGCAGGAACACCGGTTCCTGCGCCTTCGCCTCCCGCAGGGCAGGCAACAGATCCGGCCCGTTCACCCCGGTTTGGCGCATCATCTCGTGGGCCTTTGGGTACAGGCGCTGCTGGGCCAGCGCGGGGCGATCGTCGTTCAGATGCTCCGGATAGAGCCGGGCCTTGGCTGGCAGGAGCGCCAGCACCAGTGTTACCCCACGACGCTCGAGTTCCAGCCGTACCGCGTTCACCAATCGCCAGTTGTCCTGCAACTGATCGGGTTGGGTCGCAGGCTTGAACTCCTCGTCCGAGAAGAGCCAGCCGTCCTGGCCGATGACCACGCCCTGGCGGCCTTCGCCGAACAGCGTGTAGCTCGCCAGCGCCCAGAGGTTGGTGCCCAGTTGCTTGACCGGGAATTCGGCGTCGTAGTGCTTCTCGAAGGCCTGCGTCAGTTTGCCGTCCAGCACGCTGGTTTCGCTGGCTGCGGAAAAGCCCAATACCGCGCGCAGCGACCACAGGCACAGCGCCAGCAACAAACTGCAGAAAAGCAGGCTGTAGAGCAGGTTCAGGGTTCTGTTCATCGTCGGTTCCCCTCAGAACTGGAAATACAGGAAGGGCGAGAAGCTTTGCGCCGAGAGCTTTAACACCGAGACGGTGAACAGCAGCAGCACGGCAGTGTGGAAGGCCACGGCGCCGATCCGCAGACGCGCCACGGCGGCGCTGCCGTTGGCGTTGATGGCGATGCCGTCGTGGTCTTCACGGATGCTGGCTTTGGGCGCGCCGGCCAGTGGCTGGGCGTGGAACTGGCGGATGCCGAAGATGGCCAGCACGACATAGGCCAGCACCAGGGTGGCGATCTGCAGGCTGGTGAGCTGGGCGCGCAAGAGTTCGGAGAGCTGCCAGTCGGCAAAGCTGAACATGGCCGCGTACATGCGCCAGGCCACGTCGAGGTTCTCGGCGCGGAAGATCACCCAGCCGATCACCACCAGCAGGAAGGTGAAGGCCCACTTCAGCGGGTAGAGCACCCGTGGCGCGGCGTCCACGCCCAGGGCACGCTCAATGGCCAGCCAGGCGCCGTGCCAGGCGCCCCAGAGGATGTAGGTGAAGTTGGCGCCGTGCCACAGGCCGCCCAACAGCATGGTCAGGAACAAGTTGCGGTAAGTCTGGAAGGTGGTGCCGCGGTTGCCGCCCAGGCTGATGTACAGGTAGTCGCGCAACCAGGTGGAGAGGCTGATGTGCCAGCGTCGCCAGAACTCGGTAATCGACTGGCTGATGTACGGCTGGTTGAAGTTCTCGATGAAGCGAAAGCCCATCATCAGACCGAGGCCGATGGCCATGTCGCTGTAGCCGGAGAAGTCAAAGTACAGCTGCGCGGTGTAGGCCAGCGCGCCAAGCCAGGCGTCGCCCATGCTGGGGTCGGAAAGCGCAAAGCAGTGGTCGGCGATGGGCGCGATGCTGTCAGCAATAAAGACCTTCTTGATGAAGCCTTGCATGAAGCGCGTACAGCCTTCGGCGAACTTGTCCACCGTGTGGGTACGGTGGTTGAACTGGTCCACCAGGTCGCGAAAGCGCAGCACGGGGCCGGCGATCAGGTGCGGAAAGATCGCCACGAACGCGGCGAAGTCGATCAGGTTGCGGGTGGCCGGGGTGTCGCCGCGGTACACGTCGATGATGTAGCTGATGGACTCGAAAATATAGAACGAGATCCCGATCGGCAGCAGGATGTGCGTGAGCACGAAGGGCTCCATGCCGAACGAGGTAATGATGGCATTGAGGCTGTCGACGCCGAAATTGGCGTACTTGAAGTAGCCGAGGACGCAGAGGTCCACCGCCACGCCGAGGAGCAGCCATTTCTGCGCCGTTTTCGTGCGCACCCCGGCCGCGCCGATGCGCAGGCCGATCCAGTAGTTGAACACGGTCACCACCGCGAACAGCGCCAGAAAGTCGATGCGCCACCAGGCATAGAAGATGTAGCTAGCGACCAGCAACAGCAGGTTTCGATAGCGCGTCCCGACCAGGTAGTACAAGCCGAGGAAAATCGGCAGGAACAGGAACAGGAACACGTTGGAAGAAAAGACCACGCCCTCAATCTCCGTTTGAATGATCATCGTTGCCCTGAGGAGCCCATGCGCCAAGCACAACCCGGCGCAAGGCGCCCTCGGGTCAATTGGCCTTGGCTTGCATCACGTTTTCAGGTTTGTCCGCCCTGCGGCAGATCTTCGCTTCGACCTGCAGGCCCTGGGGCATGTCTGCCGGCATGTCGATTTCAAGGGAGAGCAGCGTCTGCCCTGCCCACTCGGCGTCCTCACGCAAGCGAAAAACAAAGCGGCCGTTGGGCTCGACTTCCCGTGCCCGGCTGATCAACAGGTTTTCCCTGGAGCCGGTCATGTACCAGATGGTGCTGCGCAACTCATTGATCACGGGTTTGCTGAACTGGATCTCGACGACGGAGTCCTCACTGCGGATCGGCTTGACCCCGGTGTTGACCAACACCTCGTTCTTGCCGGGCCGCAGGGCCATCTTCTGGCCCAGGGTCGCCGCTACGTTCCGGCAACCGTTATCCAGCAGGGGCATGACCTGGCGGTAGAACGTCGCCATGGCCAGGTCGTAATAGCTGTTGACCTCCCAGATGAGCACCTTCGGCGGCTTGTGCTGGAAGTCCTGGCTGCCGAGGTACTGCAGCATGGCACTGTGGAAGCCACCGCCTGTCACCGAGCGGTTGTCGACGTCGACGCGGGCGTACTGCTTGAGGAAACCGTCGAAGTTGTACTGCGCGGAACTGAAACTGGTGCCAACCAGCACCACATCGGGCGTTTCGGTATCGCCAAACAGCTCGGCGCTCTCCTCCTTGGGCTCGGTCACTGCGCGAGTGAAATACTCGTTGGCGTAACCACTGCCACAGATTTTGCCGAATGCCTGGTTAAGGGAGCCGACCTTGTACAGGTTACCTTCCGTGCGCGTGGCAAACTCCTTGCGCGCAATCCCCATGAAGACGTCCGACTTACTCAATTCAGCGGCCAGCAATTGCGCGGCCAGCTCAGCACCTTGCGGGGTCCAGTGGTTGTCGCGCTTGAAGAAGAATTTGCTGCGCACCTCGGCCGGATGGGCCAGCAGCGCGGAGAGGTCCGGCACACGTATGCCCAGGCCGCGCAGATGCTCGATGGTCGCCAGGTAATTCTTGCGCGACAGTTCGGCATTGAAGCTGCTGCGGTCCTGGGGGCGGAGCATTTCAGTGACGAGCAGGCCACGGGGTGGCAAGTAGACCATCACCAGCTCCACGCCCCTGGCTTTGAGCGCATCACGCAGATCCTCTAGCAGCTTGAAACCCTCGGGCGTGGTCCCGATGTTGGTCATGAAGTCGATCTTGCTGCGAAACAGCCAGTCCTCCTGCCCCTGCACCAGTTGGCGGAAATCGCCCAGATCACCGGGGTAGCTGCTGTCCTGCAGCGCCTGCGGGCAGATCTGGCAGCAGCGCTCGATCGCGTATTGCGGCGCCTCGGCGGCCAGGCTCAGGGAACTGGCGAAAAGCGTCGCAACCGCTGCGGACATCCGCCAGGCCTGGGCGAAGCGGCTCATTGAACACCCTTTCATTGTTTGTCACTCACTTGAAGTTGAGCCAACTTGTCGAGCGGCAGCACCTGCACGGCCCGCTTCTGTCGTACCAGCAGGTCGATGATTCGGCTCTGCTCCTTGGCCAGTGCACCGAATATGCCGATGCCGCTGGGCTGGCTCGGCATCAGCATTTCCACCCCGTAGAGCTTCACGCTCTGCGGTGACACCACGGAGATGGCGCCCGACTCGTTACCGATCAGGCGACCGCCAACCACGGTCAGGGAGAGGTTCATGTCGAAGGGGTCGAGCGTCAGGTCGCGGGGCGTGTCGGTGAGGTCCTTGACGTGCCCGTAGATGCCGAGCAGGCCGTTGGCCACCGCGAGGTTTTCATAGAGCCCGACATTGGCGCTGTTGCGCACGCGTATGCCGTGCCGCGAGTTGTTGAACGCCCGGTTGCCCCACAGCAGGTTATCGCCACTCTCATAGATGGTGATGCCATCGGAGCCGTTGCGATAAACCTCGTTGTTGGCCACCACGTTGTTGACGCTGCTACGGTCGACCACGATCCCGGAGAGGGTGTTCTCATAGGAGCGGTTGTTGAAGATCCAGCTGTCGTTCACCTCGCGGGAGACGATGATGCCGTGCTTCTCGCGGGTGCCATAGGCGGTGTTCTCGGCGATGATCAAGCGCCGCGAGCGGTCGTGCGGGTCGATACCGTAGACCAGGTTGTTGCGATAGGTATTGCCCTTGAGTACCACGTCATAGGCTTCGTAGCAGTAGAAGCCGTACCACATGTCGTCGAACATCGAGTCAATCAGCCAGCCGCTGGGATGTTCGCGCTGCATGATCGGGTGCATTGCCGGGCTGTACTGGGAGATGGATACGCCATAGGACTTGCTCGCGGTGTAGCCAAGACTCGATACCACCGAGTTGACGATGTAGGTCTCGGTACCGCCCCAGGCGTTGAGGAAGGGGCGGAACTTGCCCTTCTTCTTGAACCAGTCCTGCTGGTTCTCCTCCTCGCTCCAGGCGGTAAGGCGGGTGTCCATGATGAACAGCTTGCCGTCGTTGATCAGGAACGCGCCGCGCTCGCTGGAGAGGCGCAAGTCACGGGTTTCCACGCCGATGTGCAGGGTCGCGCCCCGGCTGACGACGATCGGCAGGCGAGCGATATAGATACCCGGCTCGGTCTCTTCGAAATATTTCTTCGGCAGGCTGCGGGCCAGATCCGTCAGCGTGACATAGCCGCCCTCGATGAAAATCGCCTGGGGCATTTCACCCTGGCGTTTCACCCACTCCCGCAGGCGCTCGTCACCACCGGTGAACTCCACCAATTGGTCCACGCCGATCATGCGCTTGAGCACCACGTTGCCAGTGGGCTTGCTCACGATCCGGGCCTTGGCCGCCTCGGCCGTATAGGGCGACAGATCGGGCAGCTGCGGCGGCGCGATCAGCAGCGGCTCGGCTGGAATGCTCGACACCTGGTAAGCGGGTGCGGCGTCCCCGGCCGGCGCCACGGCCGCCCACGCGAGGCTACCCGCGAGGAGCAGGCCGGCGGTCCAGCGCTGCCTGTTTCTTGTGTGTGAATACATAGCGTCCAACTCCATGGTCAGCTCGGCAGGCGGCACTCAGTAACGCCAGACAAAATCAACGACTGCGCGGTGCATGCTCGAATCCGTGCCTTTGCCGAAGGCATCGCCCGGAAAGAACAGCCCGCCACGAAAGCGCACCAGCGCGGAGGATGCCCTCAGCCACTCCAGCCCGGCCGGAATCTGCCCGCGGTTCAGGTAGCGCGTCACCACCAGGTCGACTTCCTGGCCGATATCCTTCTCGCCGGGCACCAACTGGGCCTTCAGGCCGCTGCTGCTGTCGGCCTGGTCATCCACCCGCCAGAAGCGGTGGTAGACCAGGCTGGCGTCGTAGTCCTCACCCAACTGCCAGCCGGTGAACACGCTGGCCGCCTGCAGGTTGTTCAGCTCGCCGCGATAGGCTTCGCCGAAGCGGTTGATGCCACTCCCGGTGCCGGTGAATTTGGCGCGGTTGCTCTCCAGCCCGGTCTGCCTGAACTGTTCGGAGTCGTCGCCGTCGGAGCCGCCGCTGGTACGCGCATAGGTGGCGCCGACGCGCCAGTTCTGGTCGATGTTCCAGCGCAGCCCAAGGTCGACCGCCCAGGCGTCGAGGTCCTGGCTGAGCTGGCCGTCGGCCTGGCGCTGGCCGGCTACGGTACTGGTGCGCAGGGTGTCGATATTGCCGGTCAGCCAGGTGGCAGCGACCCAGTAGCTGAGTGGCAGGTTGCTGCGCTCGTTGTAGAAATCCCCATTGAGTTCGGCCCCTAGCCAGGTGAGTTCGCCTGTCGTGGTCTTGCTCAACTGATCCACTGCAGCCCCCTGCCCGGGCAGGTTGCCGCGATCGTCGCTGTGATGGAGCTTCAGCCCGGCCCAGTGACCCGGCTGCCACTGCCAGGACAGGTCGGCGAGCAGGTGCAGGCGATCCTCGTCCTCGGGCGCCAGCTCATCCAGGTCAGTGCGGTAATCACTGAAACGTTCGGCAATGCCGATGTGGGCACTGAGCAGGGTTGTCTCGAAGTTCCAGCGCAAGGCTTCGATATTGCTGTCCCACCACAGGCCGTCAGCACTGCGGATCTTCTGCCGACCGAGGCGCAGGGACTCCCCCGGGTAAGCGGTCAGGCCGCCATAGTCGACCCAGAACTCGTGCAGGGCGAGGAACTTGTCCTCCCGATCACGGGCGTCGTTGGGGTCGAAGGTGTCGGATTCGCTGGTATCCGACTCGATGGTGTCGCTGGCAAGGAACGCCTCGCCGAGCGCGAAGGCGCTCCAGTCGCCCTGCCGCGTGTAGATCCAGGGCCGCACGCTGAGGCCGGCGCCATTGAAGTCGCCACCGTCGCGGGTACCCAGATCGAGGTCCTCGATCGACTGCGCGGTGAACTTGAGATTGGCGCCATAAGACAAGCCGGGCTGCGGTTGCGCCCCAAGGGCGACGGAGCTGGCCAGCAATCCGGCCATGCAGGCCAGCGTGGTGGCGGGACGGTATTTCAAAGTCATAGCACTTCCTGCGCTTGATCAGCTTGATTCCTGGCGGTGACCTGCTGGCCACCGCGTGCCTCGATTTCACGGGCCAGCAGGCTCTCGACCTGCTGGTAGTCCTGCGCCTGCAGCCTCGGCGCCAGGCGCTCCATCAGGACCTGCCCCTGGGCCATGCCCTGGTGCGAGGCGAGCTTGGCGAAGGTGTAGCTGTAGACGGGGTTGATCCGCACGCCCTTGCCCTCGCCAAACAGCTGGGCCAGCGCGATGTTGGCGCTCGGGTCGCCCGCACGGGCGGCAATCAGCAGATGCTCCAGCGCCTTTTCCGGCTCGATGTCGCCCAGCGCGCCATCGCGGTACAGCCGGCCCAAGAGCAGGTGCGCCTTGGTGTGGCTGGACGCGGCCTGCAGCAGGTACTGCTCCGCCGCCCGCGGGTCGGCCGGCACGGCCTGGCCCTTGAGGTACAGCTGCCCGAGCATCAGCGCGGCGCGGCTGGAACCGGCGTCCATGCCCTTGTTCAGGTACCCGGTGAGTACGCTCGCATCCCCCAGGTCGGGGAAGCGCAAGACCAGCTCGGCCAAACCGCACCAGGCATCCGGGTAGGCCGGCGCAATGCGCGTGTAGAGCGCCTGGGCAGCCTGCGGATCAGCTTCGCCAAGGCTGCTGTCGGCCAGTACCTTGGCAACGCCCTGCACACGTTCAGGCGACACCAGGCCGGCCTGATAGGCGGAGTCCAGCCGCGCCAGCAACTGCTGTTGGCTGCTTTTGTCGCCACGTCGCTGGTAGACCTCGGCCAGTTCGACATAGCACTCACTGGCCTGGTCCAGCCAGCCGGCACAAATGGCTTCGATCTCGTCCAGCTTCTGTTCGTAGTTGCCACGCACACGGTACAGGAGCACCTTGCCGAGCCGAGCTTCACCGATGCCTTGCGCCTGCCATTGCTCCAACTCGCGCTCCAGCTCGCCGCTGGCAAGCTTTTGCGGATCCTGCAGTTGTACCTGCACCAGCGGCAGCAGTGCGCTGTTGTCGCCGGCCGCCAGGCTCTGGCGCAACAGCTGCTCGGCCTCGAGACGCTCGGCAGGCGTCGCCTGTGGCTTGTTCGCCAGCCATTTACCCAGCCGCGCCGGCGCCGCCGCAGAGCGATCGAGGGCCTGGCGATACAGCGTCTCGCCCTGCATCCGTTGCTCCACCGAAGGGCTGCGTACCAGCAGATCGGCGAGGCCGATCTGGGCGTCGACATAACCCTGGCTGGCGAGGATGCGGTAGTTCTGTTCCGCGGTCGCGAGGTCACCACTGCCCCTGGCCTGCTTGGCCAGTTGCAGATCGGGCAACGCCACGCAACCGGCCAGCAGGCCGAGGCTGAGCGAGCTCAGCAGCCCGCATGCTAGTCCGGTCCTGTTCATTTTTCAGACGCCAGGCTGTTGTTGACGAAGACGCCGTTCAGCGGGCGAATGCGCACTTCCACCGGGCGCTTGGCCAGATTGCTGGCAAGCGGCTCGTTCGGCTGGATCTGCACACGGATGTCGGAGGCCAGGCCGCCGTCCTGCAGGGCCATGCTGACGATCCGGCCGCCGCGCTCGGTGGCTTCGCCGCCCACCAGGAAGGTCACCGGGGTGCCCGGTTGCAGCTGGCTGAACGCGCGGTAAGGGAAACGGGCTTCGACGGTGGCGACGCTGTCCACCGGCGCCAGCAGGAACACCGGGGTGCCCTTGGGCGCCACTTGGCCATCACCCACCAGCTGGCTGACCACTTTGCAGTCGCAGGGGCTGGTCAGGGTGCCCTGGAAGGTCTTGTTGAACAGGCGCTCCAGGTTGTCCGGGGTCATCTCCGATTCCGGCAGCGCGCCCTTCAGGGCATCCAGCATGTTCGCGGTGAAGGTGGCCACTGGCGCGCCTTTGCTGACAGTGCTGCCGACGGTGACCAGGCTTTGCACGGTGCCTTCGCGCGGCATCGCGACCTGCGAGCCGGGCACACTGACCTGGGCCGAGTCGGCGTGGGTGACGAAGTAGATGTCGTAGAACTGGTACAGCACATAGGCGAAGGCGCTCAGGCCGGCGACGAGGATCACCAGGGTTAAACCCATGGCACGCAGGCGGCCGACCAGGCTGAGTTTTTCATTCCCTTTGCCACCCCGGGCCTTGGTGAAGTTCTCGCGCTGGAGAATGCTGATCAGGCCACCGACGTTGACCAGCTCGCCGCTGACGAAGGAGCTGATCAGGTAGCGCAGCGCCGACACCTCGCGCGGACGCAGGTTGTGGAATTCGCAGCCGACGCGCTTGCCGCCGATGATCGAGCGCACCTGGAATTCGACATCCATGGAGAAACCGATGCCCTCCACTTCAAACATCAGCTTGCCGCGATAGAGCTTGCCCTCGATCACCGACTGGCCGCCCTGCTCGAAGCTGAAACCGCCTGCGGAGAGGTCCAACAGCTGGACTTCCTGGACGCCCCCCTGCTGGCCCTGGAACCGGACCTTCGCCGGCAGCTTCAGGCGCGCATACTGACGCTGCGCCTCGGACTCGTGCACCACATTGGCGTTGCCCACCGGGCTGATCACTGCACTCATAACGTTTCCCTTTCGAATTAGTAAGTTGAACCTGGTTTCAAGGCTTCTTGGGCAATTTCGCCGCTCACACCACAAACATCAGCAAGGCCAGAAAGACGCTGCCCGCCGAGAAGGTCATGGCGCGTGAAGACCAGGTGTTGAACCAGCGCGAGAAGCTGGCCAGGTCGCGATTAAGCTTGGTGTTCTGGCGAGTCCAGGACTGGCGGTCGAGGCGGAAGAACACGTACACCTTCACCAGCGCGCCCATGATCTGGTTGTAATAGAGGATCAGCGGATAGGCCGGCCCCACCTTGTGCCCGGATGCCAGCAGCAACAGCGTCAGCGCCAGGCGGGTAATGCCGATCCACAGCAGGTACAGCATCAGGAAGCCGAAGCCGTACTTGAGGCTGGCGATGATCGCCACGGTGGGCCCCAGCAGGCTGGTCCACATGGATACGCGCTGGTCGGCCAGCACCAGGCAGGTGAACCAGCCCAGGCAGTTGGGGCCAAGGCCCAGGGCGCGGGAGTTCTGCCGCAGGTTGTTGCCGTACCAGCGGAACATCAGCTTGCGGCTGGCCTTGATGAAGCTCTTCTCCGGCGGGTGCTCAACGGTGTTGATGGCCGCGTCCGGCACGTAGAACGTGTCGTAGCCCAGGCGCATCAGGCTGTACCAACTGGACTTGTCGTCGCCGGTGAGGAAGCGGAAGCGTCCGAGGCGCCAGTGTTCCAGGTGGTCGCTCTCGACATCGGCGATGAAGCCGGGGTTGGTCACCACGCTGGCGCGGAACACCGACATCCGCCCGGTCATGGTCAGCACACGCTTGGAGAGCGCCATGGAGCACATGTTGAGATGGCGCTGGGCGAAACGCAGCTTGTGCCACTCGCTCATGATGTAGCTGCCCCGCACCTCGCAGAACTCGTTGGTGGTCAGGCCACCGACAGAGGGGAAGAGCTTGAACCAGGGCACAGTCTTCTTCACCACGCCCTGCTCCAGCACGGTATCGCCATCGATCACCGCCACCACCGCATCATCGTCAGGCAAGTGCCGGGAAATGGCGCGGAAGCCATGGGCCAGACCATCGCGCTTGCCGGTACCGGCGATGCGCACGAAATCCAGCCTGACCCGCTCGGGTGGGTTCATCTGTCGCCACAGGCTCTCGATCAGCAGCTCGTCCGAACGCTCGACAATGGAACACACCACGGTGGTCGGGTAACCGCAGGCAATGGCCTCGCGCAGCACCGATTGGTAGACCTGGGCGGTAGTCAGCGCTTCGATGCGGAAGCTGGTGACCAGCAAAAACACATGGGACGGGGCCGCTGCCGCACCGAGCTGCCGCACTTTGCGCCGATACCAGGGGAACACCAGATAGAGGAAGATCATCCCCCGCACGAAATGCACGGCGCCCATGGAATAGCGCCAGATGCCAATGACACCCAGCAATAGAATGAAATCGGTGGACTCCGGGTCGAAGGTGCTGCGCGGCAGCAGCAATGCCATCCCCATGAGCGTGATTACCAGCAGTAACCACCCTGCGGCGGTGCGCAGGCGACTCTGAAAAACATCCATGTCTCGGACCTGTATGACTTATCAACAACACGGCAACAGGGGCGCCGCGCCTGTTACCAGGGCGCCCCGCGAGCATCACTCCACCGGTTCTACCAGCAGATACCTTCGAGTCCGGCACCGCTGGACTGACGCATGAATCCCACCAGGTCGAACACCTGCTTGTCGGCGGGAACCCGGTCTACCAGGGGCGTGAAGGCTTCATCGCTGTTGCCCAGGACGATCACGTCGGCATTGGCGACCACTGCGTCGAAATCGGAGCGCAGCAACGACGACACATGGGGAATCTTCGACTCGATGTAGTCGCGGTTGGCACCGTGGACACGGGCGTACTCGACGTTGCGGTCGTAGATGCTGAGGTCGAAGCCCTTGCCGATGAGCATCTCGGCCAGCTCCACCAGCGGGCTTTCACGCAGGTCGTCGGTGCCGGCCTTGAAGGACAGCCCCATCAGCGCGACCTTGCGCTTGTCGTAACTGGCGATGATGTCGAAGGCCTTGCGCACCTGCGCGGCGTTGCTGCGCATCAGCGAGTCGATCAGCGGCGACTCGACGTCCAGCTGGCCGGCGCGGTAGCTCAGCGCGCGCACATCCTTGGGCAGGCAGGAGCCGCCGAAGGCGAAGCCCGGGCGCATGTAGTACTTGGACAGGTTGAGCTTGTGATCCTGGCAGATCACCTCCATCACCTCGCGGCCGTCGACACCGACCGCCTTGGCGATGTTGCCGATCTCGTTGGCGAAGGTGACCTTGGCCGCGTGCCAGACGTTGCAGGTGTACTTGATCATCTCCGCGACTTCGATGGTCTTGCGGATGATCGGCGCATCGAGCTCGCGGTAGATCTCTTCCAGCAAGTCGCCGGAGGTGCTGTCCAGCTCGCCGATCACCGTCATCGCCGGATAGTCGTAGTCATTGATCGCGGTGCTTTCGCGCAGGAACTCGGGGTTCACCGCCACGCCGAAGTCCACGCCGGCCTTGAGCCCGGAATACTGCTCCAGGGTCGGAATCACCACCTTGCGCAGGGTGCCCGGCAGCACCGTGCTGCGTACCACTACCGTGTGACGGGTGGTCTTGAGCGGTAGCACCTCGCCGATCTGCCGGCACACCTCTTCGATGTAGGTCACATCGAGGTCGCCGTTGCGCTTGCTCGGCGTCGGCGGTGCGAGGAAGGAAATATCGGTTTCGAGGACGGCCTCGCGGGCATCCAGAGTGCCGCGCAGCCTGCCACTGGCGACTCCTTGCTGCAGCAGCTCGCCCAGACCCGGCTCGACAATGGGCGACTTGCCACTATTGATCAGATCAATCTTCAGCGCCTGAACATCGACCCCGATGATCTGATGCCCTCTTGCCGACAAACATCCGGCACATACCGCGCCGACGTAACCCAGACCAAATATGCTGATTCGCATGCGACGAACGCTCCTTGCAACTTAAGGCCATGGAATGTCCCTATAACATTCCCGTATCCATTTACAGGCAACTTCAACCCACAACCTGTAATACAGCAGGGCTGCGCTACTTGCGCCGCCCTTGTAATTCAATTTGAACAACTTCAACTTTCTTGTGAGCACCCACGCAGGCGCCAACTACCGCTATAAATAATAACGGTGTCAACAAGCACAAGACGTACGACAGAAAGAGTAAGTGCAGCAACGCCAACGCTACGACACCCGTCCTCAGGGCTTATGGGCCGAGACATGTGGCGGACGATTAGACAGCAGCGTTGCTCAGCAAGGCAATAGGAAATTCAAAAATTAATAATAAATAAATACCCTGACCTTATGGCGCCAAAATAACAGCAGGAGAGAAACTTAATTTAACTGCCACGCCCTATGCCGACTTTATGGCGACAATATAATTGCGCCAACAGAGACACTTTTGCGCGCCAAATACTTCGCCACATTAATGGCGCTTAAAGCATGACGGGCAATGCAGTTTCTATGGCGCCGAAAATATGACTTGCGCTGCTGGTTTTATGACGCCGCGCTTTCGTCAACGTTTTATTGCCAAAGCGTTGAAGCGCGCGGCGAGCAGGACGAGACAATCACGCTGCAGGCTGTTTAACTTTGAGATTCACCAGGGGAGTAGCCAGGCGCATTAACCGGAGGCGTTGTAATGACAGCAGTCGATGTGAAATCCCGATTCCAGGCAACGCTTCTTCGTCCGGCAAAGCCTGATAGTGAAACGTCGTGGGCGTTCGTCGTATTGCCAAGAGACACCAGTGAACAGCTGCCGAGGCGAGGACGGACGACCGTTGAAGGCACCCTCAATGGGCACCCTTTCCAGGCAACCCTTGAGCCGGATGGTCAGCTGAGCCATTGGCTGCAGGTAAGTACCGCATTGCTCGAAGCTGCAGGTGCGGCCGTCGGGGATAGGGTTACGCTGGAACTGGCCGCTGTGAAGAAGGAACCCGAGCCTGACATCCCGGCAGATTTTCAAGAGGCACTGGCAGCCAGCCCTGAGGCGCGTAAAACCTGGAACAGTACAACGACCATCGCACGCGTCGACTGGATACACTGGATCACTTCAGCCAAACAACTCAAGACGCGGGCAAAACGAATTGATAATGCCTGCGACATGCTTGCTTGCGGCAAGAAGCAGGTGTGCTGTTTCGACTCGTCCGGTTACTACAGCAAGGCCTTCCGTGCGCCCGAGGCAGAAAACCTCTGACCGGCAATGGCTATTGGAAACAGCCCGGCCTGGATGAAGGTGCTGCGGGCAACACCACGCCCCCCAAGCGCCAGGGTCCGGCGCCCTGCTCCCCACTGCCCCACTCACAACGCATTCATTTCAGCAATATCACGCGCCACCTGATCGGCAGATCGGTCGAACATCGCCTGCTCCTGCGCATCCAGAGACAACTCGATCACCTGCGCAACCCCCTCCGCTGCCAGCACACAGGGGACACCCATGGCGATACCTGTACGCCCGTACTCGCCTTCGAGAATCGCGACCGTCGGCAGAATGCTGTTTCGCCCGTTGGCGATGGCATCCACCATCTGTGCAATGGCCACGCCCGGCGCATCGCAGGCGCTCCCGACCTTCTTCAAACCCAGGATCTCGCCGCCACCCTGCCGTGTGCGCTCCACAATCCGCTCTATTTGCTGATCGGACAGGAAGTGGGACAGCGGCACCGAACCGACCGCGCAATACCGCATCAGCGGCACCATGCTATCGCCATGCCCTCCGAGCACCAGCGCCGTGATATCCCGAGCAGAAAACCCTGTTTCCTCGGCAATGAAGCACTTCATGCGCGCTGTATCCAGTACCCCCGCCTGCCCGAATACCTTGTTGCGTCCCAGCCCGCTGAGACTCCAGGCCCGATAGGTCAGTACGTCGACCGGGTTCGACACCACCAGCACAGTCGCCGCCGGAGCATGACGTTTGATATCCCGCATGATGCTATCGAGAATGGGCAGATTGATACTCAATACATCCTGACGCGACTGGCCAGGTTTGCGCGGCACACCCGCCGTGATCACCACCAGGTCGGTGTCCTGCAACAACTCGGCGTTGGACCCGCCGTACACCCTGGTATCAGAGCCTGACTCAACGGCCGCCTGCCAGACGTCCAGTGCCTTGCCCTTCGCCAACTCACCCTGCACATCAATCAACATCAACTCACGACAGAACTCTTCCCGGGCGATGATCTGAGCCGCCGCCTCACCGACAATGCCGGCACCCACAATGGATAGTTTGTTCACGTCACACCTTCCCGCGGTTCGCACCGCCAGCAAATCCCCCGCCTATAGAAGTATTACCCGCTAAAGCGAAAAGGCCACCCGAAGGTGGCCTGTACCCGCCGTACGTCCATGCAAGTTCCAAGGCCGTTTACAAGAGGTATAACTACTAGGACAAACGGCGGATCACCCAGACTACGCCCTCCAAAGGCAACGACCGGGCCAGGCGCCAGCGGTGTGGAGCGATGTGATGAGTTCCAGAGTATGGCGATGGGCTCGCAAGCGCCTTTTGGGCTGCATCCAGCTGGCCTTGCTGGTCGCTCCACTGTACGCCAGCGACATGGCGAGCGCCGCTGTCGGCACCAAGGCAATGGCCCAGCCACGGGTGGTGCGCGAAGACGACCCCGGCGCGGTGCGGGTGCGGGTGTTCACCTTCGTCCACCGGGGTGTTCGGCAATATGTGAGCCGGCGCCCCGTGGGGATCTCCGCACGGGTCGATGTCCTTGAGCTCTATTACATCAAGGGCTGCTATCTGTGCAGGGCGCCGAAGGATTTCAAGGTCGCCTCACTGCGCCTGGACACCCATTCCTATCGGCGCGAGATCGAAGCGGCTTCGGGTCGGTATGGTGTCGACCGGGCGCTGGTCCGCGCAGTGATACATGCCGAATCGGCGTTTCGCCCCAACGCCATTTCCGTTGCCGGCGCCCAGGGGCTGATGCAGTTGATGCCCGCCACCGCCGAGCGCTTCGCCGTGGACGATCCGTTCGACGCACGACAGAACATTCATGGCGGCGTGCGCTACCTGGCCTGGCTGCTCAAGCGCTTCAACGGCAACCAGATGCTGGCGCTGGCAGGTTACAACGCCGGCGAAGCGTCCGTGGTCGAGTACAACGGGGTGCCCCCCTACGCCGAAACGCAATCCTACGTCACCCTCGTGCAGTCCCTGGCCGAACGCTATCGCAGCCATCGGTAGTACTACTTGCGAGCGAGCGTCTGATTCGCCATCGGGCAGCTCTGGGCGTTGAGGAAGCGCGATGTTTTCAGCCAGTCGCCCTGTGGGTAATAGGCGAACACATAGCTACCGCGCCCCAGCGTGTCGATCAGCTTGCCGGCAATGGCCGGCCGGACGGCAGGACAACCCTGGCTGCGACCCAGGCGACCGAGACCGGCAACGACCTTGGGGTCGGCATACGCGGCGGCATGCATGACGATCGCCCGCGACATGCTGTTGTCGTTGAACCCCGGCTCCAGCCCCTGCAGGCGGAGCGAACGGCCGTGCTTGCCGCTGTAGGTCTGACCGGTCTCATACAGGCCGATGGAAGATTGGTAGCTGTTCGGGGTGTTGGAGAACGTCGTCGGCACATCGGCGCCGCTGTTCTTGCCATGGGCAACCCATTCCTCGAACAACAGTTTTTTGGCGCGCAAGTCGAACACCCACAGGCGTTTGTCACGCGAGGCCTTGGAGTAGTCGATTACCGTGAGCAACTTGTCCGCGTCGCTGTCACTGGCGCAGGCATAGGCGGTAAGTGCCAGGGTCAGGGTCGAAAGGCTGGCGCTCGGCGCCAATTGCTGCAGTTCGGCGGCGCTAGGCAACGCTTGCGCGTGGGCGGTGTGCCAAACGCTGAGGAAAAACAGGCCAACAGTGGCCGCTGAGAGCCGGATGGCTCCCCGCAATGGTTTGAACATCGACATGGATTACCCTGTTGGCACCTGTCTTCAATCGAAAGCCGCACGGCGCTGGCTGGCGAAGTCGTCAACAGGTGCTAAGTCCTAATGGTCGGTTTTGCGTTGCGTTGTTTTGAAGCCAAAGGCCACTACTTTGCTTGATATTCACAGGATTGCCGATCATTTCTTGACCAATGGTTTAACTTCTTCGCTGTCTTCGGTGCTGACCACCGTGAATTTTCCATCGCTGCGGGTATCCCGGGTGGACGCCCAGTCGGTGATCACCAACATTGTGCCGATGTCCATCGCCGCGCGTAAATGACGGCGGAACTCCGGATTCATGGTCAATTGGCCCAATTGGTCATACGGCGTATCCCCGTATTCCGGATTGCTCAGCCCCACCACCGACCAGCGTAATGGCAGCGAAGCCTCGAGCGCCAAGGCAGATGGCCTTTGCAACAACGAATAAACCGCCATGCCACTGCGATGTTTGCTGCTCTCAAGCGAGAGTGCTGGCGCCGAGCCGATCAACTGGCCACCGCGAAACACGTAGGCACGCAAGTCGGCGCGACTGATCAGGATCGACAACGGCCCCGCCGTCGGGTCCGGATCGTTCCAGAACTGTTGCTGGTTCAATACCAGCGGGCCCTGGGCCTTGCCCTCGTTGACCGTAGGTGCGAGCACACCGGGGTGGTAAACCTCCACCGGTGCACTATGGGTATCGGAAACGATCACGGTGGTCGAACTGAAACCGGTGACTTCGTACAGCTTCTTGGCGAAAGCCAGCGGCAGGCGCACGCAACCGTGCGAGGCGGGGTAGCCCGGCAGATGGCCTGCGTGCAAGGCAATGCCGTCCCACGTCAGCCGCTCCATGTAAGGCATCGGCGCGCTGTTGTAGAGGCTGGATTTATGCTCGACCTTCTTCTGCAGAATGCTGAAGACCCCGGTGGGGGTTTCCCGGCCGGGCTTGCCGCTGCTCACGGTGCTGACACCGATGGCGATGCCATTGCGATAGACGTAGGCACGTTGCTCGGTGAGGCTGACCACCACGGTCACCGGCCCCACTGGCGACACCTGCGGGTACCAGAGAAACTGGCCAGGCTTGAGACTGTCGAGCTGGGCCTTGAGTTCGGCCGGGGTAGGCACCTGCACCGGCGCCGCTTCGACCACGGCAGCGGCAAGTAACAGGCCCAGAGCGAGCGGTAGATGCATCATCGAATCCATCCTCAGAGAATCATGCCGCCAGCTTAGCCCGAAGCGCTTGGCGCGACCATGCGAATCGAGTTGCGCAAAGGCTAAAAGAGCTCGACCGGCAAACTCACGATCAATCGATTCTCAGTAAAGTCATTCACCCCAAAATCCCGCCCCACCTCAGCGTTGATCCAACGAACGCTGAGCCCCTGAAGCGCACGGAACTGAAAGGTGTACGTCAGCCCCACATCACGTTCCCACTCCCGGCCATGGGTTGTCTCGACGGTGTTGATATGGTCGCCGTGGGTGTAGCGCATCAACAGCGTCAGCCCCGGTATGCCCAGCGCGGCAAAGTTGTAGTCGTAGCGCAGTTGCCAGGAGCGCTCGTTGGCGTACACAAAGGTGTTGGCGAACATGTCATTGGCCAAGGTGCTGCCCAGCGAGCGGTCAATCGTGACCCAGCCGTCCTCCCCGTACATGCGCTGCAGCCCCAGGTAAAACCGGTGCCCCCCATGGGCGGCAGACAACAGCAATGACGCGGCCTGGTTGTCCAGCGTTCCTGCCAGCGAGCGGCCGCTGTCGCGGGTGTCGAATGCCCCCAGCACGCCGCCGACGGTCCAGCCGCCCGCCGGCTGATAGTGAGTCAGGCTGTAGTAGTTCTGGCGGTAGACGTCTTCCAGCTCTGCCGTCCAGACGCCGAGCGCCGAATCCTTGCCCAGGCTGTATTCGCCGCCTGCGTAGGTGAAGCGGTCAGAGCTGGCGGTGGCAACGGTACGACCGCTGACCGAGGGGTACAGGTCTTCGCTGTCGGCGGCGCTGCGCGGGCTGAAAGAGTGGATCTGGCCGGCATGCAGGGTAAGACGATCCAGTTCCCTGGAGGTCAGCATGGCGCCTTGAAAGGTCTGCGGCAGCAACCGGCCGTCATTGAAGCGCAGGATGGGCACCTCGGGCAGCAGCTCACCCAGGCGCAGTTCGGTGTGCGACAGGCGCACCTTGGCGGTCAGGCCCAGTCGGCCATAGCTGCCCGGCGCGCGGCCATCGTCATGGTCGTAGGGCAGCAGCTCGGTACCCGTGCGATCGGGGCTGCTGTCCAGCTTGACGCCCACCAGGCCCAGTACATCCACGCCCACGCCGACGGGGCCCGGGGTGTAGCCGGAGGTGCCCTTGACGATGAAGCCCTGGGCCCATTCCCGGCGCTGGCTTTGCACCGCACCGCTGTCACTGTAGTCGCGGTCGAAGTAGTAGTTGCGCAGCAATACCGTGGCCTTGCTGTCATCGATCAAGCCTGCATCAGCCATTGCCGACCAGGCAGTCGTGCACAGCAGTGCCGCCCGGGTAATCGGGTTGTTCAAAGCAAACATGGCGAATTCCTTTTTTGTACTTGTTGTGGAATGCGATGGATCGTTGCTTATTGCACCAGCAGAAGCGCCCCGGAGACGAAGGCGAAGATGAGTACGAAGCGGCGCAGCCGCGTCTCGTTGATCAGGTTGCGGGCCCAGTGGCTGGCAACCACACCCAGTGCCAGCGGCACGCACAGGGCCAGCACCGGTGAGACCTGCTCGGTGTGCAGATGCCCGCCCAACGCCAGCACCACCAGCGAGATGATCTCCCCCACCAGGAAGCACAGGGCCACAGAGCCCCGCAAGGTGGCCACCGGCGAGTGCTGGTACACCAGGGCAAGCGGCGGGCCGCCCACTCCGGTGGCGGTTTCAGTGATGCCGGTGATCACCCCGGTCGAGATCAGCGCCCGGCGCCCGGGCACGAACGACGGCGCCATCCAGGTAACCAGGCAGGCGGCGATCGTCGACAGCCCGATCAGCAGGTTCAGCTGAGAAAGCGGCAGCAACAGCAGGATCCAGACCCCACCAAAGGTGCCGGCAAAACGCCCCAGGGTAATCCACGAGCTGCCTCTGAAATCGATGGCACTGCGCTCGCGCCAGGCAACGGCGGCATTGAGCGGCAACATCAGTATCAGCAGGCTGATGGGCAAGGACTCCGGCGCCAGTAAGACCATTACCGGCGCCACGATCAGAGCAAAGCCCATGCCCGTCGTACCCTGGACAAGCGCACCGCAGGCGACGGCCACAGCAATGATGTACAGGGGGTCGAAGGGTAGATTCATCGTTGTCTCGTTCCAGATCAGTCAAGCCACAGTCGGCAAAGGGTGCACTTTATGGATGGGGGCCTGGTCAACGACGCGTCTGGCCAGTGCATCGACCCGGCGCATCAGATCGCGTGCATCCCAGTCGGTGGGCCAGCCTTGCCACAGGCGTACCCTGCCCTGCACCACCACCGCCTGGATCTGGTCGCGGTTGGCGAGCCTGACCAGGTCCCAGGGCAGGTTCCAGGACGGCACCAACTCAGGCACCGCCAGGTCCACCAGCAGGAAATCCGCAGCCTTTCCCGCCGCGATGCGCCCGGTCACCTTGCCCAGCCCCAGTACATCGGCGGCGTTCTGGGTGCCCATGTCCAGCCACAACTGGCCGCCGCCGCATACCGAGTCACCTACCGGCAAACCATGGGCGAAGCGTTGCGCGGCTTCGGCGTAATCGAGCAGCCGAAAGCCATCACCACGGGTGCCGTCGGTGCCCAGGCCCTGGGGAATGCCCAGGCAGTGCATCAGGTGCGCCTGGGCAACGGCATTGCCTTTCCAGGCGCTGGCCACCGGGTTGTAGCTCACGGCTGCGCCGCTATCGCGCAGCAGGCAGAGTTCGTTGGAAGTCAGCAGTGTGGCGTGGGCCAGCAGTGCCCCCGGCCCCAGCGCGCCCGCCCGGTGCAGTTGCTCAAGCGGCCGTACGCCGTAACGCTCAAGGGAACGTTCGACTGCAACCAGGTGCTCGTTGACATGGCTCTGGAACACCCTGCCCGCCTCATGGCACAAACGGTACGCAGCGCCCAGGGTGGGGTCGGTGGCAATCTCGGGGATAGGGATTGCCAGTGACGGGGTAATCAACGGGTCGTTGTCCCACGCCGCCAGGTGCTGCTCCGCCACCGCGAGCACCTGGCGCGCATCGAGAACGCGCGCGCCTTCCAGGTCGTTGCAGGTTTTCGCCAGTACGCAGCGTATGCCCACTTCATGCACCGCCTGGGCGATCGCCTCCACCCCTTCCTTCGAGCGGGTACCGGCATCGCACACCGTGGTGAAACCGCCACGCAACGATTCAAAGGCGGCCAGTTTACTGGTCAGGTACAGCAGGTCGGTATCCAGCGATCCCTCAAGGGGAATCCACACCCGGCGAAAAATCTCCGACGGCTCGCCAAACACCAGGCCTTTGCCAAAGCTCTGGCTGAGGTGGTGGTGGGTGTCGATGAAGCCTGGCATCAACAGCTGGTGCTCAAGACGCAGCACGGCATGGTTGGGATAGCGGCCTTGCAACAACTCCAGCGGGCCGACATCGGCGAAGTGGCCATCGACAATGCGTACGGCGTGATCGCGACGCGGCCCTTCGGGCAACAGCAGCCAGTCGGGGGCCAGCAGTTGACCGGGCGCGGCAAGGTGCTCTGGCGAAACTGCCAGGTGATTGGTAACAGTGCAGTTCATATAAAAGCCTTAGTGTGCGGGTCAGGAGTTGATCAGCTTTGCCTTGGCGTCCACCGCGGTGTGCTGGCGGCCAATGCAATGGAAAAGAAAGTTCATGACGGCCGCGGTCAGCGCGCCCATGGCCACGCCATTGCCGAGCAGCCCGGCGATGCCGTTGGGGAACTGGCTGTAGACGCCAGGTACAAGAATCGGTAGCAGGCCGACGGCCAGGGCGATGGACACCACATACATGTTGCCGTGGTTGCGCAGATCCACTTTGCGCAGCATGTCGATGCCCATGGTGCCGACGATGGCAAACACGATCAGGCTGGTGCCGCCGACCACGGCTTCAGGAACGCCTTCGATCAACCGTGCCAGCGGCGCAAGCAAGGCGAAAATCAGCAGCAGCACGCCGGAAACCGCCGTCACATAGCGTGAGCGCACGTGGGTGGCGCGGATGACGCCGATGTTTTCGCCGCTGGTGATGATCAGTGACGTCCCCATGAAACCACCGAGTATCGACGTCAGCGCATCGCCGCGGATTGTCCGCACCACGTCTTTGTCGACGTCCAGGGGTTTGTCTACGGCTTCACTGATGGCCACGGTCTGGCCGGTGGCTTCTACCATCGAAACCAGGCAAAAGAGCATCAGCGGGATCGAGGCGAACACATCAAAGTGCGGTACACCGAACGGCATGAAGGTCGGCAGGCTCAACAGGGGGTAGACGCCGAGGCCGGAGCTGTCGAATGCGCCGATGGCTACCGCGAGCAAACTGCCGCCCAGCAAACCCAGCAAAATCGACAACTGGCCCAGCGTGCCACGCAATAGCCGTGCGCAGAGCACCGTGATAACGATGGTGGCAAAGGCCAGCAGCAGTTGCTGGGGCGCAGCGAAGTGCGCACTGCCGGGCGCCCCGACAATCAACTGGCCCGATAGCTTGACCAGATTGACCGCGACCAGCAGCAACATGGTGCCCACCACCACCGAAGGGAAAAACCGCAGCAGGCGCCGGAACACCGGCAGCACCAGAAAGTAGAAGATGCCCGTCAGGATCACCGCGCCCGAGGCTGTCGCCACCCCGTTCTGCTGGGCGATCAGGATGAACAGCATGATTGGCGCGCCGCCGGGCAGCATGATGAACGGCAAGCGTGCGCCGCAGCCGCGCAAACCCAGTGACTGCAACAGTGTGCCCAGCCCGCACACCAGAAAAGTGGCGCTGAGCAACTGCAGCGTCAGCTCACTGGAAAAACCAAGCGCCGTGGCCATCAGGAACACCGACGCAATCGGCGATGCCGCCATCACCAGCACATGCTGGGCACCAAACATCAGCAACTGGCGCCAGGGCAGGCGCTCATCAACAGGGCTAACAGGGTTCTTTTCGATATCCGGCATATCCCACCTCGACCTGGGCCGTCACCGACAGCCCATTGAATTATTGTTATTTGGATCTGGACGAGCCTCGGCGGGAAAATGCGCACATCTACCCGACCAAATCGATTTGTACATTCACCCAAATCGATTTGGGCAGAATGTATTCCTGTTCTGGAGGGCTGTCAACGCATCCCTCACCCCTCTTTGCCTCAGTAGCTGATAGCCTTCAGGCAGCGTATAACTGCCGCCATCGCTTAAAGAGCCCATCTGTCTATGCCCAACAGCCCTTCTCGCCGCCTCACCATTGCCGATGTCGCCAACGCCGCCGGGGTGTCGCGCACCACCGTGTCCCACGCGCTCAATGATCGCGGGCAAGTCGATCCGGTCACCCGGGCACTGGTGAAAGAAGTTGCTGAACGCCTGGGCTACAGCCCCAACCTGCGTGCCCAGCGCCTGCGCACCGGACGCGCCAACGCCATCGCCCTGCTCTCCTCCATGCCCTTTGCCGTGGCCGGTGGTTCGTCGCGCCTGGGCTTTTTGATGGAAATTGCCGCCACCGCCACCGAAGCGGCGCTGCGCCGAGGCGTGGCCCTGGTGCTGGTGCCGCCCATGGATGAGGCCAGGGAGCTGCTTGATACGCTGGATATCGACGGCGCGGTGATCATCGAGCCGGTGGCCAACGATCCAAACGTTGCGCGCCTGCGCAAACGTGGCGTGAAGCTGGTGTCCATCGGGCGCCAACCCGAGGCCCAGGCCTTGCCGTACATCGACATGCATGGCCAGGCCACCGGCACACTGCTGCTCGACCACCTGCAACAGCAAGGCGCGCGGCGCATCGGCCTGGTGATCGGCGTGCAATCCCGGCACTCCTACCTGGACATGGAGCAGGCCTACCGGGCCTATTGCGCGGCCACCCACCAAGAGCCGGCGATTGTTCGGGCAGATGAAGGGGGTGGCGAAGCTGCCGGTGCGGCGGCGTGTATGGAGCTGCTGCAAGCGCACCCCGGCATCGATGGCCTGTGCGTGCCGGTCGATGCCTTTGCCACAGGCGCTGTGCGAGCGCTGCGGGACAAAGGGCTCAAGATCCCCCAGGACGTGAAGGTGGTGACGCGCTACGACGGCTTGCGCGCACGCGAAAGCACCCCGCCCCTGACGGCGTTGAACATGCACCTTGAAGAAGTGGCAGCCCTGGCCATCGAACTGCTCTTCGAGCAGATCAATGACACCGGCGAGCGCCAACGCATCGACGCCCCCCTGGCCACCCTGATTCCACGCGAATCGACCCTAACGCCGTAGTTGCTGCCCCGCCGTAATACACAATCCCGGCAGTGCAACCTGAACTACTTGGCGCGCACCGCTGCCGGCGGCGTCCAGGCACCGGACAGCACCTCGGCTTTGGGCCAGTACGTACGGATGGTCAACTCGAAATCGCTTCTCGGCGCCGGCAGCCAGTTGGCCTCCTTGTCCTTGCCGGGTGAGTCATGCTGCACGTAAAGCGTCAACGAGCCATCGGCGTTGTGCTTCATGTTCTTCAAGTTCTTGGTACCCAAGGAATATCGCTGCAGGTCATTGGCTGCGAAGAAATGCTGGGGGTCGTACATCGTCAGCGACCAGAAGCCATCGGCCGGCGGTGTCTGGCCCTTGTCGAAGGTCACGGTGTAACGGTGATTGCCGTTCAGTCGCTCACCCTTGCCGTCCACTTCCAGGAAGAAGTAGCGGGTTTCCTCCGGCTGGTTGGTGTACATGTTCGATTTGGCAGTGGCGACCCGGGTCAGGTAATCGTTGCCCCACCGGGCCACATTGGTCGGCGAGTTCCAGCCATTGGGCAGTCGCGACCCGTTGGTGCGGAAGTTGAACAGCTCGCTGATGACCTTTGTTTCGGTCTCGTTCGCGGCCTCGAGCATTGCCTGCTTCACCGCAGGGTCCTGTTTTGCAGCTTCGAGCAGGGCTTTCATCATTGCGTAGCGACTTTCCTCCCCCGCCAGCGGCGGGACCTTCTCCAGTACTTCCGGCAGCTGGTCGAAGAACTTCGCCGGGTCTACCCACTTGGTTTCGCTTGAGGAATTCTTACCCGCCGGAAAATGCGGCAGGGCCTTCCAGTCGGTGGTCACGGTCTTGCCGTCGTAGCGGCTCAGCGGATACACCGCTACCTGATTGAGTACGGTGTGGATAGCCTCGCGGTCTTCCTTGCTGTCATCCATGAACACCCGTGGCCCCATGGCGACCAGTTCGGTCGGTGCCTTGATGACCGCGGTAATGCCGTCGGGCACCTTGCCATTCCAGTTCGGACCGACCAGCAAGTAATTGCCAGGCTTGGTGCCGTACTGTTTACCCAGCTTCGAGAATTCCTCGCTGCGCGCGTCATAGATGGCATACACCCAGAATCGGTCGCCGAAGTCGGGCACTTGCAGCACTACCGGCTCCTTGTCCACGGCGCCATAGCCAAAGCCATAGACCACGTCCTGGTTAGGGTGGGCCACCCAGCGTTGCTCCGGGGATACGTAGGTGCTGAGCATGGTCACATAGCCGGTCGGTGCTGCCGGCAAGATACCGCCAACCAGCCCCTGCTTGGGCGCGGCGGCGAAGGAGGCACGGCGGTTGAAGGCGTTGACCAAAGGCCAGCCCCAGAGGTAAGTGTCCTGAGCGATGACCTTGGCACTCGCTGGCGTCATCACCGTTCCCGCAGGAATGCCTGGCACCTCCCCGGCAGGCTTGCCGGAAGCATTGCCCGCAGCCTGCACGCCGCCCACCATCGCGCCGCAAAGCGCTAACGCCAGCAACGAATGCCGAAAAGTACTCTTCATAGCCTTCAAACTCCGTGTGGAATGAACAATGGCAGTCACATTGACCATCGGGTGCTTCCAGACTGAAAAAAAGTGCCCGACTCAAACCTGGGCCAGGCACTTCGGCAATCTCTCCGATAAGGTCGATGATCCTTTACAGGCGCCCTCGCCCGCCGCCGGCCAGCGCTCGGCACGCACAGCGGGCAAAGTCGATCAACGTTGGCGTGTTGCGGGCGCGCGCAGCAGCCAGGCTGCCAACGCGGGCAGCAAGAGGATTGCGCCGAGCAGATTGACCAGGAACATGAAGGCCAGGAGGATGCCCATGTCGGCCTGGAACTTCAGTGACGAAAAGGCCCAGGTCGCGATAGACAGCGTCATGGTCACTGCGGTGAATACTGACGCCGTCCCCCGTTGCTTCAGCGCCTCGACAAAAGCTTCGCGCAGATCGGCGCCACCCTCGTGCATTTCATGCTTGATCCGCTCGAACAGGTAAATGCCGTAGTCGACCCCTACCCCCACGCCCAATGCCACCACCGGCAATGTGTTGACCTTGACGCCAATGCCCAGCACCGCCATCAGTGCGTTGCAGAGCACGGTGACCAGTGCCAGCGGCAAGATCACGCACAGGGTGATACGCAGCGAGCGGAACATCCACAGGCACAGCAGCGTGACCGAGGCGAACAACGCGCTATTCACCAGTCTGTCACCGGCATGTACCACCTCGTTGGTGGCCGCCATCACCCCGACGTTGCCGGACGCCAGCTCAAAGCTGACCTGATCGCTGTCGTAGGCGGCTTTGAACGCCTTGATCTTGTCCATCAGGGTCGTGATGGTGTCGGCCTGGTGGTCGCGCGTGTAGATGGAAACGGGGATCGCATTGCACGCGCTGTTCATGTACTCCGTACCGACTCGCGTAGCGAACCCCACGCCTTGGGCAATCTGCGCGGTGGGCTCGGGCAACACTCGCCACTTCAGATCGGTTTCGGCATAGGCCTGAGTGATGTTGCCGACGAACCCTGCCAGGCTGCGAACCGAAGAAACGCCATCGTCCTGACGCAGGTACAACTCAAGCTCGCCGATAGGGTCGAGTACTTCCCGTTTCACGCAGGGCGTCTCTTCATTGCTTTTGGCCCGTGCCACCACTTGCAGCAAGTCAACGCCAATGGCGAAATCGCCGGTGATAACCGCCACATCCTGGTTGTAGCGCGAGTCGGCGCGCAGTTCCGGTACCCCGGCGCCGGTATCGCCCACATGCAGGTTGCGCGCTTCATACAGCCCACCCACCAGCAACAGCCCAGCGCACAACAGCACGCCAAGCGCACCACGTCGGGTCGCCAACACCCCCAGACGCTCCCACAGGCCGGCTCCCAGGGTTTCCTTGCCGCGCAGCTTCTGGGCGTCGGCAGCACTCAAGCGCATGAATGACAGCAGAATCGGCAGCAGCATCTTGTTGGTGACGATCATCACCGACACGCCGAGAGTGGCCGTAATGGCCAGCTCCCGAACCATCTCGATGTCCACCAAGGCAATGACCATAAAGCCCAGGGCGTTGGCCAGCAGTGCCACGGCACCCGGAATGAAGAGTTTCTGGAAACAGTTACGCGAAGCCGTGACACCATCGGCGCCGTTGAGCGTTTCGAGCTTCCAGGCGTTGGTCATCTGCACCGCATGGGACACACCGATCGAAAAAATCAGGAACGGCACCAGGATCGACATCGGGTCGAGTGTCAGTTTTACCAGCGGCAGCAGACCGAGCAGCCAGATCACCGGCACCACCGCACAGATCAAGGCCCAGCCGGTCAGCATCAACGACCCGCAATACCAGTACAGCAGCGCCGCGGTGATGACAAAGGCGATGATGAAGAACACCAGCACGCCGGAGGCACCTTCGGCGATATCGCCAATCGACTTGGCGAACCCGATGATGTGGATGCTGATGTCATCGCTCTGGTTCTGCTGGCGAATCTGCTCCAGTTTTTTTGCCACGCTCTGCAGGTCCAGGCGCTCACCGGTGGTCGGATCGGTTTCCTGCAAGTTGGCTACAACCATGGCGGCAGACAGGTCGTTGGAAACGATCCGCCCGACCCAGTCCGACTTCAGCGTACGCTCGCGGACCTGGGCGATTTGTTCAGGGGTGCCGGCGTAACTGGAATCGACCAGGTTGCCGCCGGTGAAGCCGTCTTCCACCACTTCGGTGTAGCGCACGTTGGAGGTGAACAGCGACGTCACCGAACTGCGCTCCACGCCATTGATGAAAAACACCTCATCGGAGACTTTGCGCAAGGCCGCCATGGCCTGCGGCGTAAAGACCTCGCCCTGGTTGTTCTTCACCGCCACCAGCACCTTGTTGGCGCCGCCGAAGTCCTTCTGGTATTCGAGGAAGGTCTGCATGTACGGGTGGTGCAGCGGAATCATCTTGAAGAAACCCGCCTCCACCTTGAGGTGACTGGCGCTGTACCCCAGGCCCAGGGTGATGAGGATGAACAACGCGAGCAGCGGCTTGCGTTGATGGAAGATCCAGTAGGACACCCGGCCCACCAGCCCGCGGGAGAAATCCTGGCGCCCCAGACGATCGTCTTGCCTGGCGAAATGTTCCTGCTTGCTCATGAATCAATCCTGCCCTTTCGCTGCAACCGGTGAGAGCGTCATCACGCCGTGATCGCCAACGGCCAGTAGTTGGCCGTCGCTTCGTTCAAGCGCCCGCGCGAGGCTGGCGTGGGTGGAAGGCAGGGTCGAGAAATGCTCGCCCTGGTCGTCGCTGGCCAGCAGCAAGCCACTGTTGCCCAGGATCAGTACGCGCCCGGACTTGAGCTGCAGCGCGCCATTGAAGGCAAAAGTGGTGTGGCTCGGGCGTTGCGTCCAGCTCTGCCCGGCATCGGCGGAATACCAGAGGTTGCCGCGCATGCCATAGATCAGCAGGCCACCCTCGCGCAGTTGCAACGCACCGAACAGGCTGCCGCCGTATGGGCTGCTCAGTGCCTGCCAGGACTCGCCCAGGTCGCTGGACCGGGCCAGGGTGCCGCTCTCCCCCACCATCAGCCAGTCACCGTTGGCCAGTGCAATGACCTGCGAGATGTGGCGGTCGAAGTCTTCGTCCATCACCCGGCGACGTTGCCAACTGGCGCCGTTGTCGGTCGACAACAGGTACAGACCGAAGGCCCCCCAGGCGGCCATCCGGCCCCCGCCCAGTGCGGCGACACCCAGTAGCGCGTCACCGTTGGTATCGGCTTCGACTTCGTGCCATTGGCGCCCGCCGTCCTCGGTGCGCAACAGCGTGCCGCCATGACCGACGGCAACGCCCCGGTTGGCGTCGACAAAGGCCACACCCGCCAAGGTGCGCGAAGACGACGTGCGGATACTGCTCCAGGGCCCGTCTTGCTGGTCGGCGCGCAGCACGACGCCGCGTTCGCCAACCGCCACCAGGCTCTCGCCTGCCTGAGTGACGTTGAGCAGGAACACCCGCTGCGGATGAACAGGAAAATCCAGCGCCGGCTGTTGCGCCTGGACGTGAGCGGCGAGCAGGCACAGGCCTGCCAGCACCGGTATGTGGCGTAGCGACATGAACGTAACTCCAGCGAACGGCAGGGCCACGGTGGGTGGCCGCTGCCGGAATCAACCCAGGTGATGGCAGGTCACTTGCCCATGCGGCGCAGTGCGTCAGGCTGGAAGTCGACAAACCGTCCTTTGCTGCCAAAGCTCCAAGGCTGTGCCTCTTCGTTGGCCAGGCCCGCGACGTAGTAGCTGCCGTTGCTCAGGTCGTGCCAGATATTGGCGCGGTACCACGGCACCTGGGCGTCATAGAACTGCACCAGCGGGTGCACGCCAACGCGCCACAGCGTGCCACGGGTGTCATAGGCGTCGCTGGCCAGTACGGTCCAGGAGTCCTCGTCGAGGTACATCACGCGCTTGCCGTAGACATGCTTGGCGTCCTTGCGCAGGGTGCCTTCCACCACCCATACCCGATGCAGCTCATAACGCATGACCTCGGGATTCGGGGTGTTGGCGGTAAGGATTTGCTTGTACGGGGTGGCCTGGGCGCCGAGCTTGTAGTCGTTGTAGGGCACATACATCTCCTGCTTGCCCACCAGCTTCCAGTCAAAGCGGTCCGGGGCGCCGTTGTAACCGTCAAAGTCGTCGGTCACACGCAGGCCTTCGGTACCGTCGTTGACGTTGTCGTAGGCCAGGTCCGGAGCCCGGCGAACACGGCGTTGGCCAACGTTGTAGATCCACGCCGAGCGAACTTCCTGGACCTGGTCGATCGGCTCGTGAACCAGCTGCACGGTCCCCGCCAGGGTGGCCGGCGAAATGAACCGGGCGGAATAATTGAGCAGACGGTTCTCCGACTGCTTGTCCATGTTCATGTCAAAGACACGGTTTTCCTGAATGCGTACGGTGTAGAAGTCACCGCTGCTGCGTACCGGGAAGGAGGCGTAGGTTCGCTGCAGGCCACCGCCGAGATAGCGCAGGTTGTGGTTCCAGATGGCTTCCAGGCCGTTTTTCGGAATCGGGAACGGCGTGGTGGTGCCGTTCAGGTCACTCACGGCAAACCCATTGAGCTTGGCGTTGACGGCTTCCTGGCGGACCTTCTCGGCAATGGCTGGCGGCACCATGGCGGTACGGTGGGTGGTATACACCGGCATGTTGAAATTGGGGTATTTGGCCAGCAGCGCCTGCATGCCTGGCGTCACTTTGTCTTTGTACTGCGCAAGGTTTGCAGCCGTGATGGTGAACAATGGCTTTTCACTGGCGAACGGGTCGATGTAGCCCTGCGCCGCACTCCAGCCCGCAGGCGGCTGAGCCAGGCCGCCGGTGTAAGCCGGTATCGAACCCTCGGCATTGCCTGCCATCTCGCCCCCTAGCGGGGTGAGGTCCTTGCCCAGGCGGGCAGCTTGATCAGCGGAAATTTGTGCATGGGCCTGGCTGCTCAGGGCAAGCAGGATGGCCGCCGTAGCACCGGCACGGAGTGATGTTTTCATCGGAAAAACCTCTTGTTGTTCTAATTAGAAGCTGTAGCTGTAGCTGGCGGCGTAGAAGTCGCGGTCGTGCAGCGGGTCGTACTCGGCGCTGTTGTCAAAACTGACGTAGCTGAAATCGAGTTTGTGCTGTTTGTTGTAATCGAAGGTGATACCCAGCGCCGAGGTAACCCGGCCTTCGTTGAACTGGCCGTCCATCGACACACCGTCGACGTCCTGACCAAGGAAGGTGTACGGCGAGGCCGTTACACCGGTGCCCAGAACGTTGTTGTAATCCAGTTGGGCGCGCAGGCGATAACCCCAGGCGAAGTCGGTGGTGTAGCCGTCGTCCTTGCAACCCGCCGGGCTTGAGTTGACCAGGCTGGCCACCGGGTTGCTGCAGGTACTTCCACCGGCAGGAATGGTCGAAGACGAGCCCAGCCCGTAGATGAATCCGCGACCGTAGCGTCGATCGCCCTCACCCTGAGGCGTGCTGTTCCACTGAAAACCGACTTCGGCGACCACAGTCAGGTTGTCGGCCTTGAGGACATTGGGGAACACATTCACACCGTTGACCTGAAGCTGCGTCTTCTCGTAGCGGTCCCAACCGGCGGTAAAAGGTGAGCTTTGCAGTTTTACCTGCTGCAGCAGTTCCCCTGCCGGGCCGACGCCGGCCAATGCACCGTTGAGCAGGTCGGCGCCGTTGATCTGCGCAGGCTGGTTAGGTGAATAGCTGAGCTCCGAACCAATCGACCAACCGCCCGCCGTGGTGGTAAAGCTCAAGCCGAACAGGCGGATGTTCTCCGGGTATTCCCAGCTTGGGCCGACAAACTGGCCTGCAGCGTTGCGCCCCACCGGGCCCGGGATGCCGGCGTTGGGGAATTGCGTGAGTGACACCGAGTCAGCGCTGCGCATGCCCAGGTATGGCGTACGCGAGTGGTAGTTCATGTAGTACAGGCCAAGCTCGCCGTCCACCGCATCGACCGGCAAGCGAAACGCCACCCCCCACTGGCCGCTGTCATGGGGATCCTTGCCTTTGACCTCAGGCAGATACGCACCCGCAGCAATCTTGTCCGGCGAGGACGGGCTGGTACCGCCGAGGAAGGTCCCCAGCTGGCAATCGCCAAAGTCCTGCCCGATCGCACTTTCGGTGACGGACCAATAATGACCACAGCCCTCGATGGCCGTACTTTCATACTTGAGCTGGTAGAACGCTTCCATCGAAATACCGGCCGGCAGGCCGACGTTCATGTACCCCATCCACACCGGAATCAGCGCTTCCTTGAGCTCGGTGCCTGGCCGGCGCAGCGCCGGGACGTCCAGCGGGTTTATCTGGTTGATGCCCTGGATAAAGATGCTCTCCCCCCAGTTCACCACCTGGCGCCCGAGGCGCAGCTGCACCGGGGTATTGTCGAAGTAGAAGGTGTTGTAGACATAGGCATCGAGCAGGTAGAGACCACTGAACTTTTGCAGGTCGTCGTAACCGTTGTCATTGAGCGGCTTCTTGCGGTAGCCGTTGGAGGCGCTGCCAAAATTGACGTCTTCATCCATGAGGGCGTAGTCATACCAGCCCTTGACCCGAACCAGGCCGCCCAGGTCGCCGCTGCGCAGTGACAAGTCCGTCACGAACTTGGCGATACTGGAAAAGCGATCACCTTTGTCATAGTTCAGGTTGCCAGCGTCGACCGAACCGCCGGTGCCGCCGGACTTGCCGCGCAGTGCACCGTTGGCGCCGCTGAACAGCGCGTTGTCCTGGTCCTCGGCCCGCCATTGGGAACCGACGGACAAGGTGGTGTTCCACTCACCTTCTACGCCGTTTTCCAATTGGAACGGCAACGCATTTGCTGATCCGGCCGAGGCAATAGCCACGGCCAGGGCCAGCGGTTTAAAGAGCGCACGGATAGTGACGTTATTGTTATGCATGCAGGTCTCCGACATCGCCCTTGCCACGCAGATCCGGGCTTGGTCGGCGGGGTGAGCGTTCTTGTTGGTTTACGCAAGGATGCCCACAGGCCACTCAAATGCATTTGTCGGTTGATGTCAGCAATTTGTCATATGACGTCAGGCGAAGAATAATTCTGTCGTTGCAGAGGTAAAACTGGAGAGGATATAACTGCTCGACAGCCAGGGCGTTGCGCCTGAGATTGCGGGCTGAAGCGGTGATGGCCGCGCGGTTGAACCCAAAAGAAGAATAAGACTATGACTGCCCTGATCAGAGCGACGTCGCTCACCGGATTTCCCGAGCTTGTTCGTGACCTGGGAGGCGATCCCGAAGACTTCCTGCGTCAGATGCAGATTGAACCGGCCATGCTCGACAACGGCTCTGCGGTGATTCCCTACCGTGCCTTTATCAACCTGCTCGAGTTATGTGCCGAGCAGTTGCACTGCGTCGATTTCGGCCTGCGTCTGGCCGAACGCCAGAGCATCATGATCCTGGGGCCATTGGCGGTGGTGGGGCAAAACGCACGGAATGTCGGCGAGGCGCTGACTGAAATCATCCGCTTCCTCCACACCTATAGCCCCGGTGTGCTGGTGTACCTGGACCGCGAAAGCGACCCCCAGCGGCTGCATCTGATCTACGAACTGCGCCTGCGCCCCGCGCCACGCCAGGGACAGATCATCGAGCTGTCGCTGGGTGTGATGTTCAAGACCCTGCAGATGCTGTTCGGGCCAGGGTTTCGACCGCATTCGGTGCTGACACGGACCGAGGCACGCCTGCCGCAAAGCCGCTACCAACGTTTTTTCGGCGCTCGCACCTACTTCGGCCAGGCCCATAACGCGCTGGTGCTATTGCCCGAGCACTTGAGCAAACCGATTGACCAGCACAATCGGCTGTTGCACGACACCATGATGGATTACGTCAGCAGCCTGGGTGCCGCCAACCCGCTGCAAATCCACACCCAGGTCGAAGACTCCATACGCCGACTGTTGCCGACACAACGCTGCGCGCTGCCGCTGATCGCCGAGCAACTGGGCATGCGTGAACGGTCCCTGCAAAGGCGCTTGGCCGAGCATGATCAGGTGTTTGAGGAGATGGTGGAGAATGTGCGCCGCGAACTCGCCGACCTGTACCTGGCCGAGGCGCAAATGCCCATGGCGCAGATTGCCGGCTTGTTGGGCTATGCCGAGCAGAGTTCATTCAATCGCGCCTGCCGACGCTGGTACGGCGCGCCGCCGCGGGAGCGGCGAGCGCAATTACGCGCTGCCGCGGCGGTGACTCAATCGTAGGTGATCATGATCTTGGCGTGCTGGTCCGGCTGGGCCAGGGCACCGAAGGCTGCACTGACACCGTCCAGTGTTACCCGCTGGGTAATCATCGGCCCACCGTCGAGCGTACCGTCGGCCAGTGCGTGCAGCGTCTGGGCGAACTCCTCACCGGTATAGCCGAAGGAGAAATGCACGTTCATTTCCTTGCTGATACCCATCAGCGGTTCGATCCGATCGCTCTCCATGCACACGCCCACCACAATAAGGCGCGAGCGCGGCGGAGCATTCTGTATGACCTGCTGGATCATCCCCGGTATGCCGACACACTCGAACACGACGCAAGGTTTTGGCTGCGGCCCCAGCCCCAGCAGCGCCATGGGGCCGTTGATGTCATAGCCCGAGGGGGCGGCCACTTGTAGCCACGAGGTGTACGGCGACTGCTCAGCCGGATTGACCACCACATCGGCCCCCATCTTTTCGGCCAGCGCACGGCGGCCGGCGCTGAAGTCTGCGGCCACAATCGGGCCGATGCCCCGCGACTTCAGAATGGCGATCATGGCCAGCCCAATAGGGCCACAGCCGATCACCACCGGTACTTCGCTGCCGTCCAGACGCGCACGGTTCACCGCATGGGCAGCTACCGTCAGCGGTTCGGTGAGCGCGGCGATGTCTGCTGGCAAATCCCCCGGCACGGGCAGCAGCATCTGCTCGGCCAGCACCATCTGTTCGCCGTAGCCGCCTGGGTAGCGGTTGGAAAAGCCAACGTGATGGAAGTGCTGCGGGGTAATCACGAACGGCAACGAGCAGACCCGAGTGCCCACTTTGAGCTGCTTGTCGCTGCCCGGGCCGTGATCAAGAATCTCGGCGCAATACTCATGACCGAACACCACGTCCTGACGGTCATCGAATGCAATCGGGATATTGCCGCGTTTGAAGTTCGCCAGAACATGCTGGCAGTGGTGAAACATGTGCAGGTCTGAACCGCAAATACCGCAGGCCAGGGTTTTGACCAGCACTTCGCCCTGCCCCGGCTGCGGGGATGCGATGGAATCGACCTGCAGCTTCTGGTCACGCATGACAACAGCTTTCATGGCTTGCCTCCGAGTTCAGTAATGCGCCGTCCGCCTGAACGGCACGCAAGGATCAGTTCAATTGGCCGGTTTCACGCAGCCAGGCTTCGGAACGGCGCAGCCCTTCCTCCAGGGCAACCTTCGGCGCATAGCCGAGCAGGCGCCTGGCCTTGTCAATGGAGATGCCGCCAGTGCGGGAGAACATGTACATCGCGTCCGGGGTGACTTCGTTGGCCCGCCCCAAGGTGCGATTGATGTACCAGAGGCCATGGGTCAGAGCGACCGCCAGCGCCAGTGGCAGGCTGCGTGGCGAGCCAGTGCGCCCGGCCCAGTGCCAGTGATGACTGAAAAACTGCTGGCAACTCACCGACTCGGCCGCGCTGATGTGGAAGATCTGCCCACGGGCCTGATCGAGACCCGCCGCGAGCATCACGCCATCGAGCAGGTCCTCGATATACACCGGCGTCCAGCGCCCCGAACCACCCGAAGGCAGAATCAATGCCCCGGCCTTGGCCATCTTCAGCGGTTCACTGAGCCAGGCCCGGGAGCCCGGACCATAGACATCGCCAGGCCGGACGATGGTGCACTCGATCTCGCCCGCCGCATGGGCGGCCAGCACCAGGTGCTCGCTGGCCCCCTTGGCGACGCCATAGCGGTATTGCTCACCGATGACCACGTCACAGCGCTCATCGGCCTGCTCCGGGTATTGCCAGCCAAGGGCTGCAATCGACGAGAACTGCACAAAGCGCCTGGCACCGCCAGCAATCGCCACATCCAGGCAGTTACGCACACCGCGCACTGACACCTCGCGGTACAGCTTCCAGGGCGCCGCCAGCGAAACCACCGCAGCGGTGTTGATGAACAACTCGCAGCCACGGGCGTGTTCGGCCCATTGTTCCGGCCGTACCAGGTCGCCGGCGACGACGTTGTTGATGGGGTCGGCATGCAGATCCATACCGCGTACTTCAGCGCCCAGCGCGCGATAGCGCTTGACCAGCGCCTGACCGATGAAGCCACTGGCCCCGGTAATGAAAACTGAACGTGGCACTTGGGGGGTTTGCCCCTGTGCACCGACCGGCATATTGGAATGGCTCATCGAGCACTCTCCAGCAAGTATCGTGAAGGGCGGGCGCCTGGGCGCCCGCGCGTGCTGATCAACCGACGGTGTAGCCGGAGTGGCCCGGACGAATGTAGCGGGCCGGCTCCAGACCGCGCTCTTTCACCAGTCGATCAATGATCTGGATGATGTCGGTGGCATCCATGACGTTCACAAAATTGCCGTCCTGATCGAAGTTGATGTTCGCGCCATAGACCACCATCACCGTGTCGGTCGGCTCGGTGTTGTCGGCAGGCACACTGAAGGTATGGACCGAGCCGCCTGGCTCATAGAGGTAGCAACCGGCGGTTTGCGGCTGGTCCGGATACTCCACGTAGTTCCACTTGCCGGAGAGCGTGAACAGGTGAACAGGGCCGGTGTGGTAGTGGCATGGCAGACGCACGCCGGGCTGGAAGATGACCCGGAGCGTCCATACGCCAACGTTCGGGTCCAGGTACAAAGGCTGCACATCGACGCCCGGAAAGTGCGGCGCCAGGGCGTCCCGGTAAACCGGCAGTTCGTGGGTATTGAGGGTCAGCAGTTCGTGGTGTTCAAAAACCGGGATGGGCATGGGCATGGTTGTCGTCCTCTTACAGGCAGATTGAAATTGTTATGTGCCACCGCCGTCATACTGCGGCTCCGCCCTCACAACGAATTGCCATTTCATGCCACCGGTTTGTCATTTGCCGTCACGCCCATGCGTTCCCCACCATGAAAACGGCCCGCAGGCAAAGCCGGCGGGCCGTAGTCACGTCCGAGGGTGGGCGGCAAATCTGTTCGTCAACGCGCCTGGAAGTGCATGAACTTTTCCATCATTTGATCGACCGTGAAACTCGCCGGGCGTTGCCGTGGCGAGAACTCCTTGAAGGTTGCCAGGAACTGTTGCACACGGATCATCGCCGGCAGCGCGACCACTGCAACTTTCTTGTCCCACCAGACGTTGTAACTGTTGGAGTCCGTATCGGCGCGCTCGAACGGATCGCGGCGCAAGTTGAACACCTTGGGCACCCGCAATTGAACGAAAGGGTCACGCCAGACATCGAAGCGCTTGGCCCGCTGTTCAGCGAATACCACTTTCCAGTCGCCATCGCGCATGCCCAGCAACTGGCCGTCATCGCTGAAATAGTAGAAGTCGTTACGTGGCCCCTTCTGTGCCTGCCCTTGCAGGTAGGGCAGGAAGTTGTAGCCATCCAGGTGCACTTTGAATTGCTGGCCCCCCACCTGATAACCCGCCAGCAAGCGTTCTTTGACATCCGGCACGCCGGCGGCGGCCATCAGCGTCGGCAGCCAGTCCTGGCTGGACATGATTTCGTTTGAGATCCGTTGCGCCTGGAAGTGCCCCGGCCAGCGCACAATCGCCGGTACGCGGAAGCCGCCTTCCCAGTTCGTGTTCTTCTCACCCCGAAATGGCGTGATCCCGGCATCGGGCCACTGATTGAAATGCACACCGTTGTCCGTGGTGTAGAGCACGATGGTGTTATCGGCAATGCCCAGGTCGTCGAGCTGCTTGAGCAGTTGCCCGACATGGCCGTCATGCTCAACCATGCCGTCGTTATAGAACCCCTGCCCCGACTTGCCTGCGGCTTTGTCGCTGATGTGGGTGTAATAGTGCATGCGGCTGGAGTTGAACCAGACGAAGAAGGGTTTGTCGGCCTTTGCCGACTTGTCGATGAAGTTCATTGACGCCTGGAGAAACTCTTCGTCGATGGTTTCCATGCGTTTGCTGTTCAACGCGCCCAGGTCCTCGATCTTGCCATCGGCCCTGCTGTGGATCACCCCGCGTGGACGGATCAGCTTGTCGATGGCCGGATCCCGGGTCCAGTCGGGATCTTCCGGCCCTTCTTCCGCGTTGAGGTGGTAAAGGTTGCCGAAAAATTCGTCGAAGCCATGGTTGGTCGGCAGGAACTCGTCACGGTCACCCAGATGGTTCTTGCCGAATTGCCCGGTTGCGTAACCCAGCGGCTTGAGCAGTTCGGCGAGGGTCGGGTCCTGCTTCTGGATACCCACAGGCGCCCCGGGGACACCGACCTTGGTCAGGCCGGTGCGCACCGGATGCTGGCCCGTGATAAACGCAGCACGACCGGCCGTGCAACTCTGCTCACCGTAATAGTCGGTGAATATCGTGCCCTCCTGGGCCAGGCGATCAATGCTGGGTGTCTGATAACCCATCATTCCAAGGCTGTAGCGACTGATGTTGGTGATGCCGATGTCATCACCAAAAATCACCAGGATATTGGGTTTGTCTGCCGCCAGGGCCAGAGGGGGTATCGAGATACCAGACATTGCCAGTACGGCCATGCCGCACAAGCGCAGGAGTCGTGCACCGAGCTTCATCGTTCTGCTGTCCTTGTTCGTTGAGCGCAACCGGAGCGTTTCGTCATGACGCGTGAAAGCGTTTGAAGAGGTCGCCGTCGCTCACGGGGTTGCTCGCCATGACCGCACTGATGCGGGCCGGCGCTTAGTTATTGTTCGGGCTCACAGTTTTGGCGGGGGGGGCGGCGAAATTCTTGGCATTTCACGTCACGCCTTTGGCATTTGATGCCAGCCAAAAATTTGCCTGACGCCCTTGCAGGTATGCCTTTACTTTCGTCGATGCGCGGTGATAACTAAAAAAAGGTTATTCACGGAGGTCCGGGGATTGTGATTCTTGTGTTGTTGGTGGTGGTGTGGGCTGTGGGCTTATCCATTTTATGCGGCGACGCTGAGGGCCCCTTCCGCCCTTACGGCGGGTCCCTTTTGTCTTGGCAAAAGGAACCAAAACCGCTCGCTCCTACATACGGCCCTACGCTGCGCTTCGGGTTCCCTCGCTTCGGTGTCCTCCAGGGGCCTCGCGGCCTACGACTTGCTTCGCCAAGTCTACGGCTCGCGACTTCGGCATCCGCCGAAGGGTGCTGCGCACCTGCCCCCTCCAGACACCTACGCTCGGCCTCCTGAAGTCGCGAAGTTACGGGCGGCGCCTGTACTGGCGCATCTTCGAGATCAAAGTCCACTGCCAACAGCCAGGTGGAGCGGGCTCGGTGGGAGCGGGCTTGCCCCGCGATAGGTCCCCTGAGTCGTGCACATCCAGCTGCAACGCTGAAGTGCGATCACCGGCAGTTATGGATCTATCGGCAAGATTCAAAATCCATCGCGGGGCAAGCCCGCTCCCACAGATTGGGCCTGTTCCCACTGGCGGGAGCCCGCTCTTGATCTTGATCTTCATGCACGAAGGTTCAGGCGCCGCAGAGTGCGACTTCAGGAGGCCGAGTGGAGGTGCCTGTAGGGGCATCGGCGTAGACGAAGACGCGAGACGTAGACTTGGCGAAGCAAGTCGTAGGCCGCGTGGCCCCGGAGGGCGCCGGAGCGAGGGGACCCGGAGCGCAGCGTAGGGCCGTATGCAGGAGCAAGCGGTTTTGCCTACTTTTCCCAAGAGAAAAGTAGGCCGCCGTAAAGGCGGAAGGGGCCGTCAGCGTCGCTGCACGAAATGGATAAGCTCACAGCTCACAGCATCAACACCAACACCAACACAAGAATCACAACCCCCAGGCCCCAGCGAAGAACCCAAAAAACGCCGTATACCGAATAGCTCCGAACGCCAGCCATAACAACTCAAACAACACTCCTGTCGCCAAGGTAACTTCATGAAAACCACTGTTCTTGCCGCATCCTTGTTTTCACTCGCCCTTCCCGCGTTTGCCCAGATACCCGACACCCTGGCGAAGGACGCCTATGTCTATGGCTACTCGATTGACGAGGCCTACAAGTTCTTCTACGAGACAGCGGTAAAAACAGACACAGCGCTTAACCGTTTCCAGAACATCCGGCACCTGGCCGACGATACCTACACGGCGCACCCGACCATCAACAACGACACACTGCACCTGATGGGCTGGCTCGACGTCGCGGCCGAGCCGGTCATCGTCAGCGTGCCGAACATGGACAAAGGCCGTTACTGGATACTGCACACCATGGACATGGGGCACTACACCACCAGCATGATCGGCTCGCGCACACGCGCCAACCAGGGCGGGCATTTCATGTTCGCCGCGCGCGACTGGAAAGGCGAAGTGCCGGACAGCGTCACCGAAGTGATCCGCGTCGACTCCAACCTGGTGAAGTTGATGGGCAGGATCATGGCCACGGGGCCAGCAGACGAAAAAGTCGCACTCAACTACATGGACGACTGGAACGTGCGCACGCTCTCCGCCTACCTGGGCGTGCCCGGTCCAAAGGCCAAGCAGCGCACCTACCTGGACCCGGCGAAAACCACCTGGCTGCAACGGGTCAACTTTGTCCTCTGCGATGGCAGCATGGGCCAGGCCGACAAAAAATGGCTGGACCAGTACAAAGCAGTGGGCCTGGCGCCCTGCAAGGAAGACTTCACCCAGGAGCAACTGGCTGCTGCCAAACAAGGTGAAGTGCTGGGCATGCAGCACATCAAGGCGCTGGCCCCGAAGATGACCACCTCCGGCAAACTACTGGGCACCCGTGAACAACTCGGCGAAGGCGAGCGCGATCTGTTCGCCGAGGGCACCTACATCGGCCAGTGGGGCCTGCCGCCGGATGAAACCGTTTACCTCCAGGCCGTCACGGGCAGCGATGGCAAGGCCATCAACGGTGCCGCTGGCAAGGCCTATCGCATGCACTTCAAGGCACCCAAGGTCAGCGAGTTCTGGTCGTTCACCGCCTACGCGTCGGACAATCGACTGATGGCGCATAACGACATCAACCGCCATAGCCGGGGCGACCGCACCTTGACCCCGGATGCCGAAGGCAACTACACCCTCGAGCTCAGTGCCAAGGGCGACGCCAGCAACCCGAACTGGCTACCGATTCCGGAAAAAGACGCCTACGTCGTGCTCAGAATGTACGGTCCCAGCAAGGATGTGCAGCAAGGCAAGTACAGTTTCCCGGTTCTTGAGGTGGTAAATCCTTGAACCCGGGTTAGTTGTACCGCTGGCCTTCATCGAATCATTTCAACGTCGGCCAGCGGTACAGCGACGGCTCTTTGCGCATGAACCTTTCAATGGCATCGGTGAAGTACTGATCATTCATCGCCACCGCCTGCGCACTGCCTTCTGCTTCCAGTTGTGCCGCCAGGTTGCTTTCAAAGGTGCGCCCCAGCAGACGCTTGGTCAGAGCGAATGCCACAGGCGACATGTTGGCCAGACTGCGTGCCAGTTCTTCTGCGCGGGCAGCCAGGCGCTCGGGCGGGTGAATCTCCAGGGCAATTCCAAGGGCCAACGCCTCATGCGCAGCAACCTCGCGGGCGCTATAGATGATCTCCTTGGCCTTCTGATAACCGACAATCCGCGGCAGTGTGTACGTTGCGCCCAAATCCACCATGGCACCGATACGCGCAAACGACATGCACAAGCGTGCACGATCCGATGCGATCAGAAAGTCGCACGCAAGGGCCAGGCTGAAGCCGGCACCGAATGCGACACCGTCGACGGCCGCTATCACCGGTCGGTCGAAGTTCAACAACGTCGACACCAGGCGATTGGCTGACGCCATCACCTCGTTCAGTACAGACGCATCGGTCGAGCTGCCCATCATGCTGATGTCGCCACCGGAGCAAAAATCGTCGCCGGCGCCGGTCAGCAACACCGCGTTGACCTGCGGATCGTCGCGCAGGCGGCCAAATGTTCGTTCAAGTTCACCTATTGCTTGCCAGGTGAGGGCATTCTTGCGGCCCGGGCCCGAGAGTACGAGCGTTGCCAGGCCGTCTTCTACGGTAAGCACAACAGAGGTCATGTGATTTCTCGCGCTGGATTGTTGATAACGGTCCCATCCTGCTGTGTCCTTCCCGCTGGCCGATGGCGTTGCGCCAAGGGCCAGCCGGGAAGTTCAAACAGCAAACGTTGAATGAGGAATCAGCTCGCTCAGCGGATACCGGCGTTGCGCAACGCCGCGGGGGTGAAATCGACCATGGTCGGGCGGTAGGCGTAGTTCTGCCCGCGCTTGTTTTCATTCTGCATGTTGGAAACGATGTAGCGGCCAGCGATCAGGTCGTACACCGTAATGGCGGCAAAGTTGGCAGTGCCCTGGACATAGTCGTTGACCAAGTGCCCCTCTCCTACCCGCCACAGCTGACCGCGCGAATCGTAGTGATCGATCTCAACGGCAGCCCAGGTGTCCTCATCGAAATACATGCGACGCTTGGCATAAATGCTGCGCTCATTGGGCAGCACAGTCGCCTCGACCTCCCACACGCGGTGGAGCTCGTAGCGGGTCAGGTCCTGGTTGATGTGGCCGGGCTTGATGATCTGGTCGTACTTGAGCGTGGGCGAGAACAGCTTGTAGTTGTTGTACGGGATGTACATTTCCTTCTTGCCGATCAGCTTCCAGTCGTAACGGTCTGGCGCACCGTTGTACATGTCGGCCTGGTCAGCCACGCGCAGGCCGTCGGCGGCAGTGCCCGGGCCGTCGTAGGCGACCTGCGGGGCACGCCTGACCCGGCGCTGGCCGGCGTTGTAGGCCCAGGCCATGCGCGGGTCCTTGACCTGGTCGATGGTCTCGTGAACCAGCAACACATTGCCCGCCAGGCGTGCAGGCGAGGTTACCGTCTGCTTGACGTAGAACAGGATATTGGCGCTTTGCTCGGGATCAGTGTCCTTCATCAGCCAGGGAAAGCCGGTGCTCTGTTCGACGTTGACGATGGTGTAGCTGCCGTTGACCTGCGGCGTGGCCTGGGCAAGCTGCTGGATGAAACTGGCACCTCGATAGCGGGTCAAGTGGTTCCACACCACTTCGACCCCGTTCTTGGGAATCGGGAACGCGTAGTAGTGCGACTTCTCGAAGTCCTTCAGGCCGTAACCGTTGTTCACGGCCTGGGTCGTCAGGGCGCTGTTCTTTGCCGCGTCGTATACCGCCTGCGGAGCGGACGCCGTGCGTTGGGTCTTGTACACCGGCATCTTGTAGGTGTCGGGGTAGCGCTTGAACATTGCCAGCTGGCCGGCACTCAGTTTGTCCTTGTACTGCTCTGCGTTGGCTGCCGTGATCACAAACTGGGGTTGCTCGCCTTCAAAGGGGTTGCCGATGAAGTCATTGACCGCTGGTGCCGCGTTTTTCTTCAAGCCCCCCGTCCAGGCCGGGATACTGCCATCCGCGTTAGCGGCCTTCTCCCCGCCCAGCGGCGTGAGGCTGGTACCCAGCCTGGCCGCCTCTTCGGGCGAAACAGCGGCCATCGCGCTGCCTGCCAGCAGGGTTAACGTCAACGAGCCCATGCGCATCATTATTGTTGTATTCATGCTGTTTTCACCTTGTTGTGCGGGTATCAGAAGTTGACGCCGAAGCTCAGCGCGACGTAATCGCGATCACCGTTGGTGTTGAAGTCGCCGCCGAAGAAGTCCGTGTAACTCAGGCTGGCGGTGTATTGGTTGGCGTACTCGGCATCCACGCCGAGGCTGATGGCCTTGAGACCTTCCTCGAAGTTCGGGCCGTTACCTTCCACGTCATGGGACCAGGCCAGGTTCGGCGACAGGTTGATGCCGGCAATCACATTGGGGTAATCCAGTTTGCCGCGCAGGCGGTAACCCCAGGAGTCGGTGGTGTAGTAGCCGTGGCTGTTGCACTTTTGCTGCGGGTTGCTCGGGCGGGTGTCCCCAGGCGCCGCACCCGGCACCTGGCTCGGTGCGCCCGCGCAGGTTTGCGCTCCTGTCGCACCTGGCCCAGGGGCTGTCTGCAGCTCGCCGGCACCGAAGATCGTGCTGCGGCCGAAGCGCAGGTCCGCGCCATCGGAATCACCCAGGCCATTGATGCGGTTGTAACCCACCTCCCCCACTACGGTCAGGCGACTGGCGCCCATGACCTGGTCGAAGAACTGTGTGGCTGATACCTGGGTTTGCAGCACCGGCATGCGCTCATAACCCTTGAGCTCCGCGCCGGGTGCGCTGTTGGAGTGGCCGGAAATGAACAATGGCGAGTTCTTGTTATCCAGCGCCGCCAGGTTAGTGTCAGCGCCATTGAGCTGCAGCGGCATGTTCGGCCGGAAGCTGATCTCGCCGCCCAATGCGGTACCCGCGAGGTTGGTCGAGAAACTCAAGCCATAGAGCCGGATGTCTTCGGGGTAGACCACGTGGTAACTGGCCGTGCGGATCGCGTTGATGGCGCCCGGTACCGTTGCCAGGCCGGTGCCGCTACTGGCCGTGTTGGTGGCACGGGTAAAGTCCAGGTTGGGGTTGCGGCTGTGGTAATTGAGGAAGTAAGCGCCAAACTCGGTGTCGTTGACCTGCGGCACAAACCAGCGCAGCGCCACGCCGAACTGACCGCTGTCCTTGGCGTCCTTGGTTTTGGTGCGCGGTATGAAGGCATCGTCCACCCCACCGCCCTGTGTGCCCGCCCCTCCCACTGCCAACCCCGAGCCGGTGTTGCTGGCCACACCCGGGGGCAGATCCAGGCCGGCGATCACCACTCGATCGTTGCAACCTTCGGGGGTCACGTCATTGCCGAAGAAGGTGCCGCAGTTATCAATCACCGAGCTCTTCCATTCCAGCTGGTAGAAGGCTTCTGCTGTCAAATTCTCCGACAGGCCCTGGGATACATAGAGCAGATTGACCGGGATCAGACCTTCCTTGACTTCGGCCCCAGGGCGCCGCAGGGCCGCCACGTCGATAGGGTTGATGCTGTTGATCGAGTTGCCGATGAAGGTGCTCTCGCCCCAGCTCACCACCTGCTTGCCCAGGCGCACGTTTCCCGCAAGGTCCGCGAGGCTGTAGTTGTGGTAGACGAAACTGTCGAGGAACATCGCCCCGGACGACTTGGCGGCACGGTCGCGACCCTGGTCGTCGATGTCGTAGAACGGCCGGCTTTCATCCATCAGCTCAGCGTCATACCAGTATTTGCCACGGACAAACGCACCGCTGTCGCCGTACTTCAGCTCCAGGTCATGCACGCCCTTGAAGATTTTCGAGAAGGTCTCGCCCTTCTTGAAGTTCAGCCGGTTGTCGTCGCTGGTACGCGACGAGGCATTGCCCCTGACGCCTTGTGAGTTGAAGTTGGAGATGAAGTCAGGGTCCGGGCTGCGGACAGACCAACTGGCCCCTACCGACAGCGACGAATCAAAGCTTGCCTCGATTTCCCCGACACTGAAATTGATGGCGTGCGCCTGTGCGCTGATGCCCACGGCAATGGCCGAGGCCAATAGATGCGGCCGAAAAATTCCGCGCGTTGTTGTTATTGTCATACGGCGCTCCAAGTACAGATGAGTGAACATGAACAAGCTAAAGGGATGCTATGAGACGCTGGTGTGCCACCCGCCCACTCACATGGAGGGGAAAGAGAGTGGGTGGGTGATCGATGCATTCAATTGACCGATGCAGGGTGGGCGGCCCGCGAATCAGGCCGCCCTTCGAGCGTCAACAGGCCGTCCAGCCGCCATCGACGCCGAGGGATTGGCCGGTCACGTAACTGGCGGCGGGCGACGCCAGGAACAGGCAGGCGCCGACGATTTCTTCGGGGTCGCCAAAGCGCCGCAACGGTGTCCGTTCGGTAACGCGCTGGCTCAGCCCTTCGTTCTTGCGCATGCCTTCGGTAAGGTCGGTGGAGAAATACCCCGGTGCGACGGCGTTGACCCGCACGCCGCGCGTTGCCCAGTCCATGGCCAGTTGCCGCGTCATGAGCTCGACGCCCCCCTTGGCGGCGCAATAGGCGGTGGTCCGGCTCAGGCCAAGGCGCCCGGCCACCGAAGTGATATTGATGATCGCGCCCTCCCCGGCGGCCAGCATGTGCTTGCCGGCGTGCTTGCAGGCGAGGAATACGCCGGTCAGGTTGACGTCGATGATCGCCTGCCACTGCGCAAGCGGTGTGTCCTCGGCGGCCTTGTACCAGGGGTTGATACCGGCGTTGTTGACCAGCACGTCAATGCGCCCCCAGGTGGCAACCACGGCCTCGCACATCGACTGGATAGCCGCCTCGCTGGACACATCGGCGGCGAAGGCTTGGGCCTCGCCGCCGGCTTCGATGATTTCGCGCCGGGCCTGCTCGAGGGTCTCGGCGTCACGCCCTACCAGCGCCACCCTGGCGCCCGCCTGGGCAAACCCCGCGGAAATCGCCCGGCCCAGACCGCGTCCACCGCCGGTAACGATCACCACCTTGCCTTGCAGGCCGTGCGCCTGCACCAATGCACCGCTCATTGCCCGGCCTTCGCGAGCTTGCGGGCAATGCTCCAGCGGTGCACTTCCGACGGGCCATCGTAAATACGGAACGCGCGCACATCGCGAAAGATCCGTTCGACTTCGGTGTCGCGGGTGATGCCCAAGCCACCAAGAATCTGCACACAGCGATCGACAACACGCCAGATCGCTTCGGCCGAATTGACCTTGACCATGCTGCTTTCGCTGCTGGCGCGTTCACCTTGATCAAGCAGCCAGGCGGTGTGCGCCACACCAAGGCGTACATGGTGCAAGTCGATCTCGTTGTCGGCGAGCATGAAACCGACCCCCTCGTGGCTGATCAGCGGCCCGCCGAACGCCCGTCGTGTACGCGCATGTTCGCTGGCGATGTCGTGCGCACGTTGCGCCGCCCCGAGCCAGCGCATGCAGTGGGTCAGGCGCGCTGGCACCAGGCGCACCTGCGCATAGCGAAAACCTTGGCCAACCTCACCGAGCACCTGATCACGGGGTACGAACAGGTTGTCGAGGACAATCTGTGCATGGCCACCGGGGAACGACGAGTCCAAGGTGTCGAGGGTACGTTCGATGCGAAACGCGGGGTTCGGCAGGTCAACCAGAAACATGGTCGCGCCGACGTCCTCGCCATCGACCAGGGTGCGCGCCATGATGATGCTGAATGCCGCGCCCTCGGCGCCGGTGATCAACCACTTGTCGCCGTTGATGACAAAACCGTCGTCGGTCGCCACTGCGGTGGTTTTCATCTGTGAAGGGTCTGCCCCGGCCCCCGGGTGCGGTTCGGTCATGCAGAAGCAGGAACGGGTTTCGCCCGCCACCATCGGCGCCAGCCAACGGGCCTGCTGGGCAGGTGTCGCGACCTGCTCGAGCATGTGCATGTTGCCTTCATCGGGCGCCGCGCAGTTGAGTGCCACCGGGCCAAGCATCGAGTAGCCGGCGGCCTCGAAAATCACTGCCTTGTCCTGGTGCGACAGCCCCAACCCGCCCAGGTGCTTGCTCGCCTGGGGAGTCAGCAAGCCCGCTTCACGGGCCTTTTCCACCAACACCTGGCGCAGGCTCGCCTCGGGACCGTGGGCACCCCGGCGCGTGTCGTGCTCATAGGGCATGACGACATCGCGGATAAAGGCACGGGTTTTCTCGCGCAGGGCGAGTTGCTCGGGAGACAGGGAAAAATCCATGGGATGCTCTCTTTAGAAAATCGTGTCGCTGATGATGTCGAGGGTGAAGGTGTGCAGGTCGTTGGCCAGGGTGTCGAAACCGGCATAGCGCGGGTCATCGACTTCGCCGCTGCGGTAACGCTGGTAAAGCTGCTGGAACACGACCGCCAGCTTGAACTGGGTCAGCACCCGATACGGTTTGAACTCATCCAGCGAGCGGCCCGAGAGGCTGGCGTAGGCCCGGGCGACCTGCTCGCGAGTGAGAAAACCGGGCTGCGCCGTCGGCATTTGCCCCAGCGCCTGCATACCGGCGGGATCACCGGCCTCGGTCCAGTAGCTGAGCAATGTGCCCAGGTCGAACAGCGCATCGCCACGGGTGCCCATGTCCCAGTCAAGAATGGCCACCGGTTCGTGGCTCACAGGGTCGAGGAGGATGTTGTCGAACTTGAAATCGTTGTGCAGCAGCACCGGTGTCACAGGCTTGGGGTCGGCAACCTGCGCCAGCCAGTCCATGGTTTGCCGCGCAGCGGCACTCGGCGCCCCCAGGCTGACCCGCTCGCAGCGCGCGCTCCAGCCTTCGGCCGTACGCCGGAAAAAGCCCTCCGGACGCCCCAGCTCGGCAAGATCGACAGCGTGCACGTCGATCTGATGAAGGGCTGCGAGTGTCCTGACCGCCATCTGCGACAGCTGCAGGCCCAGCGCTTGCGTCTCGGGTAGCGGTGCCAGGCTCGCCCCTCGCACCGCCACGCCATCGCGGTACTCGAGCAACTGGAACGGTGCGCCGGCGATACTCGCGTCTTCACACAGGTGATAGCTGCAAGGCGCAAGGGCAAACCCCTGCGACAGCCTCGAAAGGATGCGGTGCTCGCGGCGCATGTCATTGGCGCCGGGGGGTAACGGGCCTGCCGGCGCGCGGCGCAGCACCATCCATTGGCCATTGACCCGTAGCAGGTAGTTGAAGTTGGCCAGGCCGCCGACAAACTGCCGGGGTGCCAGGTGGGTATCGACCTCCAGACCGTGCGCCTGCAAATAATGGCAAACCGCAGGCCAGTCCAGTGGATGCGTCTCGGCCAGGGAGCGCAAGGCTGCGCCTGGCGGGTAGTTGTCAACGGCGTGCAGCAACACAGGATCAAACGCGCCAGTCACAGTGACCTCACAGTGGTAAAAGAAAAGCGATCGCGGGAATCAGCCCCCGCGATCGGCCAGGTGTCAGCCGGTTTTCCAGACCGATGCCTTGGCATCCAGCGCCGCAAGGACCTGCTCGGTGTGCGCACCGGGCTTCGGTACCTCGCCAGGTGTCACGACCTGACCGTTGAAGCGCGGGGCCACACGGGTCTGCAGCAGCTCATCACGGGTGAAGTAGGTCTCGCGTGCCAGCAGATGGGGGTGTGTGGCCGCCTCATGGGGCGCCAGCACGGGGGCGAAGCAGACGTCGGTACCTTCCAGCAGCGCGCACCAGTAGTCACGGACGCGGCTGGCGAACAGCTCGGTGAAGTGCTGACGCTGCTCGGGCCATAACCCGCGATCCCATTGGCTGGCAAAGCGGCTGTCACCCTGCAGGCCCAGCTTCTCCAGCAGCAGCGCATGGAACTGCGGCTCAATCGATCCGAGGGTGACAAAGCCGCCATCAGCGCAGCGGTAGGTGGCGTAGAACGGCGAGCTGTCGTGCATGTTGTTGCCGCGCCCATCACCCATGTAGCCGACGTTGCGGGTCGACAGCATCAGTTGCAGCATGTGCGCCGAACCATCGACGATCGCCGCATCGACCACCGCACCTTCGCCGCTTGTGCGTGCCTTGATGATCGCGCTGAGCAACCCGATGGTCAGGTAGAGCGCGCCACCGGCGATATCGCCCAGGGTGGCAAACAGCGACGAAGGCGGCGTGTCGGCCGTGCCGTTATGGAACAGCGCGCCCGAAAGCGCTGCGTAGTTGTTGTCGTGTCCGGCGGCCTGGGCCATCGGTCCCTGCTGCCCCCAGCCCGTCATCCGCCCATAGACCAGCCTGGGGTTGCGTGCCAGACACTCCTTCGGCCCCAGGCCCAGACGCTCCATCACACCGGGGCGCATGCCCTCGATCAGCGCGTCGGCATCCTCGATCAGGCGCAGCACCAGCTCACGCCCTTCAGGAGTCTTCAGGTTGGCAAGCACCGAACGCTTGCCCCGGTTTAGCAGATTGACGCGCCCATCGTCTGCGCGCTCCACGGCGATCACCTCAGCACCCAGGTCGGCCAGGTGCATGGCGGAAAACGGCCCAGGGCCGATCCCGCAGATTTCCACGATCTTGATACCTTGCAGCATGAGTAAGCTCCGGCTCTTGAAGCACAAACGTCGAGTAGCGTGGCTGCTGAATTGCTCAGGCCACATCCATCATCTGGCTGTACACCTTGAGGTGGTGGTCGTCGTCCCCGAACTGGTGACTGAGCATCAACAGGTGCTTGGCGTGGTGTGCCAGTAAATATTCCCAGGTCAGGCCGATGCCCCCGTGAAGCTGAATCCCCTCGTCCGCGATCAGGCGCCCGGCCCGCACGATCACCCGCTTGGCAGCCGCAAGCGTGCGCGTGCGTTCGGCGCTGTCGGGCGCATCGGCGGCACAAGCCGCGAGAATGGCCATGGAGGTCGCCAGGTCCAGTTCGATACGCATGTCCACCATGCGGTGCTGCAGTGCCTGAAACTTGCCGATCACCTGGCCGAACTGCTTGCGGGTCTTGAGATAGTCGAGGGTCAGCGCGCAGGCCGCTTCCATGCTGCCTACCGCTTCGGCGCATTGCGCGGCAATCGCCCGGCCTTGCTGGTAGCGCAAGGCGGCCAGGGCCTGGCCTTCGTCGCCGAGCAGGCCGGCGGCGCTGACGAAGGCGCCATCGAGGTACAGTTCGCACGCCTTGCGCCCGTCCTGGGTGGCATACGCGCGGCGTTGAACGCCAGCACTGTTGGGGTCAAGCAGGAACAGCGAGATACCGGTTTCATCACGTGCCTGGCCGCTGGTACGCGCCGAGACCAGTATCAGGCCAGCGCTTTGCCCACCGATCACCACCGATTTACGCCCCTTGAGTTTCCAGCCGCCCTGCACTTTTTCGGCGACGGTCTGCACGTCGGGCAACTGGTAATGGCTGGTGGTCTCCATGAGCGCCGCCGCCAGTTGCAGTTGCCCGCTGGCGACCTGGGGCAGCAGTTCCTGACGCTGGGCCTCGCTGCCCAACTGTTCGATCAGGCCACCGGCGAGCACCACCGAGTGCAAGTAAGGTTCAAGGCACAAACCGCGGCCGAGCTCGGTGGCAATGAGCATGAGGTCAACGCCGTTGCCACCCATGCCACCGACGCGCTCGGAAAACGGCACGGCGGTCAGGCCCAACGCTGCCAGGAGCTGCCAGAACGTCGTGCTGAACCCCGCTTCGCTTTGCCGGCTTCGCTCGCGGTGCTCGAAACCGTAGTCATCGCGCACCAGGCGCGCGACGGTGTCCTGCAGCATCTTCTGCTCTTCGCTCAGTTGAAAATCCATGGTCGCTCTCCCCTTACAGCTCAAGAATCATTTTGGCGATGATGTTTTTCTGAATTTCATTGGAACCGCCGTATACCGAGGCCTTGCGCATGTCGAGGTATTGCGTCGCCGGTGTGGTGCTGTAGTCACGGTAAAGATCGGCCTGTTCGCCATAACCCAGCTCGTCTTCAATGAACGGCATGGCATACGGCCCCAGGGCCTTGCTCATCAGGTAGGTGATGGCCTGGCGAATTTCAGTGCCCTTGATCTTCAAAAACGAGCTTTCCGGCCCGGGCACGCCACCATCACGGGCGGCGGCGACAATGCGCAGGTTGCTCATTTCGATGGCCATCAGCTGGATCTCCACTTCGGCGATCTGCACTCGGAACAGCGGGTCGTCAATCAGGGGGTCGCCGTTGTGCACCTGGCTGCTGGCGATCTGCTTGAGGCGGGCGAGCATCTGCCTGGCCTGGCCGATGCCGGCAATGCTGGTGCGCTCATGGGTCAGCAGGTATTTGGCGCAGGTCCAGCCTTCGTTCTCGCGACCGACCAGGTTCTCGACCGGTACCCGCACGTTGTCGAAAAACACTTCGTTGACTTCATGCTCCCCGTCGAGGGTGATCACCGGTCGCACACTGATGCCCGGTGTTTTCATGTCGATCAGCAAAAAGCTGATGCCCCGCTGCTGTTGCGCCTGCGGGTCGGTGCGCACCAGGCAGAACATCCAGTCGGCGTAGTGCGCCAGTGTGGTCCAGGCTTTCTGGCCATTGACCACGTACACGTCGCCGTCACGCTCGGCGCGGGTGCGCAGGCTGGCAAGGTCGGACCCTGCTCCAGGCTCCGAGTAGCCCTGGCACCACCAGTCGTCACTGTTGAGAATGCGCGGCAAAAAGCGCGCCTGCTGCTGCGGCGTCCCGAACTTGATAATCACCGGGCCGACCATGTTGACCCCGAACGGCACGATGCCGGGAGCCCCGACAGCGGCGCACTCTTCTTCAAAAATGTGCTTTTGCACCACGCCCCAGCCAGTGCCGCCATGTTCGACCGGCCAACTCGCCGCCAGCCAGCCGCGCTCATTGAGCAAGCGCATCCAGGTCACCTGGTCGTGCTTGTTGAAGCGTTTGCCATGCCGGCCCCGGGCCGCAATCGCAGCGGGCAGCTGTTCATTCAGAAAGGCACGGACTTGCTCGCGAAACATCAATTCGTCGGGGGTATAGCGGATGTCCATCTTCGGCTCCTCAATTTGAATCACAAGGGCTCAAACGCCCCGATACACAGGGGGACGCTTTTCTTCAAACGCCTTGATGGCCTCTTTATGATCGGCGCTGAAGAAGTTTTCCTTTTCCAGTGCCAGTGAGGTATCGAGGACAAGGTTGACGGTGTCGCGCAGAATCTGGTTGACCGAGGCCTTGCTCGCCTGAATGGCCAGGCGCGGGCCATCGGCCAGGCGCCGGGCCATCGCCGTCGCTACCGTGAGTGTTTCGCTGTCGGCCACCACCTGGTTGACCAGGCCGATGCGTTCGGCCTCGCTGGCGCTCAGGCTGTCGCCGGTAAACAGGTATTGCTTGGCGCGCGCCGGGCCCACCAGCAGCGGCCAGATCGCCGAGCCACCGTCACCGGCGGCAACGCCGATGCGCACATGCGGGTCGGCGAGCTTCGCTGATTCGGCGACGTAGATCATGTCGCAGAACAACGCCAGGGTTGCCCCCAGGCCCGCGGCATGGCCGTTGACGGCGGCGATGATCGGCTGCGGCAGTTCGAGCATGTCGATGATGATCTTGCGTGCTTCGCGAAACAGCTGGTCGAGGCCGCGCTGGTCGATGTCACGGAACCAGGCCAGGTCGCCCCCGGCGCAGAAGCCGCGGCCCTCGCCGGTCAGTACCACGGCATGTACAGCTCGATTGCCGGCGATCTCGGCGAAGACCCGTGAGAGCTCTTCGTGCAAACCGGCATTGATGGCGTTCATCGCCTCGGGCCGGTTCAGGCGCAGCGTCAACACGCCGCGATCAAGGTCGAAGGTGATGAACTGATAGTGTTCAGCATTCATGGGGCGATCCTTTAAATCAATGTCAGTTGGAAATCAGGCCATCACGCCGGCATCGACCACGAAGTGGCCGCCGGTGGCGTACGAGGATTTGTCGGAGGCCAGCCACAGCACCATCTCTGCCTGTTCGCGCGGCTCGCTGAAACGCCGCAGGGCTGTGCTGCGCACCAGGGCTTCGGTGGCCTTGGCGTCGAAGTGACTGTCCGGGCCGACCACCATCGGGGTATCCACGAACCCTGGGCACAGGGCGTTGATACGCACGCCGTACTTGCCGTATTCGAGCGCTGCGCTGCGGGTCAGGCCGATGACCCCGTGCTTGGAGGCGCTATAGGCGGCACCGCCCGGGGTACCCTGCAGCCCCATGATCGATGCCGTGTTGATGATCGAACCGCCACGGGCTTTCATGGCGCGCAGCTCATGCACCATGCAGTTGAAGACCCCCGTCAGGTTGATATCCAGGACGTTGAGCCAGTTTTCCAGCTCGAGGTTCTCCGTCAGGCCAACGCCGCCACTGATGCCGGCATTGTTGAAGGCGATGTCCAGCCGACCGTATCGCCCCAGCGTGGCTTCGACCAATTCGGCGCAGGCGAAGTCCTGACGGACATCGGTGCGCTGGAAGAACGCCTGGCCACCGGCTTGTCGGATTTCTTCAACCACAGCCAGGCCGGCCGCCTCGCTCATGTCGGCAACCGCCACACGAGCGCCTTCCTGGGCGAACAGCAGGGCGGTGGCCCGGCCAATGCCGGAGGCGCCGCCGGTCACGATGGCAACCTTGTCGTGCAAAAGGGTCATAGCAACGTCCATTGAAAAGTGCTGATAAGTACTGATGAGAGGTGCGGGTATGCGGCTCAGGCCGACAGCCCGCCGTCGATCACGAAGTGGCCGCCGGTGCTGTAGGAGGAGCGATCGCTGGCCAGCCACAGCACCATTTCGGCCATCTCTTCGGCGCGGCCCTGGCGGCGCAGCGCGCTTGCTTTGATTGCGCCGTTGACCATCTTTTCGTTGAAGCCGCTGTCGGGGCCTGCGGTCATCGGCGTCTCGATCAATCCCGGGCACAGCGCATTGATGCGCACGCCATACTTGCCGTATTCCAGCGCCGCGCTGCGGGTCAGGCCGATGACCCCGTGTTTCGACGCCGAGTAGGCGGCGGCCCCGTAGGTGCCGCTGATACCGGCGACCGACGCGGTGTTGATGATCGAGCCCCCCTTGGCCTTCATCGCCAGCAGCTCGTGGACCATGCAATTGAACACGCCCGTCAGGTTCACATCGAGCATGCGCTGCCAGAGCGCCAGGCCCTGGTCCTCGGTCAAGGTCGGTGCGGCGAAGATGCCGGCGTTATTGAAGGCGATATCCAGTTGTCCGTATTGCAGCAAGGTCTGCGCAACCATGGCCGCACAGCTTTCGTCGCTGCGCACGTCGACATGCTCAAAGCAGGCAATGCCACCCGCCTGCTCGATGTCGCGCACCACCTGCTTTCCTGACGACTCGCTCATGTCAGCGACCACCACCTTGGCGCCTTCGCGAGCGAACAGCATCGCTGTCGCCCGCCCTATGCCGGAAGCGCCCCCCGTCACGATTGCAACCTTGCCTTGTAGATCCGCCATAAACACTCCTGGAAACGCCCGACTGCACAACCCGGCGCACGCACCGGACACTCGGCGAAATTGATAGAGGCATCTGTCGGGCCGGCTGAGATCGGCCCTGTCGCACAAGGCTACGGTAGCGATGAAAGGGCCTCCCCCACTCTCGCCGAGTGGCTGGTGAGGGGGCTGGTGGTGCGCGCTATCGCCTTGAACTACGCAGGTTTTGAGCCGCCAGTAGCAGGGTTACCCCCCCTCCGCGTCCACTCTTTGAGGGCAGGTCCCCCCCGCAAGGCCCACCCGTAAATTGGGGGGGTGAGCCGGCCCAGCCGCCTTGGCCTCGCCCAGCGTGCGAGGCACCACCAACCCGTAAGGAGCAAGCGATGTCTAAAGCGTATGTAGTCGGGGTAGGTATGATCCCGTTCCTCAAGCCAGGTGCCAGCGGGTCCTATATAGAGATGGGGGCAGATGCCACCCGCCAGGCCCTCAAGGATGCCGGGCTGGACTATCAGCTTGTGCAGCAGGCCTATGTCGGCTACGTCTACGGCGACTCGACCTCGGGCCAGTCGGCACTCTATGAGGTCGGTCTGAGCGGTATTCCGGTAGTCAACGTCAACAACAACTGCTCTACCGGTTCCAGCGCCCTGTTCCTGGCACGCCAGGCCGTGGAGAGCGGTGCGGTGGAATGCGCCCTGGCCCTGGGGTTCGAGCAGATGCAACCGGGCGCCCTGAAGAACCAATGGGAAGACCGCCCAGGCGCCATGGGCAAATGCAGCGAAATCGCCAGCCAGTTGACCGCCGACGCCGTGGGCGTGCCGATGGCCCTGCAGATGTTCGGCGGCGCCGGTCGCGAGCACATGCAGAAATACGGCACCCAGATGAGCACCTTCGCGGCCATCCGCGCCAAGGCCAGCCGCCATGCTGCCAACAACCCGCTGGCGCTGTTTCGCAAAGTGGTCAGCACCGAAGACGTCATGAACGACCAGGTGGTCTGGCCTGGGGTGATGACCCGTCTGATGGCCTGCCCGCCGACCTGCGGCGCCGCCGCCGCGATCATCTGCAGCGAAGCCTTCGCCAAGAAGCATGGCCTGCGCACTGACGTGGTGATCCTCGCCCAGTCGATGACCACCGATAAGCCGGTCTCGTACGAGCCGGCCTCGATGATTCAAATGGTCGGCTTCGACATGGCCCAGCGTGCGGCCCGCGAAGTCTACGAGAAAGCTGGCGTTTCGCCGCAGGACATCCGCGTGGCCGAGATGCATGACTGCTTCGCCCACAACGAACTGCTCACCTACGAATCCCTTGGCCTGTGTGATGTAGGTGGAGCCGAGCGCTTCGTGCTCGATGGCGACAACACCTATGGCGGCCAGGTGGTGACCAACCCGTCCGGCGGCCTGCTCTCCAAGGGTCACCCATTGGGTGCCACGGGCCTGGCCCAGTGCTACGAGCTGACCCATCAGTTGCGCGGCAGCGCCCAGGAGCGTCAGGTCGAGGGTGTAAACCTTGCCCTCCAGCACAACCTGGGGCTGGGCGGCGCGTGCGTCGTGACCCTGTACGGTCGCGGCTGATCCCCTTATTTCCTTACCCGCCGGAGAAAATCAAATGGCAGACAAGAGTCTGATCGGCCGTTCCCTGGGCGTCAGCAGCGCCGAAGTCGAAAAAGGCCGCTTGCGCTTTTTCGCCAAGGCCATTGGCGAAACCGACCCGGTCTACACCGATGAAGCCGTGGCAAAGGCCGCGGGCTACAAATCCCTGCCCGTTCCGCCAACGTTCCTCATGTGCCTGCAAAGTGAGGGACGCGACCTGGTCGAGCAACTGAACATCTACGGTTTCGACCTGGGCCGCATCCTGCACGCCGAGCAAGGCTTCACCTACCACAAACCCGCGGTCGCCGGAGATGTGCTGACATTCGATACGCGAGTCGTCGATGTCTATGAAAAAAGAGGCGGTGCCCTGCAGTTCGTGGTCAATGAAACCCGCGTGACCAATCAGGATGGCGAGCACATTGCCGACATCCGTTCCTCCCTTGTCCAGCGCTGAGGAGCCACCGATGACTACCCTTCAATACTCGGATATCCAGGTCGGTGACGAACTTGCAGCATTGACCTTGCCGGCGGTCAACCGTACCACCCTCGCCCTCTACTGCGGGGCTTCGGGTGACCACAACCCGATCCATGTCGACATCGACTTCGCTCGCAAGGCACGCATGCCCGACGTCTTCGCCCACGGCATGTTGTCTGCCGCCTACCTCGGGCGCCTGCTGACCGCCTGGGTGCCACAGGCACAACTGCGTGACTTTTCCATGCGCTTTACCGGCATCACCCAGCTAGGCCATGTGCCGACTTGCACCGGCAGCGTTATCGAAAAATTCGAAATCGCAGGCGAGAAGCGCGTGCGTGTGCAAATCCGCTGTGCCAACCAGCATGGCGAAGAGAAGCTGGCCGGCGAAGCCGTTGTCGCCCTGGCCTGAAGACCGCTAACACTCAAACAAGAAACGAGAACAGCTCAATGAAAAAGCTCGAAGGAAAAGTAGCCCTGGTGACCGGTTCCGGTCGTGGTATCGGCCGTGAAGTGGCGCTGCAACTGGCCGCCTATGGTGCCAAAGTCGTGGTCAACGACCTCGACGCCGCACCGGCTGAAGAAGTGGTCGCAGAAATTCGCAACGCCGGCGGTGAAGCGGTTGCCTGCGTCGGTAGCGTCACGGCCGTCGACTTCGCCGAGCGTTTCGTCAAGACCGCAGTGGAAAGCTACGGTGGCATCGACATCATCATCAACAACGCCGGCTACACCTGGGACAACGTCATCCAGAAAATGACCGATGAGCAGTGGTACGCCATCATCGACTGCCACCTGACCGCGCCGTTCCGTATCTTGCGCGCCGCCCAGCCGGTCATCAGCGCCCAGGCCAAGAAAGAGGCTGCCGAAGGCCGCGAAGTGTTCCGCAAGGTGGTGAACATCTCCTCCGTCGCCGCCGCCGGCAATGCCGGTCAGACCAACTACTCTTCGGCCAAAGCCGGCATCCTGGGCATGACCAAGACCCTGGCCAAGGAATGGGGACGCCTGAAAGTCTGCGTCAATGCCGTGGCTTTCGGCTTCATCGACACCCGCCTGACCCAGGCGCTGGCAGGCAACGAAAGCAAGACCGTCAGCATCGAAGGCCGGGAAATCAAGGTCGGCGTGCAACAGGCCATGATCGACGGCGCCAGCCAGGCCATTCCGCTAGGTCGCCCGGGTACGCCTGAAGAGGCTGCCGGTTCGGTGGTCATGCTGTGCCTGCCGGAAGCCAACTACGTTTCTGGCCAGACCCTGGTCTGCGGTGGCGGCCAAGGCGCGCTCTGATCGCTGCACACCGTTCACGCTTTTCCTGCGTACATCCCCCGGGTGTGCGCAGCCACTCATAACAACAACGAGATTTCCGAGGTTTCGCCATGCTGGAGAACTACCGTTCGCCCTGGCTCGACGATGACGTCAGCCCCTTCGCCGACAGTGTCCACCGCTTTGTCACCACCCACCTGGCACCGCTTGAAGAGCAATGGCGCGAACAGCACCAGGCCGACCGTGCGTCCTGGCTTGCCGCCGGCGAGATGGGCATGATCCTCCCCGATGTTGACGTCGAATACGGCGGCTCGGGCGGTACGCCGGCGCATTTGGCGGCGGTGATGAACGAAATGGCCTACGCCGGGGTAATGGGCCTGGGCCTGGGTATCAACCACATCGTCGGCCATTACATCCTCGCAGACGGCACCGAAGCCCAGAAGCAGCACTGGTTGCCGAAGATCGCTTCGGGTGAAGTCATCTGTTCGGTGGCCATGACCGAGCCGGGCACCGGCTCCGATCTGCAAGCGGTGCGTACCCGTGCGGTGAAACAGGGCGACAGCTACATCATCAACGGCGCCAAGACCTTCATCACCAATGGCCAGACCAGCGACATGGTGGCCGTGGTTGCCAAGACCGATATCAATGCGGGCTCCAAAGGCATTTCGATTTTCCTGGTAGACACCGCACTGCCTGGCTTTCGCCGCGGCAAATGCCTGGACAAGGTAGGCCAGCAGTCGGCCGATACCTCGGAAATGTTCTTCGACGATGTCGAAGTGCCCGCTGAATGCCTGCTGGGCGGCGTCGAAGGCAAAGGTTTCTATACCTTGATGAAGCAATTGCCGTTTGAGCGCGCGCAAATTGCCATCACTGCAACGGCGACCATGGAGCGCGCGCTGGCGCTGACCATCGAGTACACCAAGGAACGCAAGGTGTTTGGCAAACCGGTGCTGGACTTCCAGAACACCCGCTTCACCCTGGCCGATGTCAAGGCCACGGTTCTGGCATCGCGTACCTTCTGCGACCACCTCATCCAGCAATGGGTGGACGGCAAGCTCGACCCGACCCTGGCCTCGATGGCTAAATTCTGGCTGACCGAACGTCAGAGCGAAGTGCTTGACCGTTGCCTGCAGTTCTTTGGCGGCTACGGCTACATGAACGAGTACCCGATTGCCCGCATGTGGGCCGACGCGCGTGTTGCGCGCATCTACGGCGGTACCAACGAGATCCAGCGCGAGCTGGTCGGCCGTTCGCTTTAAGCGCCAGCCGCCATTACTCAAAGGCACTCGCAGGAGTGCCATTGGCTATTCCAGCGTTGCGAGATCAGTGACATGAGCGAAATAGACACTCCCGCGTCAAGCGAGCCGGGCAGAACACCGCTGCATACGCGCCAGGTCACCTGTAGTGGGTACTTGCGCGACGATGGCCTGATCGACATCGATGGCCACCTGCTGGACATCAAGCACCAGGATCACGATGCCTACTACAAGCTGATTCCGGCCGGTGCCCCGGTGCATCAGATGCGCGTACGCCTGACCGCCGACCTGCAGTTCGTGATCCACAACCTCGAGGCCGTTACCGAAGATGCGCCCACCCCGTACTGCCCTCAGGTGGCTGACGTCTACAAGCGCCTTATCGGTCTGAAAATCGGTCCGGGCTTCAAAAAGCAGGTCGCACAACGAGTCGGCGGTGCCCAGGGCTGTACCCACCTGACCGAATTGCTCGGCCCCATGGCCACCACGCTGTACCAGAGCACCTTCGACCTGATCTGGAATGCCGAACGTCAACGCGCGGCCAGCGACCCGGACTACGTCATCCCCACACCCTGGGTAATCGGCACCTGTCATGCCTATCGCCAGGACGGCGAAGCGGTACGCACCCGGTGGCCGCAAGCGCTGCCCGCCAACGAGTAATCAGACACCCGCACATCCTCAGCAGCTGGCAACTGCCCTGCGCTTTCAAGAACAATAAAAGACTGGAGTGACCGATGTACATTACCCAAGGATTGCACCGCCACCTGCAACGCTGCCCGCAGGCGACCGCCATCGAAACCCAGGACCGGAGTATGACCTACGCCCAGTTCGGCGACCGCGTCGCCCGCCTCGCCGGTGCCCTGAAGAACCTCGGCGTGGCCAGCGGCGAGCGTGTGGCGATGCTCTCGCTCAACTCGCATCGTTACATCGAGTACTACCAGGCGGTGCCTTGGGCCGACGCAGTGCTCAACCCGGTCAATATCCGCTGGAGCGTGGCCGAGATCGTCTACTCACTGGATGACTCGGACACCAGCGTATTGATCGTCGACAACAACTTTATCGCGTTGGCCGGGCACATCATTGCCGCGGCCAAGACCTTGCGTACGGTGATTTACGCGGGCGACGGCGAAACGCCAGACGGCATGCTCAACTACGAAGCACTGATTGCGCAGAGCGCGCCGGTTGCCGATGCTCGGCGCCACGGCGACGCGCTGCTGGGTATTTTCTACACCGGCGGTACTACCGGGTTCCCCAAGGGCGTGATGCTCAGCCATAACAATGTCTGTGCTTCCTCCCTGGCGTTGGTGGCAGCAAATTCCTGCCGTGCTCAAGAGCGTTACCTGCACGTCATGCCCATGTTCCACCTGGCCGACTTCGCGGCAATGACCGCCCTGTTCATCAGCGGCGGCACGCACCTGTTGCTGCCCTCGTTCAATCCGCAGAACGTGCTGCAGATGATCGCCAGCCAGCGCATCAGCGAACTGTTGCTGGCGCCGACCATGATCCAGATGCTGCTGGATTGGCGCGACAATCATCCAGACGCCGCAGCGCTGGACCTGTCGTCGCTGCAGATTATCGGTTACGGCGCATCACCGATTACCCCGGCGCTGCTCAAACGCACCCGCGAAGCGTTCCCCGCCGCCGGCTTGCGCCAGGGCTACGGCATGACCGAACTGGCACCAATGGCCACCCTGCTGCTTCCGCAGTACCACAGCGAAGAACACCACCATAGCGGCAAGATGTACTCCGCCGGCCTGCCGGCCATGTGCGTGGAAGTCCGTATCGTCGATGGCGATGACGTAGAAGTGCCCCGTGGCACCGTCGGCGAGATTGTCGTGCGTGGCCCCAACGTCATGCTCGGCTACTGGAACAAACCCGAGGCCACTGCCGAAGCGATCCGTGACGGCTGGATGCATACCGGCGATGGCGGCTTTATGGATGAAGACGGCTTTGTGCACGTTTGCGACCGCCTCAAAGACATGATTGTCAGTGGTGGCGAGAACATCTACAGCGCCGAAGTGGAAACCGCGATTGCCAGCCACCCGGCAGTTGCCCAGGTGGCGGTGATTGGCATCCCGTGCAAGAAATGGGGCGAAACCGTGCATGCGGTGATCATCCGCAAAGCCGATGCCGATGTCGCCGACGTCGAAATCGTTGCCCATTGCCGCGAACGTATCGCCGGCTACAAGTGCCCGCGCAGTGTCGAGTTCCGCGACAGCCTGCCCTTGTCCAGTGTCGGCAAGGTGCTCAAGACCGACCTGCGCGCCCCCTTCTGGGAAGGCCGCAAGCGCGGCGTGGCCTGAATGCCGATCCACTCAACCACAAGGACAGTCAATCATGGGATTTCAGCGTTTGCGTCATCACGCTGCAAGGTATAAAAACCTGCTCGCCATCGCCCTGCTGGGGGCGCTGGCCATCGCGGCCCTGCCTCAGGTCAAACAGGCCAGTGCCAGCCTGACGGCGAACCAGCTGCACACCCGCATGCTCGAACGCCGCGCTGTCGAAGCGGCGATCTGGGGCATGCCACTGGCCAACTTCGACGCCATGCGCCAGGCCTACTTTCGTGATGCCGGGGCTCAGTACAACGACATCATGTACTGGTCCAGGCCATCGGACTGGAAGAACCAGACCACGACGCCGAACCACTCGACGCTCTATGTGATGCTGTTCGTCAACCTCAAGGATGGCCCGGTGGTGGTCGACATTCCGGCCACCGCCAACGCCGGCCTGTATGGCAGCTTGCTCGATGCCTGGACCATTCCGCTGATCAACGTCGGCAGCCTTGGCCAGGACAAGGGCCAGGGCGCGCGCTACGTTCTGCTGCCCCCGGGTTACCAGGGCCAGGTGCCGGACGGTTATGTGCCAGTGCACAGCACGACCTTCAACAACTACAGCCTGCTGCGCGTCATCACCAAAACCACCAGCGACGCAGACCTGGCCACTGGCGTCGACTACCTCAAATCGCTGAAGGTCTATCCGTTGGCCAGCGCCAAGGCACCTGCCGCCAACCGCTTCCTGGACATGGCCGACAAGGTGCTCGATGGCATCACCCCGTACGATGCGCGCTTCTTCGATTCGGTCGCGCGCATGGTCGCGGAAGAGCCGGTGCAACCGCGTGACCTGAGCATGATGGGCCAGCTCAAGGCCCTGGATATCGGCAAAGGCCTGAGTTTCAACCCGGACAGCCAACGCAAGCAGTTGCTCGACGCCGCTGCGGGCGAAGCCCATGCCTACCTGATGGAAGGCTATGCAGGGTCTGGCGAGGCGATCTGGAGCGAACAGCGGCAATGGCGCTCGCTGGCCAGCCGTGCAGTGTCGATGGGCACCCGGCTGAGCTTTATCGAGCCGGACAAAGGGCTGTACCTGGACGAACGCGCCTATGCCTGGTTCGCCATGTTCGCCCCCATCGTGCCGCCAGGCCCGCACGTGTACATGAAAAGCTACCAGACCGACCGGGGCGAGCGCCTCGATGGCAGCCACACCTACAAGTTGACCATCCCGGCCAATGCCCCGGCTCGCGATTTCTGGGCGGTCGATGTCTACGACGCGCAAACCGCCGGTTTCATCCGCGAAGCCAAAGTCGTCGGCCTTGACTCCTACAACGCGCAGCTGAAGAAGAACAGCGATGGCAGCATTGACCTGTACTTCGGGCCAACACCGCCGCCGGGGCAGGAACACAACTGGATCAGTACCCGACCGGGTAACCCGTTCTTCACCCTGTTCCGCATCTATGGACCGGATAAAGGCATCATCGACCGCAGTTGGGTGCTCAACGATATTCAGCAGATCGACTAGGACGTCAGTGTGAAACGGCGGGCGCCTGCCGTGGCGCTTGCCTTCAAAACAACAATAAGGAACTCCGAAATGCCAAACGCCCTGCCCTTTTCCCGTGCACTTGCCACCCTGCTGTGCCTCGCCCCGTTGTGCGCTGCCCAGGCACAAAGCCTTGAGGCACCCTATGTGTTCAACAATGGTTTTCCGACCCGCGAAACGGTCCAGCGCGTCTACGACGACGTCGACCTCAACCGCGCGCTGCAAAGCTACCGGTTCTTCTATCCCAACGTTGCCATGATGCATTTGTGGAACGCCAACCTGGCCCTGGGCCAGGTCCCCAACAAAGTATTCACGGTGCTGCAAGGCACACCGAAAAAGCGCGTCTTCACGGCAAACTCCGACACCCCTTACGCCGGCCTGATGCTCGACCTGTCCAACGGGCCGATGGTCGTGGAGTTGCCCAAAGGGCCGATCATGAGTGTGGCCAACGACCTCAACCAGCGCTGGGTCGCCGATCTCGGCCTGCCTGGCCCGGACAAGGGCCAGGGCGGCAAATTCCTGTTCCTGCCGCCGGGCTACCAGGGTTCCCTTCCCCAGGGCTACTACACGGCCACGCCGACTACCCAGCGCCTGCTGGTGATGTTGCGCGCCCTGCCCAAGGACGGGCTGGACGCTGCAATCGCCTTGATGAAATCGGTCAAGGTCTATCCCCTGCACCCGCCCGCCGACTGGCCCGCGGCCCAATGGATTGATCAGGCTGGCAAATCCAGCGATATCTCGCCGATTAGCGTCGAAAACACCTTGCAGTACTGGCGCGAACTGCACGAACTGATCAACAACGAACCGGCCCTGCCCGAGTACCGCAATTACTATGGCGAACTGGCGGCATTGGGCATCGCCAAGGGCAAACCGTTCGCACCGGATTCGCGGATGCAGGAAATCCTTATTGAGGCGGCCCAACGCGGCAACGCGCAAATGCGCGTGCAATCGTTGGCCGACCGGCGCAGCGACCGCCTGGCCTGGCCTGACCGCCAATGGGAATGGGCGGTGCTGCGTCCGGAGAACGGCAGCTTTGAAATCAATGGCCGGGTCGATCTCGAGGCGCGCGAGAAGTGGTTCTATCAGGCCATGATCGCCTCACCGGCGATGTTCCGCCGCGAACCCGGCGCCGGGTCGCTGTACTGGCTCGGCAGCCGTGATGCCCAGGGTGCGTTCCTCGATGGCAGCAAGACCTACCGCCTGAAAGTGCCGCAGCCTGTGCCGGCCAAGCTGTTCTGGTCAGTCACCGTGTACGACAGCGAGACCCGCTCCCAGATCGAAAACCCGCAGAACCAGGCCGCCCTGCGTTCGATGATCGAACTGCAGGGTTTGGCCAAGGAGGGTGTCAACGAGCTTTACTTCGGCCCTTCCGCGCCACCCGGCCATGAAAAGCAATGGATCAAGACGTCACCGGGCAAGGGCTGGTTCACCTACTTCCGGATCTATGGCCCAGAGGCCATGGCCTTCAATGGCGAGTGGAAACCGGGTGATTTCGAGGAAGTGAAGTAATACCGCCCGGCGCCGGTTCCCCCGGCGCCTGGCCCAGGCGCGTGTCGGTTGCCAGCAAGCCCGACATGTATGGACATGCCATTGCTCAATCCCTCATAGTCGCGGGTACAAATTAGCGCATTGCCAATCAAACGCGCCCCTCCTGCAGAGGGGCAACACGCACCCGTTGGCCGCCCATAAAAACGACTGTCCATGAAGCCGATTTCCTTGCTCGTTACCACCAAGTTCGCCCCCCCTCGACTTTCCAGCCAAGCGGTACCGCGCGACGCGCTGATATCCCGTTTGAATGAAGCACGCCACCACCGCCTGGTGTTGATCACCGGCAGCGCCGGTTTCGGTAAAACAACCGTGCTCACCCATTGGCGAATGGAGCTATTGAAGGACGGTGCCACGGTTTCCTGGCTGTCGCTGAACGCTGAGGATGACGCACCAGAGGTGTTCTGCGCCGGGTTGATTGGGGCGCTGCAAAAGATGGGGGTGGCGCTGGAGGACCACGTGCTGTTGCTCGACAGCAAGGATGAGGATTGGCGCCAGGCGGTGTGTGCGGTACTGATCAATGCACTGGATCGCGACAATGCTGAAAAGTACCTGATGATTGATGACTTCCATCACATCAGCAACCCGACCACTCTCTCCCTCATCCAGGCGCTGGTTGATAATGCCCCGGCGACCTTTCACCTGATGCTGGCCACCCGACAGGCCTGTCCCCTGCTATTGGGCAGGACGCGGGCGATGGGAGAACTGTGCGAAATCGACAGCAGCGAGCTTACCTTCACCTTTCGTGAGTCCTACGCGTTTCTGAAAAGCCATTTGAACGCGGCGATCGACCTTGAGACTGCACACAGTATTCACGACCTTACCAATGGCTGGCCCATCGGCTTGCAGTTGTTGGCCATCACCCTGAAAAGCAAGCCGGGCAATCAACCCGGCCAGCAGTTGCTCAGCAGCAGCAACCTTGGCGCCTACCTGTCCGAAGACGTCGTCCATGACCTGCCACCTGAACTGCTCGAGTTCATGCAGAAGCTCTCGATCCTGCGCCGTTTCAATGTGGAACTGGCTGCCCACGTCTGCGACATCGACAACGCTGCGGACATGATCGCCATGCTCGAGGCCCGCAATCTGTTCGTGCAGCCGGTGGACCTGCAGGAGCGCTATCAGTGGTACCGCTGGCACCCGATGTTCGCCGACTTCCTCGGCCAGCGCCTGGCCGAAAGCACACACGACATCCGTCAACTGCACCTGCGCGCTGCCGAGTGGTTCAACCGCGAAGCCCTCTACCCGGAAGCCATCCGCCACGCTTTGCTGAGTGAAGATTTCAGCAACGTTGTGCAGATCATTCAGGACGCATTGCCAACCGTCAGCAGCCTGAGTCATTTCGGCACCTACATGCGCTGGATCGAGCGGGTTCCGCCCGATCTGCTCGCACGGCGTCCACGCCTGATGTTGATCAGCGCCTGGATTGCCGCCATTACCGGGCATCTGGAGCGTGCCCGGGAGCTGGCCGGCACGCTCGCCTCGTCCAGGCTGTCGCTGTTGCAAGTGCGCTACATCAACTTGCTGCATGCCGTTATCGCGATCCTTGGCGAGGACGCGGAAACTGCCCTCGCCACCGTACGTACGGTCGGCGACGCCCCCTTGGGCCACCCGTTTTTCGAGTGCTTCCGAACCGGTGTCACTGTCGGGGCATTGGCATACCTGGGGCGCTATGGCGAAGCTCGCAGCGAGTTCAATGCCCCCAATGCCCGTGTAGTGCACACCCAAGACACTGAACTGGCGCTTGTCAATCGCAGTGCTTTTGCCAGCGTTGCCTGGCTCGAAGGCAACATGCTGGAAGCTGAACGCAGTTGCGCAGCCATTCTCGCGTTGGCAGAGGCCGGTTACGGACGCCGCTCGCTCAGCGCCAGTACAATCGCCACCCTCATGGCGGGAATACTGTACGAAACCGATCGCATCGACGATGCCCGCGAAATGCTGACAAAGCGCCTGAATGTCCTGCACTTCTCCGCCCCCGAGTACATGTATTGCGCCACGGTGACTTACGCGCGGCTGCAGTGTCTTCAGGAAAGCCCACAGGCTGCGTTGGAGTACCTGGTCAAGCAGCAGGCGCATTTTCGCCACATCGGTCGCGATCATGGTGTGGTGCTGGCGCTTGCCGAACAGGTCAACATCACCTTGAAGCTTGGTGACCGGCGTCATGCCTCCTCACTACAGGCCACGCTTGATGACCTGGCCACGCCTCCCCACGGCTCGGCATGCTGCCAACTGAGCATCCAGAGTGTCGCAGCGTTGTCGCGCGCGCGCCTGGCCCTCGCCAGCGACAAACCAGAACAGGCTTTGCAAGCGCTGGAAGAAGCACACCGCTTCGGCCTGCAGCTCAACCGTGGGGTCCTGCTGGTAAAAGCCGACATCCTCAGGGCACTCGCATTGAATGAGCTCAAACGCGACGCCCAGGCCCATCTCAGTCTCAGTACCGCAATCGCCTCCGGTTATCGGTTGGGGCTCATGCGCACCTTTCTCGACGAAGGTGAGGCGCTGTACGAATTGCTGCTCAACCTGGACGAACAAAAAGAAGCGGCCGTGGAAGAGTATCGGCAGCAGCTCCTGCGCCAATTGGCCATCGGTGTGCACCAGTCGCACGCCAAGACCTCCATGGATAAAAACGACAACCCCGAAGCGCTGCTACTGACCAAGCGCGAAAAGGAAATTCTCGCCCTGGTCGAACAGACCATGTCGAACAAACGTATCGCGCTCGCGCTGAACATCAGCGAGCAGACGGTCAAGTGGAACCTCAAGAACATCTTCATCAAGCTTGGCGTATCCAGTCGTTACGAAGCCATCAGTGCTGCCCGCCGGATTGCTCAATAGCGCGGCGGGCCACAGCCGTCACAGCCCCGAAACCAGATGCCCGCCATCCACAGTAATCACCGACCCGGTCATCCAGGACGATGCCTGTGTCGCCAGGAGCAACAGCGCGCCATCCAGTTCCTGCGGGGTGCCAAGGCGCTGCATCGGGATGCGCTTGATCAGCGATGCACCCTGGGGTGTATTCCAGGCCGCTTCGGTCATCTCGGTAGAGATGTAGCCGGGTGCGATGGCATTGACACGAATGCCATGGCGCGCCCACTCCAGCGCCAGGCTCTTGGTCAGGTGCACCACGGCAGCCTTGGAGGCCGAATAGGCCGCGACGCCCGGCATGACCCGCTCACCCTGGATCGAGGCGATATTGACGATGATCCCCCCCTGCTCCTGGGCTTTCCAGTGCCGCGCCACTTCGGTTGATACCAGCCAGACGCCACGCAGGTTGGTGGCCATGATCGCGTCGAACGCCTGGATCGGCTGCGTCATGGCGGCGCCGTCGTGGCCGATCCCGGCGTTGTTGACCAGCACATTCAGCGGCTTGCCTGTTGCCGCGATGGTGGCGACGGCCTGCTCGACGGAGGTCTGCGAGGCCACGTCGAGTTCGATAACGGTCACCTGCGCTGCACCGAGCGCCTGAAGTTCGACGGCAAGCGACTCCAGCCGTGACGTACGCCGCGCGCCGATCACCACCTGGGCGCCGCAACGGGCCGCCAATCGGGCGAAATGACTGCCCAGCCCAGAAGACGCGCCGGTGATCAGTATCCGTTGCCCGCTGAGCATTGCACCAAGGTTCATTGCACTTACCTCTCTTGAGTTTTTATCGGCCGGGAGGGCTCAGGGAATTACAGTGAACGCTGCCCCAGCCATTGATCGAGCGCCGGCCACATGCGCTTCTTCGCCGCAGGGCCCGCGATCAGGCTGACGTGGCCGCCCGGCAGTATCAGTTCCTGCTTGTCCGTCGACCCTACCTTGGCCACCAGCGGCCTGGCACAGGCCGGAGGCACCAGCGAGTCATGTTCGGCGATGACATGCAGCAACGGCACCGTGATCCGGGTCAGGTCGACCATCTGGTCGCCGATGCGCAAGGTCCCCTCATTCAGGCTGTTGTTCCACATCAGTTCCTTGATGACCTGGCGGTAGTACTCGCCGGGCAGCGGCAGGTGGTCGTTACCCCAGCCCACCATCATCCGGTGGTGCCTGACGTAGGCGTCGTTCCACATGTTGTCCCACAGCCGCAGTTGGCCGGCGATGCGGCTGGCCGGGCGTTGCAGGTCTATGGCCGTCATGATCATCTCGCCGGGGATGATGCCCACCGTATCGACCAGCCGATCGACCTGGAAAAAGCGTTGATTGGCGATGCCTCGGGACCAACTCATCTGCGACCAGTCCACCGGGGTGGTGAAGCACACCAGGTTCTTCAGCGGCCCCCCGGCATGCAGCGCCGCATACAGGGTCGAGAGCACGCCGCCCATGCAGTAACCGGCCAGCGTCACCTCATCGACCCCGGCGTCGGCCTGTACCCGGGCCATGCAGTCGGGAATGAAGTCGAGCACGTAATCCTCGACCCGCAACGTGCGCTCTGCCTGGGTCGGTGCGTTCCAGTCCAGCACATAGACGTCGTAGCCGCGGCCGAGAAGAAACTCGATCAGGCTCTGGCGCTCGGCCAGATCGAAGATATAGGCCTTGTTGGTGGGCGCCATGACCAACAGCAACGGCACCCGGTACACGTCGTTGCACGTGGCGTGATAGCGATACAGCGCCAGCGTACCGCGCCGGTGCAACAGCGTTCTCGGTGTCTTGCCCATCGCCGGCCCGGGTGAGCCGAGAAATTCCAGGCCCTTGAGCCGCCGCTGGATCATCCGGTCGACTTCGGTGTACAGCCGGCCCGCGAGGGATGGGACATGGTCCTGGCGAGGTTGGGTTGCAGCCATGGTTCAGTCCTCTTTGGGCGCGCGTCTGGCTGCCGGTTTCAGGGTTCGCTTCACGGTTTTCGCCGCAGCCGCCTCGGGCGGCGTTGACGGTCGACGGTTGCGCGACGGTCGGGGCACCAGCGCAGCGTTGACGGCCGATGGCAGCAGTCGGTCGAGCTTGTCTTCGATACGCTGCACAGCGGTTGCCAGCGCGTCGACTTCAGACCGACTGGGCAGCTCCAGGCGCCGCAAGGCACCGGCGAAGGAACGCTCGAACACATGCTGAACGCCCAGGGAAACCTTGGAGAACTGGTTGGCCGCCTGGGCGAACTCGGCCGACTCCTGCTTGCGGGCAGCCAGCGCGTTGATTTCACCTTCGATCAGGTTGATTGCTTCCCGCCACATCTGAAATGGATCAAGAATTCCCACGGCGATACTCCTGGTCAAGGTTGCGTTTCGGGATAGGTCTGCTGGGCGACTCGCCCGTCGAGCCGTTCGACAAGGCGGTGACGTATGAAGGCCGTGGGCACCCGCCAGGGCAGCAGCGCCCGGCGGGCGGCGCGGGCGGCCGCCGGGGACACCTGGCGCAACAGCGTGCCGCTCCAGCCCTCGCTCGCCTCCCAGGTCATCAGACTGGATGTCGCCACCCCGGCCATTGCCGCGCACAGCTTCGATGGCCGCGCGGGCACGTCGGCAATTTCCACCGTGCGGTCCGGCGCCGGTTCGCCGCCAAACGCGGTCGCCAACGATTCGCCGATGCGCTGCAAGGCATCGCGGCCAGCGCCGATGACGGCGTCGAAATTCAGGAAGCCATGGAACTGGCCCGCATAATGAAGCAGCTCCACCGGCACCCCTGCCGCGCGCAGGCGCGCGGCATAGTCCAGGCCGTCGTCACGGATCGGGTCGAAACCGGCACTGATGACCACGGCGGGCGGCAGGCCCTGCATGTCCTGGCTGCGTCGCGGCGACAGCCAGGGGTCTTGCGGATTCAGGGTTTCCAGCGAGCCGGCAACGGTCTGCTTGATCTGCGCCAGCAGGCTGTCGGTGATCATGAAGCCCTTGGCGTTTTCAACAAAGGAAGGAAACTCCTGCAGCAGGTCGGTGGCCGGATAGGCCAGCACTTGCAGGCACAGCGCCGGCCCCTTGCGCCGCAGCGCCTCCTGAGCCACGGCAGCGCAGATGTTGCCGCCTGCCGAGTCGCCACCGATGGCCAGGCGCGTGGTATCGATCCCCAGCGTAGCGCCGTTGTCGGCCACCCATTGCAACGCGGCGAGAAAGTCCTCGCGCCCTGCGGCCAGGTCATGCTCAGGCGCCAGTCGATAGCGCACCGCGATACTGATGCACCGGGCCTCATGGGTAGCGCTGCGGCAGATCGACTCGGCGGTGTCCAGGCCACCGACCACAAACCCGCCGCCATGGCACCAGAGGAACGCGGGCAGCAAGTGATCGGCATCGTCCGGCTTGAAAATGCGCAGTTCGATGGGGCCGCCGGGACCGTCGATGACCTGCTCGATCACCCTGGCGACCGGAAGTTGTTTGCTCAGGGCCAGCGCTGCCAGGCGCCAGACCTCACGCAACTGGCGCAGCGAATAATGTTCGACCGGGCGGATGCGTGTCGCCAGGTTGAGCAGGCGCAGAAACGCGCGGGCATCCTGATCGGGACGGCTCGAACGGCGCACCTGTGGCATGCCGATGATGCCATTCCAGACGCGCTGGGTTGCTTTGGAACGTTTTGTTGGGGCTGATCCCGTTGGCGCGGTCATTCAATGTTCCTCGAATGTTTGCTGCCAACAGCCTACCGATTACCACCTGCGCCTCATCCCCCCCGTGTGGATGGGTGAATACCCACCCCACTCCTGATTTTGCGCGCGATGATGATCGCGTCGTAGCGGCTGGAAACGCCGAATTTGGAGAAGATGTTCTTGAGGTTCCACTTCACCGTTTGCAAGCTCAGGTTCAAGGTCAAGGCAATGCGCTTGTTGGACATCGACTGCTCGAGCAGGTCGATGATGTCCTGCTCACGGCGGGTCAATGCCACATGCTCAGTGATCCGTTCAATCACCACCGGCGGGCTTTCGTCCGCCTCGATGGGTGGCAGTTGCGGTAGCTGAGCGCACAGCTTGCGGTAATACGCGTCCAGGACCGGGTCGTCGGCAAGGTCAAGTTGCGCCAGCATGCCCTGGAACGCTTCACCTTCATCCACCAGGGTGCGCACCAGCCCCAGGCGGTAACCGCTCGAGACGGCCAAATGCAAGGATTCCCACGCCTCGGTACCACGGTCCAGCTCATCCAGGGCAAAGGCGCGGAGCAATTCGACCTTGACCCGCCACTGCCCCCTGCCCAACTCGCCGGCATGGTGCTCGACAATATCCAGCGCCTGCAACGCCGCTTCAGGCTGGCAACGCGCCAGTGCCAGGCGCGCCTTGGACAAGGCCGCGAGGGCCATGACCTCCGCATCACAGGACGACGCCCCGCGATGGTCCTGGGCAAGCTCGTCGAGCAGCACTTGCAGGGTCTCGGCATGGCGCCAGTCGCCGCACTTCAAGCCGATGCGCAACTGCTCGTCGAGCATTCTGGCCGTGCCGCGGTCCAGCCCCAGCGTACGGAAGTGGGTTTCCTTGTCTGCCAGGTACGCCAGCGCGCTGCGTGGCGACACTTGCAGATCGAGCAGGCGTGCATGGCACAGCGCCGCACCGATCATGTAGCCGGGCGTGGAGAAGCGCAGAATGTCCAGACGATGGGCCAGCACCTCGCGCGCCTCATCGAGCCGGTCCAGTTCATACAACACCTCGGCCATGAGCGCTGCGCTGCCACAGGCGCTCACCGAGCGACGGCCGTGCAAAGACTCGGCCTGGGCCAATATCGCCGCCCCCACGCGTTCAGCCTCCAGCACCCTGCCCTCAAGCAACAACCCCGAGGTCATGGCGTTCATCCCCATCAAGGCCATTTCGTCGCTGCTGTTGCGCAGACAACGGCCGTCGGCGCCATTGAACACGCTGCGCGCCTCGCGATACCGCCCGGCCAGTGCCAGGCAGGTGATCGTCATGCCTACGCGCACCTGCTCCTGGAAGGGATGGAGGGTGGGTGCATCGTCGGGCAACTGCATCAGTGCCAGGCAGCTCGCTTCATCGTCTGCATGCAGGGCCAGTGACGCTTTCAACAGGCGCAGTTGATACGCCCACTGCGGTGACTGCGGCACGCTTTCGAGCGCGGCGATCCATGCCTGTGCCTTGCCGGTGAGCACCGTGAGTACCGCGCCCCAGATGCCCATGAGCAAGAGCGACGGGTGTCGGGTCAACACCGCCAAGGGCACGTGGTCGAGCCAGCGCATGAACTGGCTGAGATGGCTCACACGGCGGTAGGACGGCTGGACCCGCTCCAGCAATTGCACGACAACGGTAAAATCCTCGCAGTGCAAGGCATGGCGCAACGACTCCGGCACCAGGCCGGCCTGCTCGAACCAGGCCGCAGCGCGTCGGTGCAAGGGCGCGACATCGGCACCAGAGGCCTGCAGACGCTGGGTGAGAAACTCGATAAACAACGGATGCAGCCGGTACCACTGGTGAGTGCCCGGCACATCCACCGCCTGAATGAACAGATTGCGCTCCTCCACCGCCGCGATCAGTTGCGCTGCCTGCGGGGAGTCGGTGACCTGCGCGGCGACATCGACGTTGAAGCGCCTGAGGATGGAAATCTTCTGCAGGAAATCGAACAGTTGCGCCGGCAAGTCGGCTACCACATCTTCAGACAGATAGGCTCTGAGGGCGGCACTGTCAGGCAGCAGTGCGGTGCTCTTGACACCTTTCCTCGGGTTGGCCTTCAAGGCGATGGACATCAATTGCAGGCCGATCGGCCAGCCATCGGTCTGGTCGTGGATGGCATGGGCGGCGTCCAGGTCCACGCCCTGGTCCAGGTGCGCCTTGAGGAAGGCCAGTGACTCCGCAAAGTTGAACGACAGCCCGGCACAATCCACTTCGCACAACTCACCCATGGCGCGCAGACGCCCCAGCAGCAAGGGCGGCCGCGTGCGCGATGCCAGTACCACATGCAGGTGATGCGGTGCGTCGTCGATCAGCGTGTGCATCAACTGGGCGATACGCACGTCAACGGCATGCTGGAAATCATCGAGCATGACGTACAGCTCACCGCTCGTGCGCGCCAGGGCGTTGATCAACAGTGCCGCCATCGCCTTGGTGTCAATGGCTTCGGGCCCGGCCAGCAACATCAGGTCGCCATCCAGGGGCACGCCTGCCTGGCGCAAGGCCCCCATCAAGCTGACGCAAAACGACTCCAGCACGCCGTCGTCCGGCGACACCGACAGCCAGGCCGCTTGATCGCCGTTTCTGATCACTTGCTGGCGCCATTGCGCCAGCAGCGTGGTTTTGCCGAAACCGGCGCTGCCGGTGATCAGCTGCAGGCGACTGTGGCGTTCGCGCTGCAGCTTTTCCAGCAATTGTTCACGGACCACGGCCTGGTTGCCGATACGCGGAGGGGCGAATCGGGTCGTGGTCAGCAGGGCATTGGTGTTCATGTCTGCGCACTCGGTTCAGGCGTAGTGAGCACGCAGTTGGCCCAGAACGGCTATTGCAGGGAGCGTCGCCACGGATGCCGCGCGACGTGCAACAGCCTAGCCAGAATGCGGTGTTTGACCTATCCCTCGAACGAGTGAGATTGCAATGAGTAAGCCCCGGCAACCCCGGTGGCACGGGCTACCGGGGACCGGGAAGCAGCTCAGGCGATGTTGCGGCCGCGATTGGACCAGAAGGGTTCGCGCAGTTCGTTCTTGAGGATCTTGCCGACCGTGGACAGCGGCATGGCCTGGCGGAATTCGACGCTGCGCGGGCACTTGTACCCGGCAATGCGGCTGCGGCAATGGGCAACCAGTTCATCCTCGGTCGCAGCGACGTCGGGCTTGAGCACGATCACCGCGTGCACCGTCTCACCCCATTTATCGCTGGGAATGCCGATGACGGCGCTTTGCGCCACAGCCGGGTGACTGGCCAGGGCATTTTCCACTTCGGCGGAGTAAATGTTTTCACCGCCGCTGACGATCATGTCCTTGAGCCGGTCGACGATGTAGACGAAACCTTCTTCGTCCATATAGGCACCGTCACCGGTATGCATCCAGCCGTCCTTCAAGACTTCAGCGGTGGCGGCCGGGTTGTTCCAGTAACCGAGCATCACGTTCGGGCCGCGCACCACGATCTGGCCGACCGTGCCCCGTGGCACCTCCCGGTCCTCGGCGTCGACGATTTTCAGCTCGACGCAGCTGATCGCCCGCCCGGCCGAATACATCTTGCCGCTGGCCTGGTGCTCGACGCAGTGATACTCGGCATCGAGCATGGTGCCGCCGGTGGTCAGCTCGGTCATGCCGTAGCCCTGGAAGAACCGGGCGGTGGCAAAGGCATCACAGGCGCGGTTGAGCAACACCGGGGAAATGGGCGAAGCACCATAGATGATGTGCTTGATGGAACTCAGGTCCAGGGCACCCAAGTGCGCTTTGGCGTCGCGTGCATCCAGCATCATCTGGATCATGGTCGGCGCCATCATGGCATCGGTCACACCTTCCTGACTGATCAGTTCCAGGGCCGTTTCACCGCTGAAGGCCGGCAGCACGACATGGGTGCCGCCGCAGATGAGCACGGCATACATGCCGGAAAAGTCCGCCAGGTGGAACATGGGCATCGCATGCAGGAACTTCGCTTCGCTGCCGTAGAAACCCTTGCTCAGGCTGGCCAGCGCAGCAAAGGCCAGGTTGTCCTGGCTGATCATGACGCCCTTGGGAAAGCCGGTAGTGCCGCCGGTGTAGAAGATGCCCAGCAAGGCGTCGCCGCTGCGGCGCACATCGTCGACGGCCTCGGCCTCGGCCAGCAAGGCTTCGTAGTTCAGCATGCCCTCCGGCGTTTCCTGGTCGCCGGCGTAAATGACATGGCGAATGGTGGTGGCCTGGCGGGCGATCGTTGCGCCCAGGGCGCTGAAGGTGTCGTCGACAATGAGGATGGTAGAGTGCGAATCATCGAGCGAGTAGACGATCTCCAGCGCGCTCCAGCGGGTATTGACCGGGTTGAGGATACCGTCCGCCCATGGCACACCGAGGCTGTACTCGACGTAGCGCTGCGAATTGCGCGACAGCATGGCGACACATTCACCGCTGGTCAGGCCCAGCTTCTTCAGCGCGCCGGCCAGGCGGGCAACCCGCTCACCGAGCGCGGCATACGTCAGGCTGCGGCCCTGGTAGCGGATGGCCGTTGCAGTGGGACGCTGCTGCATGTGTCGGTGCAACCCTTGGGTGATGTACATCTGAGCCTCCAAATCTTGTTGTTATGAGTAAAGCAGCTGCCTCTTGTCGCGCGGCACAAACCAGGTGCAAAGCACCGCCACAGCGGTGCATTTGCGCAAAGGGGTGCCATCCCTGGCCTCCCGCAAGCCACTCTCGTGGATGAGCGCCTGCGGGGCCTGTCGCCGTTACAGCGAGCGTCCTACCAGCTCACGCTGGATTTCGTTGGCGCCGCCGTAGATGCGCGCAACGCGAGCGTCGGCGAACATCCGGGCGATCGGGTATTCGTTCATGTAACCGAAGCCGCCAAAGAATTGCAGGCAACGGTCCATGACCTCGCCCTGGCGATCGGTCAGCCAGAACTTGCCCATCGACGCCGTGGTGGTGTCCAGGGTGCCATCGACCCAGCGCTGGATGATCAGATCGCCGAAGGTGCGCGACGCGGTGACCGTGGCCTTCACATCCGCCAGGGTAAAGCGAGTGTTCTGGAAGTCCAGGATGGTCTTGCCGAACGCCTTGCGTTCCTTGGTGTATTCAACGGTCAACGCCAGGGCACGTTCCATGGCGGCAACGGCCTGGATGGAGATCTCCGCACGCTCATAAGGCAGCTGTTGCATCAACTGATAGAAGCCCAGCCCCTCGACACCACCGAGCAGGCAGTCGGCCGGCACTTCGCATTCGTCGAAGAACATCTCCGAGGTGTCTTGCCCCGGCAGGCCGATCTTGTCCAGGCACTGGCCACGGACGAAGCCCGGGGTGTTGGTGTCGACGATGAACAGCGAAATGCCTTTGGAGCCCTTGGCTTCCAGGTCGGTCTTGGCGATGACCACCACCATGTCACTGTTCTGGCCATTGCTGATGAAGGTCTTCGAGCCGTTGATGACGTACTTGTCACCCTGCTTCACCGCCCGGGTACGCACGCCTTGAAGGTCCGAGCCGGTGCCCGGCTCGGTCATGGCGATGGAGGTGATGCACTCGCCGGAAGCGATCTTCGGCAGCCACTGCCGTTTCTGCGCCTCGGTGCCGCTGGCGAGGATGTAGTGACCGACAATGTGGTTGATGCTCAGCGCGATGCTCATGACGCCGGCATAGGTCAGCTCCTCCATGGCCACGGCGTAGTGCGCCGGGGTGCCATCGGCGCCGCCGTACTCCGATGGCATGTCCGGCAGGATCATGCCCATTTCGCCGCAGGCCAGCCAGGCGGCGCGGTCGGAGCGGTGCTGTTCGCGCCACTTGTCTTCGTGGGGCAGCAGTTGCTCGCGCACGAAGCGGCGGATGCTGTCGCGGAATGCGCCGAGGTCGGCGTCCATCCACGGCGAGGTGTAGTTTTCCAGTTGCATGACCAATCTCCTCAAAGGCTCAAACGGTGCCGAGGCCGCCGCCGCAGACCAGGGTCTGGCCGGACACGTAGTCCGACTCCGGGATGCAGAACAGATACACCGCGCCAGCGGCTTCATCCGGGGTGCCCGGGCGTCCCAGCGGACACATCTGCTTGCCTGCTTCGATGGCCGCAGCCTGGATGCCGACCTTGATTTCGCGACCCTCGATGTTCACGGTCTTGCTCGCGTCGCCCGCCAGGGCCTGGGTCATGCGGGTTTCGATGTGACCGTAGGCCACCGCGTTGACATTGACCTTGTGGCGGCCCCACTCCTTGGACAGGGTCTTGGTCATGCCGAGGATGCCGGCCTTGGCCGTCGAGTAGTTGGTCTGACCTGCGTTGCCGGCAGCGGCGATGGAGGAAATGTTCACCACCTTGCGATGCACCACGCGGCCTTCGGCGGCCTCGGCCTTGGCGGCGGCGCTGATCACCGGATACGCCGCGCGCAGGATGCGGAACGGTGCGGTCAGGTGGCAGTCGATGATCGCGTACCACTGCTCGTCCGACATCTTCTGGATGACGTTGTCCCAGGTGTAACCCGCGTTGTTGACGATGATGTCGATGCCGCCATAGGTGTCGACGGCGGTCTTGACGAAGCGGTCGGCGAAATCGACAGCGGTCACGCTACCGACGCAGGCGACCGCCTGGCCACCGGCCGCACGGATCTCTGCCACCACTTCTTCGGCCGGGCCTGCGTCCAGGTCGTTGACCACGACGCGGGCGCCGTCGGCGGCCAGTTTCAATGCGACGCTGCGGCCGATGCCGCGACCCGAGCCGGTCACCAGCGCTACTTTGCCTTCAAGCTTTTTCATGTGTTCAGTACCTTTGTTTTCTTGTTTTCGATGCCCGGGGTTCAGTCGGGATTCAGCTCAACGCGACGACGGCTTCGCCCACCACTTTGTCTTCGCCGTACTGGTTGGCGCACTTGATGTGCAGGCGCACCAGGCGCTCGCCGTTCACTTCGATTTTCTCTGCCACTCGGCCCGTCAAGTGCGGGATATGGCCAATCTGGGTGATGCCGGTGAAACGCATCGCCAGCTTGCGAATGTGCGTCTGCGGCACCCAGTGGGTCAGTAGGCGGCCGAGGTAGGCGGCCGAGAGCATGCCGTGGGCGAACACATCCGGTACGCGGGCCTTGCGGGCGAAGTCGATGTCGATGTGGATCTCGTTATGGTCACCGGACGCCCCGGCATAGAGCGCCAGCATCGTGCGATTGATCGGGCGCAGCTTCAAAAGCGGCACCTCATCGCCCACCTGGACATCGCTGAACTGCAGGAAGGCTTTCTGGGCTTGTGACATGGGTATTTCCTCAGCGCTGCACGAGCGAAGAACGAAGATCGGCAATGTGCTCGCCGTCCTGGTTGGTCACGCGGGTTTCCTGCACCACAAATTGCAGCGCCCCGCCCTTCTTCTCGTACACATCGACGATGCGTGTATCGAACGTCAGAACGTCGCCGGCGAACGCCATGCGGTGATAGTTGAATTCCTGCTCGGCGTGCAGGATGCGGCCCAGGTCGAAGCCCATGATGTCTTCGACGATGGCTTGCGGGTTGCGCCCTTCGCTTTCCAGGCACAGCAGGAACGTCGGGGGTACCGGCAGCGCCTTGTAGCCGGCGGCTTTGGCCGCGGCTTCGTCGGTATAGACCGGGTCGGTCTCGCCAATGGCTTTGGCGAAGAACCGCAGGCGACCCTTCTCCACGTCACTGGTGGTGACCCCCAGGTTACGGCCGATCAGACTCTTGTCCGCCATTTCTAATGATTCCTCTCGGTAATCAGGCAATCGCGCACCGCGTGGGGTGCGCGAGCCACAGTGGGATCAGCCGCGACCGAACAGCGTCACGACACCGGCGCCGCCCAGGCCCAGGTTGTGCTGCAAGGCGTGGCGCAAACCTTCGACCTGGCGAGCACCGGCACTGCCGCGCAACTGATGGGTCAGCTCAAAGCACTGCGCCAGGCCCGTGGCGCCCAACGGGTGACCTTTGGACAGCAGGCCGCCCGACGGATTGATCACCACCTGGCCGCCGTAGGTGTTGTCGCCGTCCATGACGAACTGTTCGCCGCCGCCCACCGGGCAGAAACCCAGGCCTTCGTAGGTCAGCAGTTCGTTGTGGGCGAAGCAGTCGTGCAGCTCGCAGACGCGGATGTCCTGCGGGCCGACGCCGGCTTTTTCATAGACTTCGTTGGCCGCCTGCTGGGTCATGCCGACGCCCACCACGCTGATCATCGAAGGCGGATCGAACGCGTGCGGTTTATCGGTGGCCAGCGCCTGGGCCAGGATGGTCACATCGGTGCGCAGGCCATGCTTCTTGGCAAAGCGCTCGGAAACAATGATCGCCGCTGCGCCACCGCAGGTGGGCGGGCACGCCATCAGACGGGTCATCACGCCTTCCCAGACCACCTGGTCGGCCATCACTTCTGCGGTGGTAACCACTTTGCGGAACACCGCCAGCGAATTGTTGGCGGCATGACGGCTGGCCTTGGCACGGATGGCCGCGAAGGTCTCCATCCTGGTGCCGTACTTTTCCATGTGCTCCTTGCCCGCGCCGCCGAAGAACATCAGCGCGCCCGGCATGCCGATCCCTTCAGGGAAGGCGGCGGCGGAGGCATCGAAGCCCTTGCCCATGGTCAGGGGACGGTCGGTCCAGAAATTTTTCAGCGCGCCCGGCTGCATCTGCTCGAAGCCGAAGGCCAGTGCGCAATCGACAGCGCCGCTTTCGACGGCCTGGCGCGCCAGGTACAGCGCGGTGGAGCCGCTGGCGCAGTTGTTGTTGACGTTGATGACCGGGATCCCGGTCATGCCGACTTCGTACAGCGCAGACTGGCCGCAGGTGGAATCGCCGTAGACATAGCCGGCGTAAGCCTGCTGCACCAGGTCATAGCTCAGGCCCGCATCTTGCAGCGCCTGGCGTACTGCCTGGGCGCCCATCTCGATGTAGGAACCGCTCGCGCCAGGCTTGGCGAACTGAATCATGCCAACGCCGGCAATATAGGTTTTCTGTGACATCACGTTCTCCCCGTTGATTGATGCAAGCGGCTCGTCTCGCGGCCCGCTGCGCCATGACGTCATGGTTGCCTACCCACCCCCGGGCTGTATCCCGCTCGCTTGGAGTGGTTTGGGGTGGGGTTGGATCAGGCAATCGCCCCCGCCGCGCGCAGCTCGCCGATACGCGTATCGTCCAGCCCCAGTTCGCGAAGGATGTCGAGGGTGTGTTCGCCGTTTTTTACCCTGCGCCCTGCCGTGGCCGGGGTGCGGCTCAGCCGGGGCGCCGGTGCAGGGTGGGTAACGCCGTCGGTCTGCATGAACGTGCCGCGCGCCTGGTGGTGCGGGTGCTCGGTGGCTTCGTTGAAATCCAGCACCGGGGCGAAACAGACGTCGGTACCGTCCAGCAGCTCGCACCACTGATCCCGTGTGCGGGTGCGGAACATCGTCTCGAGCTTGCTGCGCAGGGCCGGCCATTGCTGGCGATCCCACTGGCGCTCGAACGCCGGGTCATCGATCTGGCACAGCTCCATCAGCAGCCGGTAGAACTGCGGCTCGATGGAGCCGATCGACACAAACCCGCCATCGGCGCAGACGTAGCAGCCATAGAAAGGCGCGCCGCCATCGAAGATGTTTTCTCCGCGGCCGCGCCACTCGCCACGCTGCTTGAACTCGTAATACATGGTGCTGAGCAACGCGGCGCCATCGGAAATGGCGGCGTCCACCACCTGCCCCTTGCCGGACTTCTGTGCTTCGAGCAACGCGCTGACGATACCGAAGGCGAGGAACATCGCGCCGCCGCCCATGTCACCCGCCAGGTGCAGCGGCGGGGTCGGTTCGCGGTCGGCATGACCCATGGCGTGCAGCGCACCGGTGATGGCGAGGTAGTTCAGGTCGTGGCCGGCAGCGCTGGCCAGCGGACCGCTCTGCCCCCACCCGGTCATGCGCCCGTACACCAGGCGCGGGTTGCGTTGCAGGCAGTGCTCCGGCCCCAGCCCCAGGCGTTCCATCACCCCCGGTCGAAAGCCCTCGACCAGCACATCGGCGCCCTCGATCAGCTGCAGCAGCACTTCGGTCGAGCCCGGCTTGCGCGGATCGATCGCCAGGCTGCGCCGCCCCCGACTGATCACGCTGTCATCGCCATTGAGGAAGCCCGATACCAGACGGTCGATCCGAATCACCTCGGCGCCCATATCGGCCAGTAACATGGTGGCGAACGGCGCGGGCCCGATCGCGTTCATCTCGACTACCTTCACACCTGCCAGTGGTCCTGCCATCACTTGTCTCTCTCATTGTTGGATGCATGGCTGCCTGCACGCCCAATCGGCGAGCGGCGCGCATCAGGCTAGCCAGCCCCGCAGGCGAGACAATCGCTCGAACGAGTGAAGTTCCGCCCGCCCCTGCAGGCCGCTGGCGCAAGGCAGCCTTGCCACGGGAGTTGGACATGGCAATATGCGACGGATAAGAACGACGAAAAGCCGGTTGCAGGCGCGCTTCATTCACGCAAGCACGCGACTGGCCCGCTGGAGAAATACATGCCTGACCGCCCGTCCCTGTTGGCGCGCCTGACCCTCGTACCGCCCCTGAGCGACGCGCTGGATGAACGACTTCCTGCACCTGGCACACCCGATGCCAAGCCGCTTGCTGCGCCAATCCTTGCGGAGAAATTTCGCGTACCCGCCACCGCGCCCAGTCATCTGCCCCGTGTAGAACTGCTGGATCGAATGGATAGCCCGCAGACCGCCCGACTGATTCTCGTCGAGGCCGCGGCGGGCTTCGGTAAAACCACGCTGTTGCGCCAGTATCGAGAACGTTGCCTGGCCCGCGGGCGCCAGGTGCTGTGGTTGACCCTGGATGCCGCCGACAATGAGCTGCGGCGCCTGGCCGCCCACCTGCATGTCGCATTGCAGAGCCTCGGCGCACCGGCCAGCAACGAGCGACCGAACGACTTCAGCCCCCAGGCGCTGCTGGAGAATCTCGGCGCGCTGGAGCAGCCCTTTGCGATTTTTCTCGACGACTTTGAAACCCTGGAATCGGCCCCGGCACTGGGTTTTTTCCGGCAATTGCTGGCGGCCCTGCCGCCGTGCGGGTTGCTGGTCATCGCTTCAAGAACCACACCAGATATCGCCCTGGGCCGTTTGCGCGCCCACGGGCAAATGCGCGACATCACCACCGACGCCCTGCGCATGAGCCTGGTCGAGACCACCACCTTCATCCGAGAAAAGTGCGGCCTGGCGCTTGAGGACGTCGACATTGCCACGCTGCAACAACGCACCGAAGGCTGGATCACCGCGCTTTACCTGAGCACGTTGTCATTGCGAGGGCGCACGTCCGCGGCCGACTTCGTGACCTCGCTGCGCGGCGTCAACCTGGAGCTGACGGACTACCTGGCCGAGGACATCCTCGGGCGCCAGACCGATGAATGTCGCCAGTTCCTGCTGCACAGCAGCGTCCTTGGGCGCTTCAGTGCCGCGCTGTGCGATGCGGTGACCGCGCGCAGCGACAGCCAGGCAATGATCGACGCGCTGCAACGCGCCAACCTGTTCATCCAGACGGTGGACGAACAGCATCGCTGGTTCCGCTATCACCCCCTGTTCACCGAGTTCCTGCACCGTGCACTTGAGCGCCAGCAGCCAGGCAAGGCCGCACAACTGCACGCGATGGCCGCCCGGTGGTACCTCGCGCAGCAGCAGCCGGAGGCGGCGATCGAGCATTACCTGCTGGCCGGGGATACCGACAGCGCGAGCGAACAGATCGACCGGCACCTGGACCTGTTGATCGATGCCGGTCGGCTGCGGCTGCTGTTGCGTTGGTTTGCACAGATTCCCGAACCGCGGCTGGACCGATTTCCGCGGCTGGCCCTGGCCCATGCCTGGACGCTGGTGCTCGATCGCCGCTATCAGGACGCCATGGCCCGGATCGAACGCCATCGCGCCAACCCGCAAACCGACACGATTCGCTGCCTGCTACAGGTGTTCACCGACCAGATCGATGCCGCCTATGCAACGGGCCTGGTGCAGATAGAACGCACACCGCCAGGCGACGTCCTGCAGCACGGCATGATCGCCACGACGCTGGCCTATTGCATGGTCGCCACCGGCCGCTATGAACAGGCCCGAGCGTTGTTGACGCGAATGGTCCACCCGGTTGGGCAGAACCGCTCGAGCATTGTCGACAGCATTGTCGTCTGCGTGGAATGCATCTTCGACTTGATCCAGGGACGCCTGGCAAGCGCCATCGCCCGCCTGCACGCCGCCAGCGAGGATCAGGCACAAAGGCCCGAAGGCAAGTGGGCCGGTGGCCGGCCTTCGCTGAATATCCTGCGTGCGCTGACGCGGTATGAAGTCGATGAGCTCGGCGACGCCCGGCAGTTGCTCAGTGATATCCCTGTCTATGCCCTCGACAGCGGCGGCCCGGACTCGATGATCGTCCGGCATGTCTTGCTCGCGCGCATCGCCTACCATCACGGCGAGCGTGCTGTCTGGGTGCAGCAACTGGCCGAACTGGAACAACTGGGGCGGCGCAGTGGGTCGCTGCGGATGCATTGTGCTGCGTGGCTGGAGCGCGCCCATGTGGCGATGCTTGAAAACCAACTGAGTGTCGCTGCCGTGGCCCTGCACAACGCCGATCTGGCCGGTGATTGGGACCGTCCGGACCTTTTGCTGTACAGCTGCGATACCGATACCCCGTTCATCGCTCGCCAGCGGCTGCGCATTTTCCAGGGTGAACACGACAGCGCTGCCACGGCCCTGCAAGCGGCCATCCGCGAGGCCCTGGAACGTCAGCACCACCGCCGGGCCCTGAAGCTGCGCGTGCTCTACGCCCTGGCACTGGAGGGCCTGGGCCGACACAAGGAGGCACTGGACAGCCTCACCCAAGCCCTTCAGCTGGCCAGCGACGAAGGTTTTATCCGTACCTTTCTCGATGAGGGCCCGACCCTGGCAAAACTGCTCCAGCGCTGGGCGGTGTCGTACAAGGCCCAATGCAAGAGCCTGGGCGTCGCGCCGGAGTTCCTCACGCACCTGCTGCAGTGCAGCGCCACCCAGCGTTCACAACCCCAGGCCAGTACCCAGGAGGCGGACGCTCAGCTGACCACGCGCGAGCTCCATGTCATTCGGTTGCTGGCCGCCGGCAACCGTAACCGGGCCATCGCCGAACAGATGCACTTGTCCGAGCACACGGTCAAAACCCACCTGCGCAACATCAGCGCGAAACTGGGCGCCCAGAGCCGCACGGAAGTCATCGCCATTGCCCGTGCCAAGGGGCTGCTTGATTGAGGTAGGTCAGGCCAGCACCCCCATCGCCTTGGCCAGCATCACCGCTTGCGTACGCCGTTTGACACCCAGCTTGTGGTTGATATGCACGGTGTGGGCCTTGACCGTATTGAGCGAGATGAACAGCTGATCGCTGATTTCCTGATTGGACAGACCCTGGGCGACCAGCTCCAGCACCGCGACCTCCCGGGGTGTCAGTTCCAGCCCGGGCCGCGGGGCCGCCGCAGGACCCGGCGGCGGGCTGGCCACCAGGCTCATGGGCGCAAGCGCTACCTGCACCTGAAGGGATGGCAAGCAGGATTGTGCACCGGTTCGCGCCAACGCCACGTGCACCTCATGGATCAAGCTGCCGAACCCCCTGCGTTCACAGTCCGCCAGCAACGCCACCAACCGCTCCCGCGCCGCCTCACTCTGGCCGGTGCCCTGTTCGCCCAGGGCCACCATCAGCTCGATGCGCTGGCGCAACGAAGGCGCATGCAGCGGTGGCAGTTGCACGCCCTCGCCCTGAACGTAGGCCCGGGCCGTCAGCGCCATCGGCAACATCCGCGCCCAGGCCCCTTGCCGCGCCAGCAAGCGCAGATGTTGATAGGCGATGATCGCCTGATAACAGCTTTCCTTGACCTTCGCGCACTGCATGGCGCGTGTCGCCTTGCTCAGGCAGGTCTGTGCCTGTTCAACGTCGCCACGACAGGCGTGCACTTCGGACAAGCCGATCAGCGCATGCAGGGTGTAGGGGTCGCCACTTTCCGTGCCGAACGCCAGCGCCCGCTCCAACGCGTGTTCACTGGCATCGAGATCGCCGCCCAGCAGGTGCAACTCGCCCTGCAACAGGTGCAAACGCCCCAGTAACAGGCTGTGCCGACCACTCAGCCGGGCGACCAGGCCCAAGCACTCCTGCACCAGAACCTCGGCCTCGAGCAACGCGCCGCCCAGTATCAGCTGACGAATGCGATCGGCATTGATCAGCACCTCGCTGGCCAGGCAACCCTGGTTGCGCGCCAGGGCCAGGCAGGCCTGGAGCAATCGTTCGGCCTGCTCGCGCTCGCCGGCGGCCATCGAAACCCGCGCCAGGGTGGAATAGCACAGGAACGAGGACTGCCAGTCACGCAGCTCCAGGTGCTGCAAGGCCGACTCGCAATGCTCGAACGCGCCGTCGGCGTTACCCAGCAGCCCCTGCAACGTACCCTCCAGTGCCTGCCAGTTGGCCAGAATCCTCACGTTGACCGCCGCCTTGGGCTGCGGGGAAATCCGGGTCAGGCGCGCGATACAGGCTTGCGCCTCGTCCAGGCGCCAACTGCTCAGCAACGCCCTGGCATTCATGTAGATCAGGTTTGGCGTGCACTCCAGCAGGCGCAAGGGCAAGCGCGCACGCCAATCGAGCCAGGTGAACAGGTTGCGTTCGATCAGCAGCCAGTCCAGCGTCAGGCGTTCCATGTAGCAGGCCGCCACATCCACGTAACCGATGGACAGCGCCAGCTCCACGGCCTCGTCGACAAACCCGTCATTGCAGAGCAGGCGACAAGCGCTCAAGCGCACCTGACTGACGCCCGCGGCATTCAGCTCGCCTTGCAGCGCCTGTGCCACGGCAGGAAACAGGCAATACCACTGTGCCTCGCTGTCCAGCGGCGCGAAAAACGATTGCGATTGCAGCAACCGGCGAAAGACACTCCCGGCCTCCATGTCGGGCCAGAGCTGATCGCAGAGCGTGGTGGACACCCGAGGCAAATGCGCTATTCCCAGCAACAGCCTGCGTTCATCCGCGTCGACACGCGCCAGGAGTTCGCCGCCCAGGTAATCGCGCATCCACAACGCCCCTGCCCGGTCCTGGCGGCCGTTGCCGTTGAGCAACAGGAACGTACCGGCGCACCAGCCGTGGGTCTGGTGCCACAGTGTGTCGCGCGTCGCAGCCTCGACGCTGGGGTCCAGCAAATCGACAAGCGTCTCGAACTCTTCGCGATCGAAGGCCAGTTGCCCGGCACCGAACTCAAGCAGTTCACCCTCCAGCAGCAAGCGCGCCAGCTTCCAGTTCGGCCGTTGCCGGCAACTGACCCAGAGCCGGGCTTGCCCGTGCGAGCGCAGCAGCTGGTCGATCCAGGCATCGAGCTCCGGGCAGGCGTGGGCCGGGTAATCGTCCAGCACCAGCCAGCAGGCTTCTTCGCTGTGCTCCAGCCATATCAGCAGGGTCTGGGGATCGCGAGCGTCCGCTGCCTCGACATTGAGGCTCGTTGCAAGCCGCTGGCAAAATTGCGCCAGCGTCAGTGATTGGCCTTTGAAGTCAAGCCACGCCCAGCGTTCAGGGTTGCACTGGCGCAGGCACTCATTGAGCAAGGCCGACTTTCCGTAACCCGCCGGAGCACACAGCAGGCGCAGGCGCTGCGCACTCTCAAGCAGCGCGTCGAGCAGTCTCGCCCGAGGCAGATAGACGGCAGGCAAACGGGGCAGATTGGCAACGCGAGTGCCGCCGGTAGCCGCCACCTTGCCTTGATCCCGACGCGTCATTGAAAGCAGCATGGGCGCGCAGCCCTCCTGATATCGAACATGGCCCCGTAACCCGAAGCCCTGGACAAGAATTCAGGCCATCTTCACGCGCGTTGCAGCGCTTACCCATCCGTCGTTCGAGGTATTTTCATCAAGCGCCCTGGGGGAGCTTGGCGTAAGAGGCGGGTGAAAAGCGCGTGCCAGAGCCGTGCCCACACTTGTTACCTTCAGCAACACCGCCCGTCGCAACCCGGGAAATCCTTGACCAATGAGACAGAAAAGTACGGCTCAGCCGAGCCGGATAATGCTTTCAGGTCATGCGCAAAATTACCTGATCAGGCAATTCAGGCTTTCGCTTGGCCTGCATAGGATGGCCGCTCCACAACATCCTGTAGCAGAGAAACCGCATGACAAAAACAACAAAGCGCGGCGTCTTCCAGCCAAGCCTGCTGGCCTTAGCGGTAACGGTGGCCACTGTCGCGAGCACTGAAGCTCACGCGGTTGATTTCACTATCGGGGAAATCCAGGGCTCGTTCGACTCATCGTTGTCGATCGGCGCCAGCTGGTCGACGGCCAACCCGGACAAGCAATTCATTTCCAACAACAACTCCCAGGGTGTCAGCGGAGGTGAGTCCGCCTCGCGCACCACCGACGACAACCGCCTGAACTTCAAAAAGGGTGAAACCTTCTCGAAGATCTTCAAGGGCGTGCACGACCTGGAGTTGAAGTACGGCGACAGCGGCGCCTTTGTACGCGGCAAGTATTGGTATGACTTCGAGCTGATGGACGAAAGCCGCCCGTTCTACGACATCAATGACGCGGGACGTGATCGCGCGGCCAAGTCGTCGGGCGCGATGTTCCTCGACAGCTTCGTCTACCACAACTACACCCTCGGCGATCAGGTCGGCGCCGTGCGCCTGGGCAAGCAAGTGGTCAGCTGGGGCGAAAGCACCTTCATCGGCAACTCGATCAACAGCATCAACCCGGTGGATGTCGCAGCCTTGCGCCGGCCGGGCGCGGAAGTGAAAGAAGGCCTGATACCGGTCAACCTGCTCTACGTGTCCCAGGGCCTGGCCGACAACATCACCGCCGAAGCCTTCTATCAGTTGGAGTGGGACAAATCCGTTCTCGACAACTGCGGAACGTTCTTTGGTACCGACGGCGTGCCGCAAGGCTGCAATGACCGCCTGGTGGTCGCCGGCCTTGACCTGCCGCCGGGCGTGGCCAGCAACACCGGCGGCCTGGCCGCCCTCGCCGCGGGGACCGACAATGCTTACATCCCGCGCCTCAAAGACAAGGACGCCAGTGACAGCGGCCAGTACGGCCTCGCCCTGCGCTGGTACGTGCCGGAGCTCAACGACACCGAGTTCGGCGCCTACGCGATGAACTATCACAGCCGCAGCCCGTACCTGAGCATCAACCAGATGACCAGCGCGGCGGGCGGCGTCGCCTCGGCGCGCAGCGTTCGCTACTTCATCGACTATCCCGAAGACATTCGCCTGTATGGCCTGAGCTTCCAGACCAACATCGAGGGTGTGTCGCTGGGCGGCGAAGTCAGCTACCGGCCGAACATGCCGTTGCAGCTGAACACCGCCGACCTGCTCTCCGCCGCCACCTTTGGTGCCACCTCGCCGCTGATCGGCACCGGTTTTGCCGGTCGTACCCTGGGTGCCGAGGTCAATGGCTACAAGCGCATGCCCGTGACCCAGGCACAGGTGACCGCAACGCAGTTCTTCGATCAGGTACTGGGCGCCAGCCGTCTGACCCTGGTGGGCGAAGTGGGTTACAACCACATCAACGGCCTGGGCAAGGCAGATGGTTCGGACCTGCGCTTCGGTCGCAGCCCGTCCTTCGGCTCCGGCGAGCTGCAAGGCGCCACGGGCCCGGCCACCTGCGCCGGCACTGCCGTGGGCACGCCGTCGGCCAGCAACCCGGCACAGGAATGCAACGGCCACGGCTTCTACACCAGCAACAGCTGGGGCTATCGACTGCGCGGCAAGCTGGATTACCAGAACGTGTTCGCCGGCATCAACCTGTCACCCAACCTCGCCTGGTCCCATGACGTCGAAGGTTATGGCCCCAACTTCGATGAAGGTTCCAAGGCCGTCAGCCTCGGTCTGGATGCTGACTACCTGAACACCTACACCGCCAGCCTGAGTTACACCGATTACTTCGGTGGCGATTTCAACACCAACGTCGATCGTGACTACGTCGCGCTCAGCTTCGGCGTGAACTTCTGACGCACCACTGGCCGAGGAGCCCGAACAATGAAAACAACAACCCTGCTGCGCACTGGCGCGCTGACCCTCTCGTTACTGGCCACCAGCGTCCTGGCCGCGGTTTCCCCGCAGGAAGCAGCCCAGCTGGACGGCAACCTGACACCGCTGGGCGCAGAAAAGGCCGGCAACGCCGATGGCAGCATTCCGGCCTGGACCGGTGGCCTGAAGCCTGGCGCCGCGCCCCTTGACCGGGACTTTCTCGGCGACCCGTTTGCCTCGGACAAGCCGCTGTTCGTCATCACCGCGAGCAACGCCGAGCAGTACAAGGACAAGCTGACACCGGGTCAAATGGCGATGTTCAAACGCTATCCGGACAGCTACAAGATCCCGGTGTACAAAACCCAACGCACCATCGCCAACCCTAAGGAAATCTATGAGATTGCCCGCAAAAGCGCGGTGACCACCCAGCTGATCAACGACGGCAGTGGGCTGGATCACTTCAACCAGACCCGCTACTACCCGTTCCCGATTCCAAAGAGCGGTGTCGAGGTCTACTGGAACCATACCAACCGCTATCGCGGTGGCAACATGGTGCGCCAGGCCGCCCAGGCCGCGCCTCAATCCAACGGCTCGTACTCGATTGTCGAATACAACGACGAACTGGCGTTCCCGCAACTCATGGAAGGCGTCGAAGCGGGCCGGGCCGATAACGTCCTGTATTACTACAAACAGGAAATCACCGCCCCTTCCCGCCTGGCCGGCAGCGTGGTGCTGATTCACGAGACCATCGACCAGGTCAAGGAGCCACGCCTGGCGTGGGTCTACAACGCCGGGCAGCGCCGGGTACGCCGCGCGCCGCAAATTGCCTACGACGGCCCGGGCAGCGGCTCCGACGGCATGCGCACCGCCGACAACACCGACTTGATGAACGGCTCACCGGATCGCTACGACTGGAAGCTGATCGGCAAGAAGGAGATGTACATCCCGTACAACAACTACAAGCTGCAATCGCCCAAGCTCAAGTACGACGACATCATCCGGCCAGGCCATATCAACCAGGACCTGACCCGTTATGAGCTGCACCGGGTCTGGCATGTCGAGGCCACCCTGAAGCCGGGTCAGCGTCATGTGTATGCCAAGCGCGACCTCTACTTCGACGAGGACACCTGGCAGATCGCCGAAGTCGACCACTACGACGGTCGCGGGCAACTCTGGCGTGTGGGTGAAGGCTACGGTGTCAACGACTACGAACGGGGCGCGGCAGGCTACGCGATGATGGGGATCTATGACCTGATCGCCGGTCGCTACAACGTGCTGGCCATGATCAACGAATCCAAACAGGCGCCGCTGTTCGGCAAGGCCGCCAAGATGAACGACTTCACCCCTGCCGCACTGCGCATCGCCGGCGTGCGCTGATCCCCACCCCGGCTGAGCGGGCAGTGACATTTCGCGACCGGAATGCACTGCCTGCTTTATCAGTCAGGCCGTCGTCGCAAATCCTGATGTTTCTATTGGAGGAAATCATGAGCCCATCACGTGCATGGATCGCCGCAGGCGCCTTGTTGACTTGTCTTGGCGCAACGACTGCGTATGGCAGTGCACCCGCCACTACGCTGAGCGTCGACGAGGCCCGGGCAATCGCCAAGGAGGCGTATATCTACGGATACCCCCTGGTGGACCACTATCGGGTCCAGCACTCGTACTTCGTGGACCGCAACAGCCGGGAATTCAAAGCGCCCTGGAACCAGCTGAACAACACTGCACGGGTCTACACCCCCGACGATCAGGCGATTCAGACCCCCAACGCCGATACCCCGTATTCACAGCTCGGCGCGGATCTGCGCAGTGAGCCGCTGGTGCTGACCTTGCCCAAGGTGGAAGACGGGCGTTACTTCTCGGTGCAGTTCGTCGACCAGTACACCTTCAACTTCGCCTACCTTGGCAGCCGCTCCACCGGCAATGGCGGCGGCAACTTCCTGCTCGCCGGCCCCGACTGGAAAGGCGCGACACCGCCCGGCATTCAACGGGTGATCCGCTCGGAGACTCAATTCGCCTTCGTCTTCTACCGTACCCAGCTGTTCAATCCGGCCGATATCGACAACGTCAAGCGCGTCCAGGCCGGCTACAGGGTGCAACCGCTGTCGGCATTCCTCGGCAAGCCCGCCCCGGCGGCCCCTGCGGTCGACTTCATCACGCCGTTGACCACGGCGCAGGAACGTTCGTCACTGGAGTTTTTCAAGGTGCTGAACTTCGTCCTGAGTTTTTGCCCGACCCACCCCAGTGAGCAGGCACTGATGCAGCGTTTCGCAAAACTGGGGATCGGCCCTGGCCAAACCTTCAATGCCGACGCCCTGCCCCCCGAGCTGCGCCAGGCGGTAGCGGACGGCATGGCGCAGGCCTGGAGCAACGACTTCGCCGGGTTCGAGAAACTGCGCAACGCCCGCAAGGTGTCCAGCGGCGACGTCTTCGGCACACGCGAGCATCTGAACAACAATTACCTGTACCGGATGGGTGGCACCGTTGGCGGCATCTACGGCAACTCCCAGGACGAAGCCCTGTATCCCAGCTACTACGTCGATTCGGCCGGGCAACCCCTGGATGCCGGCAAGCACCGCTATGTGCTGCGTTTCGTTCCCGGCGAGCTGCCTCCGGTCAATTCGTTCTGGTCCCTTACGCCCTACAACCTGCCGGCCCGGATGTTGATTGCCAACCCGCTTGAGCGCTACCGGATCAACTCCTCGATGCTGCCGGACCTCAAGCGCGATGCCGATGGCGGCCTGACGTTCTATGTCCAGCCCGAATCCCCCGGCAAGGACAAGGAAGCCAACTGGCTGCCGACGCCCGACGGCCCGTTCATCATCGCCATGCGCCTGTACTGGCCCAAGCCTGAAGCCCTCAGTGGCCAGTGGAAGCGTCCGGAGCTGCAACGGATCAATTGATTGACGGCGCTTTCGCCCCTCCCCATCGCACGGAGCATTGCTCATGTTCAAACCTGCAATCTGCCTGACCACGACCCTTGCGCTGCTGGCGCCCCTCCTGATTGCATCCGCCCAGGCGAACGTGCTGGTAAACCCGGACAACTTCGTCCGCGCCGAGACCGATCGCTACTTCAGCGCCGTCGTCACCCAGGATGGCTTCGGCAAGTTTCACCACCATCGCGAGCCCATGGCCATCGCGAAGCAGACCGTGGTGCGGCCCAACCGCGACACCCTGTATTCGGCGGCGATTTTCGACCTGGATGCGGGGCCCGTCACGGTCACCTTGCCGAACGCCGGCACGCGCTACATGTCCATGCAGGTGATCAACGAAGATCACTACGTGACGTCATTCGTGTACGGCCAGGGCAGTTACCGGCTGACCCGTGAACAGGCCGGTACGCGCTACGTCATTGTCGGTGTGCGCACCTTGTTCGATCCGGGCCTGGCCAAGGATATCGACCAGGTCCATGCGCTCCAGGACGCGATCAAGGTCCAGCAGGCCAGTACCGGCAGCTTCGCCGTTACGAACTGGGACCCGGTCAGCCAGAAAACCGTGCGCGACGCCCTGGTGCAACTGGGCTCGACACTGCCCGATACCCGGCACATGTTCGGCACGCGCGATCAGGTCGACCCCGTGCGGCATGTGATCGGTGCTGCGATGGCGTGGGGCGGCAACCCTGAGCAAGACACGTTTTACCTGACGGTGACGCCGCCTCGAAACGACGGCAAGACCCAGCATGTGCTCAAGGTCAAGGACGTGCCGGTCGACGCCTTCTGGTCAGTCAGTGTGTACAACGCCAAGGGTTACTTCGAGCCCAACGCCATCAATGCCTATTCGCTCAACAGCCTGACGGCCAAACGCGGCGCCGATGGCCTGGCGGCCATTCAGTTTGGCGGCTGCGATGGAACGTCCGTCAACTGCCTGCCGATCACCGAGGGCTGGAACTACACCGTGCGCCTGTACCGGCCGCACGCCGAAATACTGGACGGCGCCTGGTCGTTTCCGGTGGCGCAACCGCTGAACTGAGAGGGTTCGGCCTACCCCAAAGGAGGGGTATAAAGCCTGCAACATCGCTCTATTGTGGAGGCCTGTAACAGGCCATGCCTCAGGGCATGGCCCCCACTGAACACTGTCTGACGAGAGATGCCATGACTGACCTGCTGCTCAACGAGCGCGAGTTGCACTTTCAGCTCTACGAGCTGCTCGATACCGAGGCGCTGTTGCAACGCCCTCGCTACGCGGACCACGATCGTGGCGTGTTCGACGCCTCTCTCACCACCGCCCGGCAGATCGCCGCCGAACGCTTCGCCCCGCACAACCACAAGGGTGATGCCAACGAGCCGACGTTCGATGGCGAGCGGGTGCACATGATTCCCGAGACCAAAGTGGCCTGGGATGCCTTCGCCGAGGCCGGGTTCCTGGCCGCTCACCACGATTTCGAGGACGGCGGCCTGCAACTGCCGGAAGTCGTGCTGCGCGCCTGCATGGCGTATTTCAACGCAGCCAACATCTCCACCGTCGCCTACTCCTTCCTGAGCATCGGCGCGACCAACCTGGTGAAGGCCTTTGCCGGGCCACAGCTACGCGAGCGCTTCCTGGCGCCCATGCTCGATGGCCGTTTCAGTGGCACCATGGCCCTCACCGAGCCGGGTCAGGGTTCGGCGCTGGGCGATTTGCGCACCCTCGCCCGCCCGGCGGAAAACGGCACCTACCGCATTTTCGGCCAGAAGATGTTCATCTCCGGTGGCGACCACGAACTGACCGATAACATCGTGCACATGGTGCTGGCCCGTATCGACGGAGCGCCCGCCGGAACCAAGGGCATTTCGCTGTTCCTGGTGCCCAAGTTCCTGGTCAATGCCGACGGCACTGTGGGTGAACGCAACGACGTGGCCCTGGCCGGCTTGCTGCACAAGATGGGCTATCGCAACACCACCTCCACCGTGCTCAGCTTTGGCGAGCACGATGGCGCCGTGGGTTATCTGGTCGGCGAAGCGCACCAGGGCCTGAGCTACATGTTCCAGATGATGAACGAGGCCCGGATCGGTGTTGGCCTGGGGGCCGCCAGCCTGGCGTATCAGAGCTACATCCACGCTCTGGACTACGCGCGCCAGCGTCCACAAGGGCGCCTGCCCGGCAACAAGAACCCGGCGGCGGCGCAAGTACGCATCGTCGAGCACGCCGATGTGCGCAGGATGCTGCTGCAACAGAAGGTCTACGCCGAGGGCAGCCTGGCGCTGTGCCTGTACGCCAGCAGCCTGGTCGAAGATGCCCACACCGCCCCCACGGCGCTGGAACGCAGCAACGCCGCCGAGCTGCTCGACGTACTCACGCCGGTGGTCAAGACCTTCCCGTCGCGCTACGGCCTGCTCGCCTCCGAGATTGGCGTGCAGGTCCTGGGCGGCGCCGGTTATACCCGCGAGTACCCGCTTGAGCAGTACTACCGCGATAACCGCCTGAACCCGATCCATGAGGGCACCGAAGGCATCCAGGCGATCGACCTGCTCGGTCGCAAGCTGGGACCGCGCGGGGGCGACGGTTATCGACTGTTCATCACCGAAGTGCTGGCCACCCTGCTCGCCGCCAACAGTGACAGCCATTGCGCGCCGCTGGCGGCAAGTTTGGCCGATGCCCTGAGCGTCCTCGAGCAGGTCACCGCCAGCCTGCAAGCGCAAGTGGCGGCCGATGCCAACCTGGGCATGGCCAACGCCACGCCGTACCTGGACATTTTTGGCCGCGTGGTCGTCGGCTGGATCTGGTTGCGCAAGGCACTGCTGGCCAGCCGCGCCCTGAATGCAGGCGCCACGGGCAGCGATGTCGACTTTTACCAGGGCAAGTTGCAGGCCGCGCACTACTTCATGACCTGGGAACTGGCGGCGCTGGCGTCCCAGGCGCGCCTGCTCAGCGAGGCCAACCATGTCGCCTACTACATGCAGGACAGCTGGTTCTAAGCCCTGCATGCAAAGTCTTGTGTGGTCCTCTGTGGGGGCGGGCTCGTCCCGCGATTGCAGTGTTCCTGTCACACCGCAATCGCGGGGCAAGCCCGCTCCCACAACAAGCCCATCAGCCCTTTAACTACCTTCAGGAACGCCCATGAGCCATTTGGTCACCTACCACGTCGAAGACAACCTCGCGCTGATCGGCCTGGCCTCAAAGCCCGTCAACGCCCTCGGACAACCGCTGCGTGCGGCCCTTCTCGATGCCTGTGAGCGCGCCTCCAGCGACCCTGTCGTCAAGGCGATCATTGTGCACGGCGACAGCGGACTGTTCTGTGCCGGCGCCGATATCAGCGAGTTCGGTCTCCCCGCCTCCTTTGCCGCGCCTGCCCTGCCCGACCTTTTGCTGCGCCTGACCCGGATCGACAAACCGCTGATTGCCTGCATCGGTCGCTTCGCCCTCGGTGGCGGGCTGGAACTGGCACTGGCCTGCGGCTACCGGGTCAGCGCGGCCAGCGCCCGCCTCGGCCTGCCGGAAATCAACCTGGGGCTGCTGCCCGGCGCAGGCGGGACGCAACGCTTGCCACGCCTGATCGGTGCAGAGCCTGCCCTCGAGATGATGATTTCCGGCCAGCCGGTCAGCGCCGACCGTGCTCTGGACCTGGGCTTGGTCGACCGCCTGCTGCAGGAGAGCGACGGCCTGCTCGATGGCGCGCGCCAATTCGCCCAAGCGTTGATCCGCGAAGGCGCACCCGCGCGCCCCGCAGAGCCTTATCCAGATCCGGCCGTCGGCCTGCCCGAAGACTTTTTCGCACGCTATCGCGCCAGCCACGAACCGCGCTGGAAAAACCGCCTGGCGCCACGCCTGGTGCTGGCGGCCGTTGAGTCGGCCTGCGTGCTGCCACTGGACGCCGGCCTGCAACGCGAAGTCGCCCTGTTCAAGGAAGCCGAAGCCTCCCTGCAATCCCGGGCTCTGCGCCACGTGTTCTTTGCCGAGCGTGAAGCCGGCAAAGTGGCCGGTGTCGGCGCCTCGACCCCGCTGCGTCCGGTCAACAGGGTCGCCGTGATCGGCGCCGGGACCATGGGCGGTGGCATCGCCATGAACTTCGCCAACGTGGGCATCCCCGTCACCTTGCTGGAACTCAAGCCCGAGGCCCTTGAGCGTGGGCTGGGGCAAATCCGCAACAGCTATGCGATCAGCCTGCAACGCGGCAAGCTGACCCAGGCCGAGCTGGACCAGCGCATGGCGTTGCTCACCGGCACCCTCGACTATGCCGACATCGCCGAGTGCGACCTGGTGATCGAGGCGGTGTTTGAAAGCCTGCCGATCAAGCAGCAGGTGTTCCGCACCCTGGATGAGGTGTGCAAGCCGGGCGCGATTCTGGCCAGCAACACCTCGACCCTCGATGTCGACCTGATCGCGGCGGTCACGCGCCGGCCGCAGGATGTCATCGGCCTGCACTTCTTCAGCCCGGCCAACGTGATGCGCCTGCTCGAAGTGGTGCGCGGCAAGCTCACCGCGCCGGATGTGCTGGCAACCGCACTGAAGCTGGGCAAGACCATCGGCAAGATCCCCGTGGTCTCTGGCGTGTGCTTCGGTTTCATTGGCAATCGCATGCTCGAACCCTACTCCCGCGAGGCCCATCGCATGGTGCTGGAGGGTGCGGCGCCGGCGCAGATTGACCAGGTGCTGACGGACCTGGGCCTGGCCATGGGGGTCATGGCCATGCACGACCTGGCCGGGATCGACGTCAGCTTCCTGGTGCGCGAGTCCCGTCGTGACGCCATTGCCCATGACCCGAGCTACTGCCGGATCGCCGATGAGCTGAACGCCCTCGGGCGCTTCGGTCAGAAGACCAAGCGTGGTGCCTACATCTACGAGGGTCGCGAGCGCAAGGATGACTTCGAGGTCATCACCCTGGCTGAACGCATCGCCGGCGAACTGGACATCCCGCGCCGGCCGATCACTGCTGAGGAAATCCATGATCGCTGCCTGTTCATGCTGATCAACGAAGGCATCCAGTTGCTCGACGAAGGCATTGCCGAGCGCAGTGGCGATATCGACCTTGTGTGGATCAACGGCTACGGCTTCCCGGCCTGGCTCGGTGGCCCGCTGCACTATGCCGAGCAGATTGGCCTGGACAAGGTGCTGGCCGGTATTCTCCACTACCGCAAGGCACTCGGCGAATACGGCGAGATGTGGTTCCAGCCGGCGCCGTTGCTGGAGCGCCTGGTCGCTGCCGGCAAGACGGGTATCGAACGAATCTGAATGAGATACGGCCCCCGCCGTGGGGCCGTACGGCTAACGTATTCGAGGTGGTGTGATGGATGGACTGAACAGATTTTCCCTGACCGGCAAGACGGTGCTGGTCACCGGTGCTTCAAGCGGTATTGGTGCACATCTCGCCCGCGTGGCGAGCAAAGCGGGCGCGCGCGTGGTGCTCGGTGCCCGGCGTGTCGAGCGTTTGCAACAGCTGGCAGGCGATATCGGCGAAGCCGGTGGCGAGGCCCTGGCCGTGGCGCTGGACGTGACCGACCGGGACAGTGTCGAAGCCGCGTTCGATGCCGCCGAGGCCACGTTCGGCGTGGTTGACGTGGTGCTCAACAATGCCGGCATCGGCAATGGCCAGCGCGTCCTGGACATCAGCGAGGCGGACTGGCGCGCGATGCTGTCGACCAACCTTGACGGCGTCTGGCGCGTGGCCCAGTGCGCGGCGCAACGACTGGCCAAGGCGCAGCGCCCTGGCAGCATCGTCAACATCGCCTCGATGCTCGGCCTGCGCGTCGGCACCGGCTACAGCCATTACTGCGCGGCGAAGGCCGGCGTGGTGCAACTGAGCAAATCCCTGGCCCTGGAACTGGCGCGCTACCAGATCCGCGTCAATGCGATTGCACCGGGTTACTTCAAGACCGAGATGACCGACGGCTACTTCGACAGCGACAAAGGCCAGGCCTACATCCGCGACGTCGTGCCGATGCGGCGCCTGGGTAGCCTGGAGGAACTGGAAGGCCCCTTCCTGCTGCTGGCGAGCGAAGCCGGTGCGTTCATGACCGGCGCGGTGTTGGCGGTGGATGGTGGCCATCTGGTAGGCAGCCTGTAAGGAGAAGTGATCACAGGCAAAGAAAGTACAGAGCCGTTGGCTGACGCGGATGTAATCCCTGCATCATCCGGGTGAAAGGTGCGAAACCTTATTCTTGCATCACACCCACCGGAGTGATGAGCCATGAAATCATTGAACGCCATAGGCGCCTTGCTGATCCTGACCACTTCCTCTTTCGCAATGGCGCAGGGTAGTGCCGACCCGGTGCATGGGCCGATGATTCAGGCAAATGAACAAGCGATGCGTGCACGTGCCGTCACCCAAGGTAAACAGCCACCGGAAGTTGTGCACTATCGTTATGGAATGGAACTGGATATCGCCAAAGTCATTAACGTTACTTCGACGCGAACATACTGCGATGTCATGCCTGCACAATTAACGTACGAAGATTCAAGTGGCAATCTGAATATCCTGGAGTACCGCACGGCGGGAACCAACTGCCAGAGTCAAAACTGAGCAAGGCAAGCGTGTGATTAAAAGCAGTACATCGCTGTGATAAGACGGCGCCCTTCTGGGCGCCGTCTGTCATTTCGATTGCTAGCCTAGCGGCAACACTATCCGGAACGTCGTGCCCCGCTCTGCCGTCGATTCGACTTCAATGCGCCCCCGATGTCCGGTAACAATCTCTGCAGCAATGAACAGCCCCAACCCCAAGCCTGCTGAAGAGCCCTGTTCATTACTCGCGAACCTTGAAAAGCGACCTTCGGGATTGAAGAGAAAAGGCAGTGCGCTGGAAGGAATCGGTTCACCGAAGTTCGTCACGGCAAAATAAACGTCTGCGCGCTCCTTTTTCAGTGTTACGTAGATCGGGCGCTCCAGGTCCCCATGTTGCGCCGCATTGGCAAGAAGATTTGAAAACGCTTGGCCCATGCGCACGGGGTCGAACTCACCCAACACTTCACAGACGTCCTTGAAAATGAATTGCGCCTGGGGATACGACGCTGTCACTTCTGCCACGACCGACGCACAGACGGCGCCCAAGTCGATGGATTGCAGTTGTATCGGGATCCCTGCGCCCAGGTTGCAACGCGCCAGATCGAGCAAATCATTGACGATCTGGTTGGCACGTTGGCCGGCGGCGGCTATTTGTGATGCCAGCATTTTGTGGCGGTCATTGAGCTCGGTTGCCTGGTGCAGTAAATCAGCGCCCATTATCACCGCGGTGAGCGGGGTTCTCAGGTCATGCCCCAATACCCCGAGTAACATCTTGCGATTGGTCTCTACGGCGAGGCCATAGGCAGAAATCGACTCCACCAGTGCTTGGTCAATCGCCTCATTGAAGCGGATCATGTCCGCGACGTGATGCTCATCCTGGGCAACCGACTGGGCCAGCCATAACCTGAGTACACTGGACCGCAGCGCTCGATATTCCGAAACCATCTGATCCAGCGAAAACCCATTCAGCAGTCGCAGTACGGCGTGGGTTTGTGCGGCTGTTTCGGCTACAGACTGGGGCCCCAGGCCCTGCGACTTGTCGATTTGCTCTTGACGTGTTTGCGGCGTGCGCATGTCCAGTGCAACAGCCTTCAAAATATCCACGGCGTGGTTTCGCAACCCTGTAGCGTCCAGCACCTGCCGGGGGATTTCCACCGTTCTGGCAAAGGCTTCCCACTCCTGCAGGACTGACTCAAGATTGCCCAGGATAAAGTTTGAAAGCCGCATAGCTCACCCCTAGATCTCAACTCCTTGACGATGTTTACCAGGCTGGAAAGTGCAGCCTGCAAAACACCTTTGCCGCTTACCATCCGTCGCGCACCTTAAGCGATCTGCAAACGAACAGGCTCCACAGTATAGGAGAGCCTGGGGGGTGGTTATGTTATCTACCGTGCTGGTCGTTGAAGACGATGAAACCCTGCGAACATTGATGGCTGAAGCGATCGCTGTGCTGGGTCTGGGCGTAATCGACTGTGCAAACGCAGACGATGCCTTGGCCCTGCTGGAAAGCACCCCGGTCATCGCGCTCGTCGTCACGGACATCAACATGCCCGGAAGCATGAATGGGGTGAAGCTGGCGACGATCATCTGGCAGCGCTGGCCTGGATTGCCGGTCATTGTCACCTCCGGAAATGAGCGGGCCCAGAAAGATCAGTTCCCGCCACATGTGTCGTTTCTTGCCAAGCCCTGGAGCCTTGCCGCCTTTCACAGCGCCGTCAGGAGGTCGCTTTCCTCATGACATGGCATCGCGTCGAAATCCACAGGCAGGTATCAAATTCTGACCGGCCTCGATAGTAAAAGATCCCTGCTCGGTCGACTTACCGTGATCTGGCCACCCCTACACTGTGCCCTGCACCAACGTCTGCACCGCACTCGCGTAGTGCTCAGTCGCCCGCAGGATCATCGCGTTCTTCTCTTCAATCGTTATCAGGTCCTGGTGCTGATACGAGTCCGCCAGACCGATCAGCCTTTCGTACTGATCCGCCGGCCCCATGTGTGCGTCCCGCGTCGTGAACAGCGCGTGCCAGGCCGATAAGGCCTTTGCTCTTTCATCAACGGTCATGGCCGTCTCCACCCGGTGTTTCTCGGTAGAGCGAGTGACGATCGACTGGGTTCATTCGAGTTCACTGAATCCCACGTTACAGCGGGTGTATTGCCGACCGGAGGCGCGTTATCCGTTCAGCCCCAATTCCTTGGCCCTGGCCACTGCCTGGGTACGCCGTTCTACCCCCAGTTTGAAGTTGATCCGCTGCGCATGGGTTTTCACCGTGTGCAATGAAATGAACAGGCTCTCGGCAATCTGCTGATTGGAAAACCCCTGGGCGATCAGCTTGAGCACGTCCATTTCTCGACGACTCAACAGCGCCGCGGGCTCGCCTTCGCTGCTGGAGGCTTCACCCGCCCAACGGCTCAGCGCCGGGTTGCGCAAGGCAAAGGCGCGCTCGACGCTGGCCAGCCCCATCTGCCGGGCCTGGGCCAGGCTATCCAGGAGCATTTGCTTGGCCTGGGCAGGCTTGTTGTCGGCATGCAGCGCCTCAGCCAGGCTGAACCCCACTTCACAGGCCAACGCCCGCCGGCCTTCGCTGTGTACCTGCTGGTGCAATTGCGTCAGCTGGGCCAGCGCCGTCTCCACGGCGCCGCCGGCCAGATTGGCCTGGAGCTTGAGCAAGTACAGGCGCAGGTGAAGATCAGGCACACCATAGGGGGAATACTCCAGCGCCGACCCTGGCAATGCGCTCAGGGCTTTCTCGACTTGCACCGTGCGGCCCTGGTGCAGCCACAAGCGCCCCTTGGCTCGCAGCACAAAGCCCTGGTAGATCGACTCGCTGATCAGGTTGTACTGCATCGCGCGCTCGGCATCGGAGATCCGCGAAAAGGCCTGGGCCATATTGCCCTGAACGCCGTCCAGCTCGGCCAGGCCCAAATACCCCCAGAAGGCCGCAAGATCGCCGCAGATCTGGCATTCCTGAAGCCCGGACTGGAACGCTGTTTCTGCCTCCTGATAACGCCCAAGCTGGACCAGGATCGACGCCTGGCGCAGTTGCACGCGCCCGCGCATCGGGCTGGCTTCGGCGCCCCAGGCCTGGGTCAGCTCGGTGTACAGGCGCTTGAGCAGAGTCTCGGCGCGCAACAACTCTCCGCGAATCTCCAGCAGCTTCACGTGCGCCAGGGCCATGACACTTTCCATGGCCAGGCTGGCCTGTTCCCGTGCCTGCTTGGTGGCGTTGCGATTGAGTTCCAGCGCCTCATCCAGACGCCCTTCGATCAAGGCCAGCTCCACGAGCAAGGCCTTACTGAACAGGCGCTGGCTCCAGGCGCGCTCGGGCAGTTCGGCAACCGCTTCGGTCAACCAGGCCAGGGCTTGCCGGCCCTGGCCTCGATGGAAGGCAATGTTGCCGCACAAGGCCTTCCATTGGGCGATCAGCTCGAACTGGCGCTGGGCATCGGGCTGCGGCAAAAAACGCGTCAACTGATCGGTATAGCCTTGCGCCTCGTCGAGTCGCCCACTGAGCAGCAAGGCCCAGGCATTGAGTATCAACAGGCGTGGTGTGCTGGTCAGCAATTCAAGGGGCAGCTCGCGACGCCATTGCATCAGTTGCGCCAGGCTGCGGCCTTGCAGCAAGGCATCGCCGGTGAAGCGCTGCATCAGGCTGGCGGCCATCTCGGGTTGATCGGCCCGCACCGCATACTCCAGCGCCAGACGCACATTGTCCTGGCTCACATACCACTGACAAGCCTTGCGAAATACCGCTTTGGCCAGGGTCTCGGGCAACTCCCCGGCCAGTGCGCGCTTGACCGCTGGCTGCACCTCAAACACCTGGCCGTCAGTGCCAACGGGCTCAATGAACACCCCGCCGTTGCTCATCTGCTCAAGCAACCCCGCACCCTCGCCGACACCGAGCAAATGCTCGCACAAGCCCGCATCGAAGTACGGCAACTGCGCAAAGGTGAACAGCGCCTGTCGCCACGGCTCGGGCAGTTCGTCCAGCAGTTCCCGGCGCAGGTACTGGTACAGCAAGGCATCGGCCGACGCGAACGGTAGCGGCGCGGTCTGGGTTTTCAACGCCAGCAGGTATAAGCGAATCCCGGCGCACCAGCCCTGGGAGTCGTCGCGCAGGTCGCTGATGACCGGCCACGGCCACTGCAGCCCTTTGTGGTGCAACAGCTCGCCCAGTTCGTGTTCGTTGAAGCCCAGCTCGGCACTGCCCAGCTCGAACAGATCGCCATCGAGCAACAGGCGCGTCAGTTGCAACGCCGGCCGACGGCGACAGGCCAGCCACCAGCTGATCCGTGGGGAGGCGTTGAGGATCAGGTCATTGAGCGCCTCGTCCAGCGCCGTGTCGGGCAGGCGTGGGTAGTCGTCGATCATCAGCCACACGGCAGACGATGGAATGTCCAGGTGCTGCCTGATCTGCCCGGAGTCATCGCCCGCCATGCCGAGGGCATCGGCCAGGCGTTGCAGCAAGGCCTGGGGGCTGAGGGCCTTGCCGCGCAGGTTCACATAAAGCAAACGGGTGTCTGCCGGGCATTGCTGGGCGCACTCGCTCAACAGCGCACTCTTGCCACTGCCGACCGGGGCACAGAGCAGGCGCAACGGCAATGGGCGCTCAGCAATGCCTCGCTCAAACGCGGGCGCAATACATGGCCCGGCATCAGTCGGGGCGGGCCTGCGGTGATGGCAGAGGGGCTGTTGGGCTGGGACATTGGCACATTCAATTTATTGTTCTTTGTAGCGGCATGTTGCAGCGCTGGGCGGCTCAACGCAAACAACGAGCGAGAAAAAGGTGCTTCACGTGATTCCGTGGGCGGTGTTGGTGCTACGCCTGTGGGCTTACCCCTTCCATAAGGTGACACTGACGCCCCCGGTAGGAGCGGGCTTGCCCCGCGATTGCGACGTACACATCCAGGCGCAATCCCCAGGATTCAGGTAAAGAACCAAAAAAAAGGCAACCCTAAGGTTGCCTTAAAGACCAGCGTCGATCCCCTTTGCGGCCTGCCCGCAGGCGCAGGCGCAGGCGGTATTGGCGTGCCGGCGAGTCAGCGAACCCCCGCCTGGCGCAATGCAGCGGGTGTGTAGTTGGCAGCAACACTTTTGAAACCGAACTCGATGCTGCGTTTTTCTTCGTTCTTCAAGCCCACCACCGAGTAGCGACCCGCCACCAGGTCATACAGGGTTTCGGCGGTATAGCCCGGCACCTGCTTGTGGTAGTACTGCTGGATATGCCCTTCGCCCACACGCCACAACTGGCCCCGGCCGTCGTAGTGGTCAACTTCGGCCAGCTCCCAACTGTCTTCGTCGAAGTACATGTGGCGGGTGGCGTAGATATGGCGCTCGTTAGGCTTGAGCTTGGCCACCACCTCCCACACCCGGTGCAGTTCGTAGCGGGTCAGGTCCTGATTGATGTGGCCGGCCTTGAGTACATCCTCGTACTTTAGGTTTGGCGAGTCGAGTTTGTAGCTGTTGTACGGAATGTACATCTCCTTCTTGCCCACCAACTGCCAGTCGTAACGGTCCGGGGCACCGTTGAACATGTCGTAGTTGTCTGACGTCGCCAGTCCGTCAGCAGCCGTTGCCGGGCCATCGTAGGCCACTTGCGGGGCACGCCGCACCCGGCGCTGGCCAGCGTTGTAGAGCCAGGCCAGGCGCGGTTCCTTGACCTGGTCGATGGTCTCGTGGACCAGCAGCACACTACCGGCCAATCGCGCAGGCGCTGTAACGCGCTGGATGAAGTAGAAGAGGATATTGCCGACCTTGTCCGTGCCCTGGTCCGCCAGTTCCGCCGGGTAGGAGATCTCGTCCTCGAACTTGACGATGCTGAACGCGCCGTCGGCCTGCGGTTGCACGCGGGTCATCAGGCGCTTGATGTTGCCGCCGCGGTAGCGGGTGGTGTGGTTCCACACCACCTCCACGCCCGACTTGGGCACGGGGAAGGCGTAGTAGCGGCTGTCGTTGAAACCGGTCAAACCGTTACCGCCATCAACCCCTTCGGTATTGAGGGCGCTGATTTTGGCCGCGGCATAGATGTTCTGGGGCACCGCCGCGGTGCGGTGGGTTTTGTAGACCGGAATCTTGTAGGTGTCCGGATAGCGCGCCAGCATCGCCATCTGCCCGGCCGACAGCTTGTCCTTGTAGTTCGCGGCGTTCTGCGCCGTGATGGTGAACAACGGCTTTTCATCGGCGAACGGATCGCTCAGAAAGCCCTTGCTGTCGACGCTACCGGCGTTGGTCGGCAGGCCACCGGTCCAGGCCGGGATGCTGCCGTCGGCGTTGCCGGCCTTCTCGGCGCCAATGGGCGTCAGGGTGGTACCCAGCTTCTCGGCTTCCTGCGGCGAAACCTTGGCCATCGCCGTGCTGGCGACCATCAGGCTGAGCATCAGTGCACCGGTCGGCATCAGGTACTTGTTGTTTTTAGTCATCACGGTAGTCCTCGTTCGGTGTACTCAGAAGCTCATGCCCAGGCTAAGCGCCAGGAAATCGCGGTCTGTGGTGGTGTTGTAATCGCCGCCAAAAAAGTTGGTGTAGGAAAGGCCTGCGGTGTAGGCGTTCTTGTACTCGGCATCCAGTCCGAGGCTGACGGCCTTGGAGCCCTCGTTGAACAGGCCGTTGGGGCCATAGCCCTCGACATCGTGGGACCAGGCCACGCTCGGCTTGAGGTTTACGCCGGCAAATACGTTGGAGTAGTCCCAGATGACCCGGCCGCGATAGCCCCAGGAGGTAGTTGTGGCATAGCCTTTGTTGTTGCAGTACTTGCTCGTATTGGCTGCTGCAGGGGTGCCCGAGAAGGTCCCGGTGTTGATCGCTTCGCAAGACGGCAAGCTGCCGGTCAATACCCCGGGCAACGCACCCGGGCCGTAGACCGGATCACGGCCGTAACGTGCTTGGGCGCTGCTCTCCAGGCCACCGATGTGGGCCACACCGATTTCACCAATCAGCGTCAGGCGATCGGCGCCCATGATCTGGTCGAAGAAGTGGGTGAAGGTGGTCTGGATCTGGGTGATCTCCTTGCGGTTGTAGCCGTGCAGGGTGCTGTCCGGGATCGACGCCGGATCACCGCCCAACAGCGAATACTGGCTGAACGGGGCAAACGCAGGGTTCAAGCCGGCAATGCCGCGCACACCGGCGTACAGCACATCGGTGGTGTTGAGTTGCAAGGGGGCGTTGGGGCGGTAGCTGATCTCGCCTTGCCACGCCGTGCCGGTTGGCAAGGTGGTGGAGAAGCTCAAGCCATAGAGGCGGATGTCCTCCGGGTATTCGATAAAGTAGTTGCTGCCGCCGGCCACATTGGCAATCGCTGCCCCCGAGCGAGCAGACGCCGGAATGCCCGGCACCGCACCGGCCAGCACCGCCGCCGACTGCTGATAGGTGGACTGGCTGGCGGCCTGGGTGCTGAAAAACGGCGCGCGGCTGTGGTAGTTCATGACGTAGGCGCCGAACTCGGTGTTCAGCGGCTCGAACATATAGCGCAGCGCAGCCCCCCATTGCCCGCTGTCACGGGCATCGCGGTCGCCACCGCGCGGAATCACCACGCCCTCGGCGGTGGTCTGGTAACCCAGCAGTCCACCGAACGCCCCGAGCTCTGGCCTCAGTACAGTGAGGTTGCCACTGCAGCCGTCGGCAACCACGTCAGCTTGCGAGAAGAAGGTGCCGCAGTTGTCGATGACCGTCTGGTCCCACTCCAACTGATAGAACGCCTCGGCCGACAAGGTGTCGGTCAGGCTCTGGGACACATAGAACATGTTGACCGGAATCAGCCCTTCCTTGATTTCGGCGCCCGGACGGCGGAACGCCGAGACATCGACCGGGTTGATCGCGTTAATGCTGTTCTGGATGAACGTACTCTCGCCCCAGCTCACCACCTGCTTGCCCAAGCGCACCGAGCCTGGCTGCTCGGCGATGACGTAGTTGTGATAGACGAATGCATCGAGCAACTGCGCGCCAGCGGACTTGGCGCCCTCTTTGCGGCCATGGTCATCGATGTCTTTGAACGGGCGGTCCTCGTCTTTGAGCTCGAAGTCGTACCAGTATTTACCGCGCACGAACACGCCGGTATCACCGTACTTGAGTTCAAGGTCATGGATACCCTTGAAGATCTTCGAGAAGGTTTCACCCTGCTTGAAATTGAGGTGACCGTCATCGCTGGTTTGCGACAGCCCCGACCCGCCGTTGTGGCCGCCGATGTCACCCTGGTGCGGGCTTTGCGTCGACCAACTGGCGCCTACCGACAGCGATGAGTCGAACTGCCCCTCGATCTCCCCGACCGTGAACTCCACCGCTTGCGCCTGCCCGGCGATGCTCAGGGCGATGGTGCTGGCCAATGCACTGAGTTGGAACCGTACGCGTTTTATTGTTGTAGTCATGCGACTAATCCCTGCTGTTTACCAATCGGCGTTGAATCGGTGGCCAACGCTAATGATTCGGCAATGCGCAGGTAACAGACGAAGGAGTGAAATTGACAATCATCCCAAAGAGTGAGGATTTTCCGGGTGTCGAAAAGCACCGCTCGCCAAGGCGTGTCCGGGCCTGAACCCAGGTGGGATGACGGCCAAGAATCACTCCCCCTGTCACTCTTTTTCAGTATTGGATGACGCCAGGCGACCCCCTAAGGTGCGGGGCAGACGTATTTTGCCCCTCACGTACAGGTGAACCATGCTCTCTACCCGATCATCTCGAGCCTTCGCGATGGCAGCGGCTCTACCCTTCCTGGCGGCAACCGCCCATGCCGAACCCCAGGCCCCCAAGCCTGCCAGCGAGATCACTCGCCAGGCCAACGCCGCCGTGCTCAAGGCCCTGCCCTTCAACGACCGCCAGGACTTCGAGGACGCGCAGCGCGGGCTGATCGCCCAGCCCAAGGAACTGACCATCCGCGATGCCAGCGGCAAAGTGGTCTGGGACATGGCCACCTACCAGGGCTTCATCGGCATCGACAAGGCCGCACCCGATACGGTCAACCCGAGCCTGTGGCGCATGGCCCAATTGAACATGCAGTACGGCCTGTTCAAGGTCACCGACAAGATCTACCAGGTGCGTGGCTATGACCTGTCCAACATGACCTTCATCGAAGGCAAGACCGGCTGGATTGTCTTCGACCCCCTGCTCTCGGTAGAAACCGCCAAGGCCGCGCTGGAACTGGTGAACGAGCACCTGGGCAAACGCCCCATCGTTGCCGTGGTCTACAGCCACTCCCACGCCGACCACTTCGGTGGCACCCGCGGGATCATCAACGAGCAAGACGTCAAGGACGGCAAGGTACGCTTGATCGCCCCGCCCGACTTCGCCGAGCATGCGGTCAGTGAGAACATCGTCGCGGGCAACGCCATGTCGCGCCGCGCCGTGTACATGTACGGCGCCCTGTTGCCGCGCGGCCCACAGGGCGGCGTATCGGCGGGCCTGGGCCAGACCATCTCCAGCGGCCAGATCTCGATGATTCATCCCACCGAAACCATCACCAGCACCGGCCAGGCATTGGACGTCGATGGGGTGAAGATGGTGTTCCAACTGACACCGGGGTCTGAGGCCCCGACTGAAATGAACACCTACTTCCCGCAGTTCAAAGCCTTGTGGATGGCCGAGAACGTCACCCGCCAAATGCACAACATCTACACCTTGCGCGGCGCCGAAGTACGTGACGCCCTGCAGTGGTCACACTTCATCGAACAAAGCCGGCAACTGTACGGTGCCGATGCTGAAGTCGAATTTCAGAGCCATCATTGGCCGACCTGGGGCAAGGAGCGCATCAACCGCTTCCTGGGCAAACAGCGTGACCTGTACAAGTACGTGCACGACCAGACCGTGCGCCTGATGAACGAAGGCTACAACAGCGAAGAGATCGCCGATGCCATCAAGCTGCCGCCCGAGCTCGATCAGGAATGGTTCAACCGCGGCTACTACGGCACGCTCAAGCACAACGCCCGTGCGGTGTACCAACGCTACATGGGCTGGTACGACGCCAACCCGTCAAACCTGGACAACCTGCCCCCGGTGCCGGCGGCCAGGAAGTACGTCGAATACATGGGGGGCGAGGCTGAGTTGCTGCGCAAGGCCCGTGCGGACTTCGACAAAGGCGAGTACCGCTGGGTGGCCGAAGCACTCAAGCACGCGGTGTTTGCCGACCCCGACAACACCGCGGCGAAACACCTGCTGGCCGACACCTACGAGCAACTGGGCTACCAGGCCGAAGCCGGACCGTGGCGCTCGGTGTACCTGCAAGGCGCCTATGAACTGCGCAACGGTGTGCCACAGGGCGCTGGCATGAAGACCGCCAGCCCCGACATGATCCGCGCCATGTCCCCGGAAATGCTCTTCGACTACCTGGCCGTGCGCCTCAATGGCCCGGCAGCGGCGGGCAAGGACATCTCCCTGAACCTCAACTTCACCGACCTGGACAAGCACTACAACCTGCGGGTCCAGAACGGCGTGCTCAACTACCGGGATACACCCGCCAGCGACGCGGATGCGAGCATGACCTTGAGCATGAGTACCCTGCTGGATGTGCAGATGGGGCAAGGGACGCTGGAACAGAAGATCAAGGCCGGCGACGTGAAGTTCGTAGGTCAGCCCCAGGCCTTTGCAGACTTCATGGGGCTGCTGGATACGTTCACGTTCTGGTTCAACATTGTTACGCCGTAGGGCGTTGAAAGGCTAGGCGGGTTGATCCTGCTTCAACGTTGCATCTGGATGGGCATGACTCGAGGGCCTGTCGCGGGGCAAGCCCGCTCCTACAGCACCGGTGGGAGCAACTGTCTTCACCATGCCATTGTTCACCGCATTGGCGACTGCTACGCAGTCGATCGCAGCCTGTCGGCAGCGGCTACGGGCGGTGTAGCCGCTCTGCGATCGGCCGCGCAGCGGGCGTAGATCGTTTCCCGGACTGATCGCTGTGGGAGCGGGCTTGCCCCGCGATGGATCTTGAATCCTGCCGACAGATCCACGCCTGCCGGTGATCCTGCTTCACCATTGCGTCTGGAGTGGGTGAGTGAGAGGTTTTCACCTATTGGCCGTCGTTTGTCATTTACAACCTGAGTACATGCCTGGCAATGATGTTGCGCTGCACCTCGCTGGTTCCGCCGTAGATAGAGGTCTTGCGATAGTTGAAGTAGCGCGGCAGCACCACCCCGAGATACGAAGGCCCGGGCCGGGCGTTTGCAGGACGGCCCTGGCACTCGGCCCAGGTATCACGGATGAACGCCCAGCCTTGCGGGCCTACCGCTTCGACGGCCAGTTCACTGATCGCCTGCTTGGTTTCGGTACCGGCCAACTTGATCATGCTTGAGGCCGAACCAACTGAAGTACCGGAACTGATGCCGGAGAAAATCAGCCTTTCCGTGGCGTCTACCGCCTCGACCTGAATCTCCAGGTCGAACAGCTTGCGACGAAAGTCCGCAGCCTGAAGCAACCTGCCGCCATCGTCGGCAGATTCCTGCGCCGCAATCTCCTTCAGTGCGTTGAGCTGGTAGCGTAGGGACGGGCCATAGGCACCGCCGCGTTCAAACTCCAGCAGGTACTTGGCGCACGTCCAGCCCTGGCCCTCCTCACCCACTCGGTTGCTGACCGGAACCCGGACGTTCTCGAAGAACACCTGATTGACTTCCTGCTCGCCCGGCACGGGCCCGTCGAGCAAAGGCACACTGGTGACGGTGATACCGGGGGTGGTCATGTCCAGCAGCAGGAAAGAAATCCCGTCCTGCTTCCTACTTTCGCGGCTGGTGCGCACCAGGCAGAACATCCAGTCGGCCCACTGGGCGTGCGTGGTCCAGATTTTAGAGCCGTTGAGCACGTAGTGGTCTCCATCGCGCTCGGCCTTCATTTGCAGCGATGCCAGGTCGGAGCCTGCGCCCGGCTCCGAATAGCCTTGGCACCAGAAAATCTCCGAGGCCAGGGTCGGCGGCAGAAAGCGAGTTTTTTGCGCCTCGGTACCAAAACGCATGATGACCGGCGCCACCATCTTCAGGCCCATGGGAGATACCGGCGGGCAACCGGCGGCCGATATTTCTCGTTGGAACAGCATCCGCTGGCTCGGTGTCCACCCCGGCCCGCCATATTCGGTCGGCCAGTCCGGGGCGGCCCAGCCGCGCTGGTGCAGTTTCTTCTGCCAACGGCGCTGGCCTTCTTTATCGAGAAAGCCGTTTTTCGATTGTTTCATCATTTCCTGCAAGCCGGGATCGAAGGCTTGCGCGATCCAGGCCTGTACTTCTTTGCAAAATTGCTGCTGATCTACGCACGTTTCGTTTCCATGCTCTGCATGCGTCGCACCCGCCGCCAGCTCGCCATAACGCCGTAAATGATGATCGACCGAACCCAGTTGCTGCTCGATCACGGTGGCGCGCTTGAAGTAGTGCCCCACGGCCAGCTCCTCGGTGATACCCATGCCGCCATGAATCTGCACGGCGGCCTGGCCGACAAACTTCAGGGCCTTGCCGACTCGCACCTTGGCCGCACTGGCGGCCATGGCGCGCTCGCGTGCCGGGGCCGCCAGCTTCAAGCTCGCCACATGGGTCAGGGCCCGTGATTGCTCGATGTGAATGTGCATGTCCACCATGCGGTGCTGCAACACCTGGAGCGATCCGATCGACACACCGAATTGTTTGCGCTCGCGGGCATAAGCCAAGGTGTCGGCGAGCATTTTCTGCATGCCGCCAACGGCCTCGGCGCAGAGTGCAACCAGCGCTTCGTCGAATACGTGCTCCAACAGCAACAAACCGTCGCCAGCCTGACCGATCACGGCATCGGCCGAAACCGCCACATTGTCAAACCACACATCAGCCGCACGGCCACCATCGACCGTTGGATAGTCCTGGCAACGTACGCCTGGCGAGTGTTTGTCGATCAACAGCAAGCTGACGCCATCGAGGTCGCGCTGTTCACCCGCCGTCCGGGCTGTAACCAGCAAATGGGTAGCATTGGGCGCCGCCATCACGGCCGTTTTATGGCCGTTGAGCACATAGCCATGACCAGCGCCATCGGGGTTGGCCAAGGCACGGGTTTTGATATCGTGCAGGCAGTAACGACTTTGGCGCTCGCCATGGGCACAGGCGATCCGCACCTCGCCTGCGATGATGCGAGGAATCAAGGCCTCGGCCAGCTCGCCCCCAACCCGCTTGAGCAGACCACCGCCGATCACCACCGTGCCCAGATAAGGCTCCAGCACCAGGGCGTGACCGAACGCCTGCATCACAATCTGGTTTTCCAGCGCTCCCCCACCCAATCCGCCATAAGACTCGGGAAACGCAGCGGCCAGAATCCCCAGTTGATTGGCCAGCGTTTGCCAGCACTCCGGGCGCCAGCCCTCCGTCGAGCCGACGGCGTGCATGCGTTGCTCAAAGCTGTAGTGTTCAGCCAGATAGCGCGAGAGCAGGTCGCTCAACATCCTTTGTTCTTCACTGCGATCAAAATGCATCGGCCCATACCTGTGTTCGTTGACGACGGTTTCAGTTCACCCTGGGGTGAGACTCATGCCTGAGCGAGCGACGCATCAGCTGACACCACGACAGTAAGACTCGCGCAGATCGCGCTTAAGGATCTTGCCGGCGGCAGACAGCGGCAGGCTGTCGACGAAGGCAACGCTTTTCGGGCACTTGTAGCCGGCGATGCGTTGCCGGCAATGCTCGATGATGTCCGAGTCACTGGCATCGACACCAGGCTTGAGGACGATGATCGCGTGCACGGCCTCACCCCAGCGCTCACTCGGAACGCCGATCACCGCGCAACTCCCTACCGCCGCGTGACTGGCGAGTGCGTTCTCGACTTCCGCCGAGTAGATGTTCTCGCCACCGCTGACAATCATGTCCTTGAGACGGTCGACGATGAACAGGTAACCCTCTTCGTCCAGGTACCCGCCATCACCGGTGTTCAGCCAGCCACCTGACAAGGCGTGGGCCGATTCCTTCGGGCGATTCCAGTATCCCGACATGACGTTCGCCCCCATGACCTGGATTTCACCGACCGTGTGGCGAGGCACTTCGTTGTAGTCCTCGTCGACAATACGAACCGACACACCCATCACGGATCGTCCGGCCGAACGTATCCGGCCGCTGGCGATGCCTTCAGCGCTGTGGCTTTCCGGGCCATTGTTGGAGATGAGCGAAGTTTCGGTCATGCCGTAACCATGAATGAACGCTACGCCCGGCAGCCGCTCAAGGGTCAACTCCAACAGGGGTGCGGTAATAGGCGACGCACCGTAGGACAAGCGCCTGAGGCTGCTCAGGTCATAGCGGGCAAAGTCGGGATGGGTAATCAGCGCCTGAAGCATGGTCGGCACCAGCACCATCTCCACCACGCGTTCTCGCTCAATGGTCTGCAACACGGCCAGCACATCGAACGCAGGCAGGATGACGTGTGGCTGTCCGGCGACCAGTTGAAGGATGACGCGTCCCAGGGAGGCGATATGAAACATCGGCGCCACATGCAATACCGACGCACCCTCCCCAATCGACTGGCCCGCCAGGCGAGAGATGGCCGACGACCACAGATTCAAGTGTGTTTGAATCACGCCCTTCGGTCGGCCGGTTGTACCGCCGGTGTACATGATGGAGGCAATGTCGCCACCGCCCCGATTGAGATCTTGCATGGGCGCGTTGTCAGCGATCAGTTGCTCGAACGAGAGCATGCCTGCCGGGGTGGTACCTTCGCCCATGTGAATCATCAATGGCGGACACTTCGCCGAGGCACCGATGGCTTCGGCCATCGAGAGGTAGTTGTCATCGACAAACAGAATGCGAGTATCGCAGTCATCCAGCGAGTAGAGGATTTCCGGCACGCTCCAGCGGATGTTCACCGGATTGATCACCCCGCCGCCCCACCAGATCGAAAGCATGAGTTCTATGTAGCGGTCGGCGTTCAGAGCCAGTATGCCGACGCGGTCGTTGTCAGTCATTCCCAGGTTACGCAGGCCGCTGGCCATACTGGACACCCGCGCGTGAATCTCGCGGTAAGTACGGTGCCGTCCACGGAACGTCGTCGCGATCCGATCAGGGTGAATTTGCAAGGATCGATGCAGGCCTTGGGTCAGGTACATACTCGCCTCTGATTGCGCTTATTGTTGGATTCATCGCGTACTGACCACACGATGCTAGGCGAATGCAGAGGGCTTAATCTTGGTTCAAAGGGATGCTTGCCGGTATCGTTCAAAAGAACCAGCAGATGGGCCAGGGTGTGGATGTCACCGGCACGGGGAGTGCCGGTGTCGTGGGTCCACCACAGGAAAACGCGAACGTGGAACCCGGGTTACGACCCTTCAACCACCGCCTCAGGAAACTGCCAGGTGCCATCGAGCACCGTCGCCTGCGGCTTGTACAGTCGCACCATGTAGTTCCACCCCGGCGTGACCGGCAGGCAGTTGCTGACTTGGGGCTCGCAACCGCCGAACTGCACGGCAATGCTGCCGTCGCGTTCCCGCTTCGCGGTCAGGTTGTTCAAGGTGTAGCGGTTCTGCGCATTGGGCTCAAAGTAACCGGCCGCGTTATAGATGCTGATGGACCAGAAAGCGTCCACCGGCACGTCTTTGACCACCAGGCGGTAACGGGTGGCGCCATCGTTTCGTTTCGGCGTCACCGAGAAGTAGTAGGCATCCTGCGCAGGGTTTCCGCCCCAGGCGGATGCACTGCCGATGAGGTGGCGCACCGGATCGACTTCTTGAGGCTTGCCGAACATCCCCCGTGAATCAGGCACTGTCGCCGCCAGTGCGAGCAGTGAGGTCCGTACGGCATCCAGGCTTGCCTGTTCCCACCGCGGAACGTCGAATTTACCCGGGCCATTGTGCTGCTCCACGGCTATCTGGTCCTGAAGGGCGTGGGCGCGTTGCATGTCGTCGGCCGACGCCGGGTCGACCAGGGTGCGGACACCCAGCAGGACATAACGTGTGCCAATCGACTCGCGGCTGAACTGGTAACGACCGGGTTTGTACATCAAGGGTTGCGTGTACTGATCTTCGTTGATGGCGATCAGCGAGAAATAGCGCTGGCCGGCGTCGGGCAGCGTGACGGTGACCGGCCCGGCATCCAGGTCGAACACCGCCGATGAGTACAGGGTGTCGCGGTTCGGGCGGATCACTACCTGGGTGTCGACCGGCACCAGCGCCCGATTGTGGACGAATGTGCCGAAGCCGCCACGGGCAACGACGCGACTGAAGAATTTATCCGATTCGGCGCGCACGAAGTTGTCCGCTGTCACCGGCGTAGCCGGTGGCGACGCGGCGTTCCCGAAGCACAGCGGCGCGATCAGAATGAGCCCGAGCACAGGCGCTTTGAACATCGTCATGGTCTTGATCCTGTCGTGGTAGTTGCGAACACACATTCAATCGGCGCGCTGAATTTTCGGCGCTTGCCAACGGCCGTCGAGGGCCTCGGGTTGCGGCCAGTACAGCCGGCCGGCGATGTAGAACGGGCCATCGGGCGCCGGGAGCCAGTTGGCCTGTTTGCCCTGCTCCGGCTGTTGATGCTGGATATACAAGGTGATGCCGCCGTCCGGGTCGCGCTTGAGGTTCGCCAGTATGGGCGAGTTGATCAGGTAGCGGTTCAACGGATTGGCAACCAGCAAACGCTGGGCGTCATAAAGGGTCAACGACCAGAACGCATTGACCGGTGGCAGCTGGCCAGGGGCGAAACGCAGCGTGTAGCGGTGCTGCGACGCGTCCAGCCGCTGTCCGCCGGCGTCCAGGTAGAACGGTGGGTAGAGGGTCTCCTCCCGGTCATTGCCGTAGAGGCCGGTGACGGTGGCGCGCATGCGGTAGAGGTAGTTGTTGCCCAGGAACTCGCGACTGCCGAGAAAGCGCGAGGTAGAGACCTCCCCCCGGGCGACTTGCTGGCCCAGCGCCTCGAAGTCCTTCCAGGCATCCGCCATGCCGGCCTTGATGGCCGCGCGGATGTCCTCGGGCAAGCCACCCTCATCGAAGTTCAGCCCCGGACCGATGCCCAGGGGGGCAAAGCGCTTCATCAGCTGGACTTCCGATGGATGCACCGGGCTGAAACCGAGGACGAAGTTCAACTGCTTGAAGAAGTTCAGGCTGGTGCGCTCCGCTTCGGCGCTCAGTGGCACGAGGAAATCGACAGCAGGCGCCGGCTGTGGCGCGGGCTTTCCCAGGAACGCGGACAGTGGCTGGACCTTGTAGCCGGCCTGTATCCGCTTGACGTTTTCAAGGTCGTCGGGCCCTTCCAACTGGGTGCGATAGAACACAAAGGCAAAGCGGGTTTCGCTGCGAAATACCCGGTCGATGCCCGCGGGCACGGTGCCCTTCCAATCGGGCCCGGCGAGCAGGAAGGTCCCGCCAGCGTTGCCGGTGGTGCGGCTGCCGACGTAGCCGAAGTTGTAGGTGTAGGCGTCGACGAACTGCGCCGAGTAGTAACGCCCCGCCTCCACGGGCGGCAGGGTCAGTACCAGCGGCTCGCTGCGCAGGTCTGCCCCAAGCTGTGAGTAGGGTGTGTCGGCGTTGGGCGTTGGATAGGCTTTGTCGTCCGGGGTGTAGATGCGCGCCGTGTTATGCAGGGTGTTCCAGGGCGCCTTGAACTCCGGGTGCTGGCGGTCCTGGAAGTAGGTGTACTGCACGCGGTAGTGGTCCACCAGCGGAAAACCATAGATGTAGGCTTGTTTGGCGATCACACGGGCCTGGGCCGGTGTCAGCGCATCGGCAACCGACAACTGGGCCTGGGTGAGCATCGTCAGCACTGCAAACATGACAATGCGTTTGAGCGTGTTCCTGTTCACGAGCAACTCCTTGTAGCGGGCTGGCGAGCCGGGAGCCTGGCGCGCCTGCCCCGGCGTTGTGAACCGATGGTCCCCCACACCCGCAAAAGCACGCCCCCTCCAGTCGAGGGGGATCGGCTGTTACGCGCCAGCCAGCAAACAAGGAAAAATGGTTCTTCACGGAATTCCGGGGATTGTGACGCTTGTATTGGTGTTGCGGGCTGCGGGCTGCGGGCTTATCCATTTCATGCGGTGAGGCTGACGGCGGCGCCTGTGAGGACGCATCTTCGAGATCAACGTCCACTACCAACAGGCAGGTAGGAGCGGGCTCGGTGGGAGCGGGCTTGCCCCGCGATAGGCCCCAGAGTCATGCACATCCAGACGCAACGCTGAAGCGGGATCACCGGCAGGCATTAATCTATCGGCAAAATTCAAAATCCATCGCGGGGCAAGCCCGCTCCCACCGGCGGGGATTGCCACGGCCTGGCCCTGCTCTTGATCTTGATCTTCATACACGAACGTTCAGACGCCGCGGAGTGCGACTTCAGGAGGCCGAGTGGAGGTGCCTGTAGGGGCAGTGCGCAGCACCTTCGGCGTAGCCGAAGACGCGAGACGTAGACTTGGCGAAGCAAGTCGTAGGCCGCGTGGCCCCGGAAGGCGCCGGAGCGAGGGGACCCGGAGCGCAGCGTAGGGCCGTATGCAGGAGCGAGCGGTTTTGCCTACTTTTCCCAAGAGAAAAGTAGGCCGCCGTAAGGGCGGAAGGGGCCGGCAGCGTCGCCACATGGAATGGATAATCTCGCAAGACCAAAACCAAAACCAAGACCTGAATCACACACCCCAGAACTCAGTGAGGAGCCCAAAAAAACGCCCGAAGGATCAGTCCACCAGCCTGAGCAACTCGTCACGAATCAACCGGGGTATGGCAACCGGCGCGTTGCTGCTGCGATCCACGTACACATAGACCACGTAGCCCAGTGCGCACGCCTCGTCCTCGTCGTTGCGGAAAACCCCCAGCTCATACCGCGCGCTGCTGTTGCCCAGGTGGGTGATACGCAACCCCACCGTCACATCGTCGGGAAAGGTGATGGGCGAGAGGAAGGTGCAGCTGGACTCGACGATCAAGCCAATGACCGGGCTGTTGCCGATGTCCAGGGTGCCCTGGCCCACCAGAAAATGACTGATGGCCGAATCGAAGAACGAGTAGTAGACGATGTTCTGCACATGGCCGTAGGAATCATGGTCTGCCCAGCGGGTGCCGACGGTGTAGCTGTAGCGAAAGTCCTCGCGACGGGGACGGTAGGCCTTGCGACTCATAGTATTTCTCCGTAGAGGGCTTGTACGTCGGCCAGCGTCACCGCACGCGGATTGTTGCCGAGCAGGCGCGACTGCTTCATCGCATCCTCTGCCAGGGCCTGGATATCGTCCTCGCCGATTCCCACGTCGCGCAGCCGGGTCGGCAGCTTCAGGTTACCCGCCAGGCTCCCCAGATGATCGGTCAGGGCACGGGCCCTTTGCAGCTCACTGCCGCCCACGTCCGGCAGTACGATTGCGGCCAACTGCGCGTAGAGCGGCGCCGCCGCCTCCAGGTTGAAGCGCATCACAGCCCCCAGCAGCAGTGCGTTGGACACCCCGTGCGGCACATGGAAGCGCGCGCCGATCGGGTAGGCCAGTGCATGGACCGCCGCCACCGGCGAGTTGGCAAAGGCCATCCCGGCCAGGCAGGCCCCCAGTAACATGCTTTCCCGGGCCGCCAGGTCAGTGCCGTCGCGGCAGGCTTGATCGAGGTTGGCGCACAGCATGCGCAGGGCATCCTTGGCCAGGCAGTCGGAGAGCGGATTCTTCAGATGGCGGCTGGTGTAGGCTTCAACCGCATGGACAATGGCGTCGATACCGGTCGCGGCAGTGATGTGTGCAGGCAGCCCCAGGGTCAGCTCGGCATCCAGCACGGCCAGGTCGGGCAGCAGGGTTGACGAAATCACCACGTTCTTCTCGCCAGCGCCGGTGGTGACCACCGACACGGCCGTCACCTCCGAGCCAGTGCCGGCAGTGGTTGGCACCAGGATCAATGGCAGGCGCGTGCCCTTGCTCTGGTTGATGCCGTAGATCTGTGTCAGTTGCTCACCGCTGCGCAACAACAGCGCCGCCAGCTTGGCGGCATCCAGCGAACTGCCGCCGCCAAAACCGATGACGCAATCGGCGCCGCAGGCCCTGCCCGCTTCCACCGCCGCCAGGATCACCGACTCCGGCGGGTCGGCCAGCACCTCGGAAAATACCCGCACCGGCACGTCTGCAGCGGCAAGACCGGCCAGCACCCGGTCGAGCAACCCGGCAGCCACGACCCCGGCATCGGTCACCAGCAGCACGGAGCTGGCGCCCAGGTTGTGCACCTGCGTGGCAAGGCGGCTGGCGCCACCGCGCTCGATGATGATCGAACGGGTGGTATTGAAGACCATTGATAACATCGGACAAGACCTCTGAAAGGGTGGATTGACCACCTCCGCCTGTCGGGCGTGAGGCGCAACGCCCCTATCCTGGAGGCTTGCCCTGGTGGTCATACCCCCTCCTTTGGAGTGGCGCCACGCTATCCGGAGGCGTCCCCGGACTGCCGTCGATAAAAACAAAATAGCCCTTTGTTTTCAGTCGCTTGTCTCTTCGAGACGGGCCGCCGGAATCCGGAACTCGCGCACTCGCCCGCTCTTTATACTCGCCGTACGAACGACCTCGCCTACAACAACAATGCCAAGAGGAACTGAGCGATGAGCATCGAATGCGCGCCTATGAACGGCGCAGAAAGCCTGGTCCGCACGCTGCTGGAATCAGGCGTCGACACCTGCTTCGCCAACCCCGGCACCAGCGAAATGCACTTTGTTGCCGCCCTGGATCGTGTGCCCGGCATGCGCTGCGTACTGGGCCTGTTCGAGGGGGTCGTCACCGGGGCGGCCGATGGCTATGCGCGCATCGCCGGCAAGCCGGCGGCAACGCTGCTGCACTGCGGCCCGGGCCTGGCGAACGGCCTGGCCAATCTGCACAACGCACGGCGGGCGAACTCGCCGGTGCTCAACATCATCGGCGACCACGCCACCCATCACCGCCAGTACGACACGCCGCTGACCGCCGACGTCGAAGGCTGGGCGCGGCCGGTGTCGGTATGGACGCGCACCGTTACCGAGGCCGGCGCCGTCGGCTCCGCCGCAGCGGCGGCCCTCCAGGCAGCCTGTACCGCACCGGGCGGCGTCGCCAGCCTGATCCTGCCCTCCGACGTCAGTTGGGATGCCGGGGGCCAGGTCGCCGCGCCCTTGCCGGCGATTCCCCCGCCACGCGTGTGCCCCGATGCCGTGCTGAAGGCCGCCCGAACCTTGCGCAGCGGACGCTCTTGCCTGTTGCTGCTGGGCGGCAGCGCCCTCGCCGAGGAGGCCCTGGCCGATGCCCACCGCATCGCCGCGGCGACGGGCGCGCAGCTGCTGTGTTGCGTGCAGAATGCGCGCATCCCCCGTGGCCGTGGCCGCTTCGACATCGAGCGCATGCCCTACTTCGGTGATGCCGCGCGCGCCCGGCTTGCCGGCATCGCCGAGATCATCCTGGTCGGCGCCCCGCCGCCGGCGAATTTCTTCGCCTATCCGGGCAAGCCATCGCGGCCCTATGCCGACGATACGGCGGTCCAGGTGCTGGCGCGCCCGGAACAGGATCTGGCCGACGCCCTGCGCTGCCTCGCCGAAGAACTGGCGGCGCCGCCACTGGCGCCCCCGCAGGCGAGTGCCGACATCCGGCCCGGCAGCGGCCCGCTCAGTTCAGCAGCGGTGGCGCAATCGCTGTGCGCCCTGCTCCCGGAGCACGCCATCGTGGTCGACGAGGCCGCGACCTTCGGCCATGCGTTCTACCCGGGAACCCGGCAGGCCGCCGCCCATGACTGGCTGCAGAATACCGGCGGCGCCATTGGCCACGGTCTGCCGATGGCCGTTGGCGCCGCCGTCGCCGCCCCCGGTCGGCGGGTGATTGCCCTGCAGGCCGACGGTTCCGGCATGTACACGCCCCAGGCGCTGTGGACCCTGGCCCGCGAGTGCCTGGACGTCACCGTGGTTATTTTCGCCAACCGCAAGTACGCCATCCTCCAGCACGAACTGGCCAGCGTCGGCGCCACCGCCGGTGCGACCGCCATGAGCATGCTCGACCTGAGTAACCCGGACCTGGACTGGGTACAGCTCGCCACCGGCATGGGCGTAGACGCCGCGAAGACCGACAGCATGGAGGGCTTCAATACCCTGTTCGCCATGGCCAACCAACGCCCTGGCCCGTTCCTGATCGAGCTGGTGGTATGAAGGCCTCAACCTGACCCTGCCCGCCCAAACCACGCTTTTCGTCTGCGCAGCCCGCCGCTGCGCCCCTCCCAAGCACAACGAGCGCGCCCACCGCGCTGGACCGAACCATGAACGGGAACGACCTATGAACGACACCCTTTCGCACGCCCCGGACACCGCTTGCGCCCCTCCGCTTGCAACGCGCGTCTACGCCAAAGTGTTATGGCGCCTGATGCCCTTTCTGATGCTGGCCTTCATCGTCAACGCCATCGACCGGATAAACCTGTCGTTCGCCAAGCTGCGCATGGCCGAGGACATCGTGCTCAGCGACGCCGCCTACGGTATTGGCGCGGGGATCTTCTACCTGGGCTACATCCTTTTCGAGGTGCCCAGCAATCTGTACATGCAGCGTGTCGGCGCTCGCCGCACCCTGACCCGGATCATGTTGCTGTGGGGTGCGGTGACCGTGGCGACGGCCTTCGTCACCACGGCCAACCAACTGATCGCTGCACGCTTCCTGCTGGGGGTGGCAGAGGCCGGGTTCTTCCCCGGGATCATCCTGTACCTGACCTACTGGCTGCCGGCATCCCTGCGCGGACGCGTCACGGCCGGGCTGTTGATGTCGGGCATGGTGGCCGGCATCATCTGCGGGCCGCTGTCGGGCGTGATCATGGCCCACATGGATGGCTGGCTGGGCTTCAAGGACTGGCAAGTGCTGTTCATTCTGACCGGTGCCCCCACCCTGATACTGGGCGTGTTCGGCTGGTTCTGGCTGACGGATCGTCCCGAGCACTCCAATTGGCTGACCGACGACGAAAAGCGCCAGATCGCCCAGGCGATTTCCAGTGAGCCGGGCCCGGTCAGCAGCCATTTCGGCGGTGTGCTGCGCGAGCCGCGCCTGTACATTGCCGGGCTGGTCTACTTCTGCATCTACAGCGGCTCGAACACTGTCACCTACTGGATTCCGACGCTGATCCAGGGCTTCGGGCTGCATGACCTGAAACTGATCGGCGTGCTCGCGGCCCTGCCGTTTCTCGTCGCCCTGTGCGCCATGTACCTGCTGGGGCGCAGTTCCGACCTGCACATGGAGCGCCGCTGGCACCTGGGCCTGACCATGCTGGTGGGTGCCGGCAGCTTTGCCCTGCTGGGGATGCTGCACGGCAATGTGACGCTGGCGATCGTGCTCATGAGCCTCGGTTCGGCCGCCGCGCTGTCGGCCATCCCGCTGTTCTGGACCATCCCTCCGGCACTGCTGGACAAGGCCGGCGCCGCCGGCGGCATTGCGATCATCAGCAGCCTGGGCAACCTTGCCGGGGTGCTGAGCCAGGCTACGGTCGGGGCAATCAAGTCGGCCAGCGGCAGCCTGTATCTGGCCTTCGATGTGATGGCCGTGGTGATGGTGATCGGGGCGCTGGTCCTGCTGATCGGCATTCCCGCGCACTGCCTCAAGGAAGGGCGCGGTTGAGGAGCATCACGGCGCGCTACTCGCCGCAGTAGCGCTCCATCAGTTCGCCCATGCGGGCCAGGTACTCGCCACGGCCCAGGTGCAGGACGTGGTTGCCGGCAAACCAGTGCAGCGCGCTGCCCGGCCAGTGCCGGTGCAGCAGCCGCAGGTGGCGCGGCATCGTGACCCGGTCCCCGGCACCGCCAATGATCAGCATGCGTTCGCCGTCCAGGCACGGGGTGTAGGTCAGGGGGTTGTGCACCGCCAGCAGGCCGCGCATTTCGGCCACGCCGATGCCCTGGCTGCGCATCAGCCGCGACAGCAACAGCCCGGTGGGCTGCCACTCAAGGAACACATCGACCGGGCTGACTGCAGGCACGATCGGCACGCACCAGGCCAGCCGCGGGTCGACGGCCGCCAGCAGCGCTGCGGTATAGCCCCCCAGGGAAATGCCCGTCACACCGATCTGGCCGACACCGCGAGCCTGCAGATAATTGATGAACACCCGCAGGTCATGCACCGCATGCAGCGGCGCCTCGTTAAAGGCGACCAGGCCGTTGCCGAACAGCCCCTGGCCACTGAACCAGTTGCCCGGTTCGGCGCGCAGGCCGTGGTGCGGGTAGGTGAACAGCAGGATGTCATAGCCGCGCCGATAGAAACCGGCCAGCGACAGCGCGCGGGCATTGAGCCAGTGCGGGTCGGCGGCGAAGCCGTGGATGACGATCAGAGTCGGTCGCGGCCGGTCGCCGTGGCACCAGTGCTGGGCATGGGCGAAGGCGTTGCGCTGCATGGCCTCGAACTGCGGGCGGGCGAACGGATTGAGCGGTCGGAACGGGCTTTCAAAGCGTAACTGCAGGCGGCGGATGCCGTTGTCGGGCAACGGCCGCTGGGAAACGACGATGTCATCGGGCGGCGGCAGGAATACCCGCGAGGCGTCTGCGGCGCGGGCCAGGGGTTCGTAGAAGCGCAAGGCCTCGAACTCGCGCTGCAGGCGCCCGGGCCTGGACAGCGTCGCCAGGGCGCTGGCCGCCACGGTCGCCGACAATGAGGTGCGCATCACCCGTTCGATGGCCGCGCTGCCACGGATTTTCACCGGGTGGCGGGCATCCAGTTCGGTGCCATCGGCCTGGCGCGAGAAGTCTTCGGCCAAACGTTCCCACCAGGGCGCGGATGAACCTCCTGGCCCTGTGTCACTCACGCACTGCTCTTTACTCAACACAAAGACTCCTTCGCTGGCCGAGGACCGGCTTCGCACCGCGCCCTCCGATAACCGCCAGCATAAAGACCCGCCTACCCCGCGTTCCCCCCCATTTGCAGGGGGACGGCCCCACGGCGAATCGACCAACCTGCCTGCATCGACCTTCGTCGCATTGACGGGGCCCGTCCGAGCACGCGGTTCAGCTCCCGGGATTCAGCCAGTCCACCTCCACCACCCTGCGAGAGCTTTCACGATGAGCAAACTGAGCGGGCAAGACGCCCTGTTCCTGAACGTCGATCGTCCCCATGCCGCGTCGCACTGCACCATGATCTACATCTACGACCAGTCCACGGTCGAGGGGCAACGCCTGGGCTTTCGGCAGATCGTCCAGCATATCTGCGAGCGTCTGGACGTCTCGCCGGTGTTCAAGCGCAAGATCGTCCAGGTGCCCTTCGGCCTGGGCTACCCCTACTGGGTGGAGGATGACCTGTTCGACATCGACTTCCACGTTCGCCATTTCGCCCTCCCCAAGCCCGGCGACTGGCGCCAGTTCTGCATCATGGTGTCGCGCATCCATGCCCGCTCCGTGGATCTGTCCCGGGCGCCCTGGGAGATGTACGTGATCGAGGGCCTGGACAACATCGAAGGCATCCCCAAGGGCAGCTTCGCCATCCTCACCAAGTCTCACCATGCCGCCATGGACGGCGCCGCCGCGGCCGAACTGACCTGGGCCCTGCATGATCTGGCCGGCGCCCAGGGCAAGCCGGTTGCCGTGGTGGACAAAAAGCCCGCGCCGGCGAGCGTGCCGCTGCGCTGGCGCCCGCTGGACACCGTCAGCCGTATGCTCACCGACAACATCACCGCCTCCGCCCGCATGGCCAGGCCCCTGGTGCGGGTGCTGCCCAAGCTCACCGTGGCCAGCCTGCGCAAAGTGGCGCATACGGTGCTGGGCCGCGAAGGCGGCGCACCGCGCACCCGCTTCAACAGCAACGTGGTGTCCAGCCGGGTCTGGGATTCGGTCACACTCGAGCTGGCCGTGGTGAAACAGATCAAGAACCTGGTACCGGGCGCGACGGTCAACGATGCGGTCCTCGCTCTGGTCGGCGGGGCGATGCGTCGCTACCTGATGGCCAAGGATGAACTGCCCGAGAAGTCATGCGTGACCCTGGCACCGGTCAACACCCGCCAGGGCAATGAATCCGTCGCCGCCGGCAATACGGTGTCGATGCTCACCTTCCCATTGGGCACCGACATCGAGGACCCGCTGGCCCGCTTGCAGGCGCTGCAGGCCGCCACTTCGCAATCCAAGGCAATCCAGAATGCGGTAGGCGCGAGCGACCTGACCAACCTGCAAAAATTCGCGCCTCCGGCCACCCTGGGCCTGGCCGGGCGCCTCGCGACGCTGATGGGGATGGGCGGCAAGGGCCCGGTGGTGCTGCACAACTGCATGGTGACCAACGTCCCGGGCCCCAACGTGCCGCTCTACATGCTCGGCGCCAAGCTGGTGTACTGGTGCGGCGTGGGCCCGCTGGTGGATGGCCTGTCGCTGATCTGGAACCCCACCAGCTACTGCGACAAGATGTTCATCTCACTGACCAGCTCACCCAACGTCGTTCCCGACCAGGATTTCCTTGCGCAGTGCCTCAGGGATTCCTATGAGGAAATGCAGGCGCTGGCCAACGCCGCCGCGCAGACGCTGCCCAAGGCGGCGAAACCGCGTCGTGCCGGCCGACGCGCTGCCGCACCCACGCCCGACGACAGTCAGACGCTCTAGCCGTGAGCGCCCTGCCCGCCTGCGCAGTGCAGACGGGCAGGACGCACTCAGGAAACCGACCTGGCCTGATCCTTCCAGTACTTGTCACGCACCTGGCGGCGCAGCACCTTGCCCACCGGGCTGATCGGCAGCTCATTGACCAGCACCACCGACTTGGGCGCCTTGAAACGTCCCAGCCGGGCCTTGACGTGCTCGATCAGCGCCTCCAGCGAAGGTTGCGTACCAGCCCTGGCCACCACTTCGGCATGCACCGCCTCGCCCCATTGCGCGTGGGGAATGCCCACCACAGCCGACAGCGCCACGTCCGGATGGGCATTGAGCGCCGCCTCCACCTCGACCGCATAGACGTTGAAGCCGCCGGTGATGATCATGTCTTTCTTGCGATCGACGATGAACAGATACCCCTGCTCGTCGATGTAGCCCAGGTCACCCGACTTCCAGAAGCCCTCGGTGAACTCGGCCGCGGTCGCTTCGGGGTTGCCGTGGTAGCCGCCGATGGTGGCCCGGCTGCGCAGCCACACTTCGCCCGTGCCGCCCGCGTCGAGCTCAAAGCCGTGCTCGTCGACGATCATCACCTCGACCCCTGGCGCCACCCGGCCGGCCGACGCCAGCCGGCCCGCTTCGCTGGCCAGCAAGTGGTCGGCTTTGCCCAGGGTCGCGACCGGCTGCAGGCACTCGGTGGCGCCGTAGATCTGCACAAAGAGGTTGCCAAAGCGTTGTTGCAACTGCGCAAGCCTGCTCGGGCTCATGGGCGCAGCGCCGTAGTAGACGGTCTGCAGACTGGAGAGGTCATGATCGGTGGCGGCCGGCAGGTCCAGCAGGCGATACAACAGGGTCGGCACCAGCGAGCCGACCGTCACCCGTTCGGCCTCGATGTTGCGGCACCACAGGGCCAGGTCCGGGGCGTTCTGGGTGAGCGTGCAACCGCCGCGGAACAGGGTCGCCAACAGGCTCAACCCCGAGCCATGGCTGATCGGCGCCATGTGCAGCAGGCGGGTTGCGGCATCGAAGGCCTGCTCGCTCTCGGCATAGAACGCGTCACGGCAGGCCAGCCAGTTGTCCAGGGTGTACTGGGCGCACTTGCTCTTGCCGGTGGTGCCGCCGGTGAAGCGGTAGACCAGGACGTCCTCGCGCGTATCACTCTGTATGCCCGGGTCGTGGTCGCCGATGCCCTCCAGCAGCGCATCGAAACTGTACAGCCCCTCGCGTGGGACAGCCGGCGGGTCCATGCACACCACCGTAATGCCTGCGGCGTGCAGCCAGTCGAAGTAGCGCTCGAGCAGCAGGTTCTCCAGGAACACCACCTTGGGCCGCAGCAACTCGACCTGGGCCCTGTGCTCGTCCTGCGCGTCACGCAGGTTGGTGTAGGCCACGGCCGCCTCGCCCTTGAGCGCGGTCCAGGTGTGCAGCAGCGACAGGTTATCGTTCTCCAGCATGCACAGGTAAACGTCACCGCGCCTGAGCTGCAGCCGCTCGCGCATCATGTTGACGATTCGGTTGGTCAGCCGGTGAAGCCCGGCAAAGCTGTAGCGGCGGTTGCGCTCGATGTTGACCAGCGCCTCATGATCGCCGTAGCGAAGGGCGAGCTGGGCGAAGGTGCGTGCGAAGTTCATCTTCATCAGGGGCCTCATGCGGGTTATGAGCCCCGGCGTCATTGCCGGGACGCCACTCGTTGACGCGGCGCGCGGCGTCGCCATCGGGGTGGTAGGCATGGCAGGTGCCAATCACCCAGTGATCCGGCATCTTGAAATCCGGATCAGTCGCGGCACGCTCGCGCAGGCGCTTTTGCATCACGGGGGCCAGGGTCTGGATGGCGGTGGTTGCCATCGGCCCGAGCATTTCGGTGAGGTGGGTACAGCCCTTCAATCCGCCGACACGTTCTGCGACCCGCTGCTTGAAGCCAGGGCCGATGCGCAGCCCCACCAATGCCGCGTAGGCCCGGTTGACCTGACCGCACACCGGTGTGGGCGCCTTTTCGGTAACGGCGGTGAGCTGGCGGATTTCCATGTTCAGGTCGAGGGTCATGGTGATGCGCATGTAATGCAGCACACCATCGGCGGGAACCGTGTTGTAGACAAACTGGGTGGCGATGCCTTTGGTATCGAGCAGGCATCCTTCGATATCGAACAGGCCATCCTCGCGCTCATAACCGCTGCAGACCACCTTGCGGGTGTGCAGCAGGCGTCGCTTGGGATGACCGGAAATGGGCACTGCCATGGCCATGCACTCCAGCAAGGCGGAGCGCCGAAACGCCCCGCCGGGTTCTCAGACGTTACCCAGGCCACCGCCGCAGACCAGGACCTGGCCGCTGACGTAATCGGACTCCGGAATGCAGAACAGGTACACGGCACCGGCCGCTTCCTCGGTGTTGCCCGGACGCCCCAGCGGAATCATGCTCTTGGACTGCTCGACAATCGCCGGGCTGATGCCCACCTTGATCTCGCGACCTTCGATGTTGATGAAATGCGGATCGCCTTCCACCGGCTGCGTCTGGCGGGTTTCGATGTGGCCGAAGGCAACAGCGTTGACGGTGACCTTCATGCGTCCCCACTCCTTGGCCAGGCACTTGGTCATGCCCAACACGCCGGCCTTGGCCGTCGAGTAGTTGACCTGGCCCGGGTTGCCGCCCGCGGAGGTGGACGCGATGTTGACCACCTTGCGATTGACCACGCGACCTTCGGCGGCCTCTTTCTTGGCCATGGCGCTGATGATCGGCTGGGCAGCACGCAGGATGCGGAACGGCGCCGTGATGTGGCAGTCGATGATCGCGTACCACTGCTCGTCGCTCATCTTCTGGATCACGTTGTCCCAGGTGTAGCCGGCGTTGTTGACGATGATGTCGATGGTGCCGTAGTTGTCGACGGCGGTCTTGACGAAGCGGTCGGCGAAATCCACCGCAGTGACGCTGCCCACGCAGGCAACGGCTTCGCCGCCCAGGGCACGGATTTGCGCAATCACTTCTTCAGCGGGGCCCGCGTCCAGGTCGTTGACCACCACGCGCGCGCCGTCACTGGCCAGTTTCAGCGCGACACTGCGCCCGATGCCACGACCGGAGCCGGTGACCAGGGCAACTTTGCCTTCGAGCTTTTTCATGGGATGTTCCTTGTTCTTGTTGGGTTCAGGTCAGTGCCACGGTGGCTTCGCCGACCAGTTTTTCGTCGCCGTATTGATTGACGCAGCGAATCGCCAGGCGCGCGCGCCGTTCACCCTCGACCTCGATCAGGTCAATGACCGTGCCGTGGCAGGTGGGGACATGCCCCAGATGGGTGATGCCGGTGAAGCGCACCGCCAGGCTGCGGATCTGCTGTTGCGGCACCCAGCCGGTGAGCAGGCGGCCGAGGTAGGCCACCGAGAGCATGCCGTGGGCGAACACATCGGGCTGGCGGGCCTTGCGGGCGAAATCCAGGTCGATGTGGACCTGGTTGTGATCCCCCGACGCCCCCGCATACAGCGCCAGCGTGGTGCGATTGACAGCAGGCAGGACCAGGGGCGGCAGCTCGTAGCCGATCTGCACGTCACGCAACCGGGATAGATTCATGGCGGACTCCTCAGCGCTGCACGAGTGATGAACGGATGTCGGCGATGTGCCGACCTTCCTGGTTGGTGACGCGGGTCTGTTGCACCACGAAGGTCAGCGCCCCGCCTTTTTTCTCGTAGACATCCACCACCCGGGTATCGAAGGTGAGCACGTCGCCGGCATAGGCCAGCGCGTGATAGTCGAAACCCTGCTCGGCGTGCAGGATGCGCCCCAGGTCGAAGCCGAAAATATCCTGGACGATATGGTCGCTGTCGCGCCCCTCGGCTTCCAGGCACATCAGGAAGCTGGGCGGTACCGGCAATGAGCGGTGCCCGGCTTGTCGCGCGGCGTCTTCATCGGTGTACACCGGGTCGGTCTCGCCGATGGTCTTGGCAAAGAAACGCAAACGACCCTTCTCCACTTCGCAGTGGGTCACGCCCAATGATCGGCCGATCAAACTTTTGTCTGCCATCTCACACCGTCCTGTCCGTCAGAGAAAGGACGCGCCCGCAACGGGCGCGCCGTGCCATCAGCCGTGGCCGAACAGCGTCACGATGCCCGCGCCGCCCAACCCCAGGTTGTGCTGCAAGGCGTGGCGGATGTTTTCCACCTGGCGCTTGTCGGCGGTGCCGCGCAGCTGATGGGTCAGCTCGTAGCATTGGGCCAGGCCGGTGGCGCCCAGTGGGTGGCCTTTGGAAAGCAGGCCGCCGGACGGGTTGATCACCACTTGCCCACCATAGGTGTTGTCACCGTCCATCACGAACTTTTCGGCTTCGCCTTCAGGACAGAAACCCAGCCCCTCGTAGGTCAGCAGCTCGTTATGGGCGAAGCAGTCGTGCAGCTCGCAGATGCGGATCTCTTCCGGACCGACGCCGGCTTTCTCGTACACCTCTGTCGCTGCCTGACGAGTCATGCCGACCCCAACGATGCTGATCAGCGAAGGCGGATCGAAGGCGTGCGGCTGATCGGTCACCAGCGCCTGGGCCAGGATGCACACATCGGTACGCAGGCCGTGCTGCTTGGCGAACCGCTCGGAAACGACGATGGCCGCCGCGCCCCCGCAGGTCGGTGGGCACGCCATCAGGCGGGTCATGACGCCAGGGAAAATCACCTGGTCGGCCATGACGTCTTCGGTGGTGAGCACCTTCTTGAACACCGACAGCGGATTGTTGGCGCCATGGCGGCTGGCCTTGGCGCGAATGGCGGCGAAGGTTTCCATCTTCGTGCCGTATTTCTCCATGTGCTCCTTGCCCGCACCGCCGAAGAACTTCAGGGCGTCCGGCATTTCACGGCCTTCAGGGAAGATCGCGTCGGCCACTTCATGGCCCTTGCCGTAGGTGATCGGGCGGTCGAGCCAATGGGACTTGAGGGCACCGGGTTGCATCTGCTCGAAGCCAAACGCCAGGGCGCAGTCCACGGCGCCGCTTTCCACGGCCTGGCGCGCCAGGTAGAGCGCGGAAGAACCGCTGCCGCAGTTGTTGTTGACGTTGATCACCGGAATGCCGGTCATGCCCACTTCATACAGCGCCGACTGGCCGCTGGTGGAGTCGCCGTACACGTACCCGGCGTAGGCCTGTTGCACCTTGCGGTAGTCGAGGCCGGCATCCTGCAGTGCCTGGCGAATGGCTTGTGCGCCCATTTCGATGTAGGTACCGCTCTGGCCGGGTTTGGCAAACGGGATCATGCCGACACCGGCAACAATTACTTTCTGCGACATCACTTTCTCCAAGGTCAGTGTTCAAGGCCTGTGCTGCACGCCCAGGTTGAGAGGCGAACGCAGCCAACCGTGGGTCGATGGTCACGCACAGCGCCGCACCGCATGCCCCCCCCGGTGGAGGGGGCACGGGCGTCATCGCGACGGCATCGCGGGGAGTCGACGGGCGGGGGGTATCCCCCCCCACTGGAGGGGGAGGCACAAAGGACGGCGGCGGTAGCGTGGCGTGGCGGTACACCAGAACAACAAGATCAAAGGGGTAACCAACACGTGACTTTCGCAAGACATATGAGCTCCCGACGCCAGTGGCCCTCAACCACCTTGCCCATCGAACTGCGCCCTCACCTGCTGGCCCTGGCCGTGGGCCTTGGGACGTGCACCGGTGCCAATGCCCTCGACTTCCAGATCGGCGAGATCGAAGGGCAGTTCGATTCGTCCCTCTCCGTTGGTTCCAGTTGGGCGGTACGCGGACCGGACCCCACCTTCATCAACGCCGGCAACACCCTGGGCCTTCGCGGTGAGTCGGCTACCCGCACGGCGGATGACAACCGGCAGAACTTCAAGAAGGGCGAAACCTTCTCGAAGATCTTCAAGGGCGTGCATGACCTTGAACTCAAGTACCGTGACAGCGGCGTGTTCGTGCGCGGCAAGTACTGGTACGACTTCGAGCTCAAGGACGAACACCGCCTGTTCTATGACATCGACGACAGTGGCCGCGAAGACCTGGCCAAGTCGTCCGGCGCCGAATTCCTCGACGCATTCGTCTATCACAACTACAGCATCGGCGAGTTGCCGGGCAACGTGCGCCTGGGCAAGCAGGTGGTGAGCTGGGGCGAGAGCACCTTCATCGGCAACTCGATCAACAGCATCAACCCCATCGACGTGGCCGCCCTGCGCCGCCCCGGTGCCGAAGTGAAGGAAGGCCTGATTCCGGTCAACATGCTCTATGTCTCCCAGGGCCTGTCGGAGAACCTCACCGTCGAAGGCTTCTATCAGATCACCTGGGCCAACTCGGTGGTCGACAACTGCGGCACCTTCTTCGGTTCCGACCCCCTGCCCCAGGGCTGCAACGATCGCCTGGTGTTCGCCGGCCCCGACCTGGCGCCGGGCGTGGCCAACAACACCGCCACCGCCGCGCAGATTCTTGGCGGGCGCGTGGTGGATGATGTGTACATGCCGCGGGTCAAGGACAACGACCCACGCGACAGCGGCCAGTTCGGTATCGCCTTGCGCTGGTTCGCACCGCAGCTGCACGACACCGAGTTCGGCTTCTATGCCATGAACTACCACAGCCGCAACCCGTACCTGAGCTTCAAGCAAACCACCGTCGCGCCCATCACCGCGGCCCAGGTCGGCGCCCTGCCTGCCGCGGCGCGTCCCCTCGGCGTGGCCCAGAACCAGTTCGACCGGGTGCGTGCCGCCCGTTACTTCATCGACTACCCCGAGGACATCCGCCTGTACGGGTTGAGCTTCCAGACCACGGTGGGCGAAACCTCCGTGGGTGGCGAACTGAGCTACCGCCCCAACATGCCGCTGCAAATCAACACCGCCGACCTGAACCTGGCGGCCATTCAGTCCACCGACACCGACTTGCGCACCCAGACCTCGCCGCTGTTCACCTCTGGCGAAACGGCGCAAGCCCTGGGCGGTGACCTGCCGGGCTACAAACGCATGCCGGTGATGCAGGCGCAGGTGACTGCCACGCAGTTCTTCGACCAGGTACTGGGCGCCAGCCGCCTGACGCTGATAGGCGAAGTGGGCTACAACCGCATCAACGGCCTGGGCTCGGCCGACGGCACCGACGTGCGCTTCGGCCGCAGCCCGGTCTACGGCGCCGGCGAGTTTCCGGGCAGCCAGAACGCAAGCGTCTGCGCCACCGCCACCAACCCGCAACTGGAGTGCAACAGCCACGGCTTCTACACCACCGACTCCTGGGGTTATCGGATGCGGGCCAAGCTGGACTACACCAACGTCGTCGCCGGTATCAACCTTTCTCCGAACCTGGCCTGGTCCCACGACGTGGACGGCTGGGGGCCGAACTTCGAGGAAGGCGCCAAAGCCGTCAGCGTTGGCGTGGATGCCGACTACCTCTCCACCTACACCGCAAGCCTGAGCTACACGGACTTCTTTGGCGGCCAATTCAATACCACCACCGACCGGGACTACGTCTCGCTCAGCTTCGGCGTCAACTTCTGAGGCGCTACAGACAGAGGGTAATTCCATGAAAGCAAGCACGATCATCACCGGCGCGGGCCTGACGCTCGCCCTGCTGGCCAGCAGCGTCATGGCCGCCGTCAGCGAACAGGAAGCGGCGCAACTGGGCACGACCCTGACGCCACTGGGCGCGCAGAAGGAAGGCAACGCCGACAAGAGCATTCCCGCCTGGGACGGCGGCCTCAAGCCTGGCGCGGCAGCCGTGGACAGCAAGGGTTTCCTGGGTGACCCGTTCAAGAACGAGAAGCCGCTGTTCACCATCACCGCGGCCAATGTCCAGCAGTACAAGGACAAGCTGACCCCCGGCCAGCTCGCCATGTTCCAGCGCTATCCGGACACCTACAAAATCCCGGTCTTCCCGACCCACCGTACCGCTGCGGCGCCGGTGGGCATCTACGCGGCGGCGAAGAAAAGTGCGGTCAATGTGCAGTCGGTCAACGAAGGCACCGGCCTGAGCAACTTTTCCGACTCGCGTTACTACGCCTTCCCGATCCCCAAGAACGGCGTTGAAGTCTACTGGAACTACGTGACGCGTTTTCGCGGCGAGAACGTCGAGCGCTGGTCGGTCCAGGCGGTGCCGCAGGTCAATGGCGACTACACCATCGTCGAGACCCACGACCAGAACAGCTTCCCGCAGTACATGGATGGCGTGGACCTGCAGGCCGAGAAAAACATCCTCTATTACTACATCTTCGCCGTGAACGCGCCGGCGCGCCTGGCCGGTACGGTGTCGATGGCCCATGAAACCATCGACCAGGTCACCGAGCCGCGCAAGGCCTGGACCTACAACGCGGGCCAACGCCGTGTTCGTCGCGCGCCACAACTGGCGTACGACGCCCCGGGCCTTGCCTCGGACGGCATGCGCACGTCCGACAACGCCGACATGATGAACGGCTCTCCCGATCGCTATGACTGGAAGCTGATCGGCAAGAAGGAGATGTACATCCCGTACAACAACTACAGGCTGCAGTCGCCGAGCCTGAAGTACGCGGACATCATCAAGCCTGGTCATATCAATCAGGACCTGACCCGTTACGAGCTGCATCGTGTGTGGCATGTGCAGGCGACCTTGAAGGCCGGCCAGCGGCACATTTATGCCAAGCGCGATATGTACTTTGATGAAGACACCTGGACGCTGGCCGAGGTGGATCATTACGACGGTCGCGGGCAGTTGTGGCGGGTGGGTGAGAACTATACCTACAACAATTTCGAGAAGGGTTTGAATGCGCCGGCGGCGCAAGGGTTCTATGACTTGCTGGCCGGTCGTTACATTGTCGCGACCTTGAGCAATGAGGCGAAGCTGGCGCCGCAGTACGGGAATCGGACCAAGCTGGCGGATTTCACGCCGGCGGCGTTGCGCAATGCGGGTATTCGGTGAGGTGATTGGCGGTGATTGAGTAGACGCCCCGCTTGCGGGGCGTTTTTCGTTGGGTTGGTTTGGGATTGTGTTGGTGTTTGTGTTGTTGGTGTTGGTGTTGGTGTTGGTGTTGGTGCTGGTGCTGGTGCTGGGGGTCTATCCGTTTCATGCGGCGACGCTGCCGGCCCCTTCCGCCCTTACGGCGGCCTACTTTTCTCTGGGGAAAAGTAGGCAAAACCACTCGCTCCTGCATACGGCCCTACGCTGCGCTCCGGGTCCCCTCGCTCCGGCGCCTTCCGGGGCCACGCGGCCTACGACTTGCTTCGCCAAGTCTACGTCTCGCGTCTTCGGCTACGCCGAAGGTGCTGCGCACTGCCCCTACAGGCACCTCCACTCGGCCTCCTGAAGTCGCACTCCGCGGCGTCTGAACTTTCGTGCATGAAGATCAAGATCTAGAGCAGGGTCCCACCTGTGGGAGCGGGCTTGCCCCGCGAGAGGTCATTGCGGCTTGCTCAGATGATGTTGCCTGAACCACGACCGCTACGCGGCCGATCGCAGGCTGGCGCCAGCGGCTACGGAAGCGGGTTCTCCCCGCATTCAGCATCCTGCGCATCTCGGGGCAAGCCCGCTCCTACCGGGCGTAATCCTGTGTGGGGCTTGCCCCGCGAGAGGCTATTGCGGCTTGCTCAGATGATGTTGCCTGATCCACGACCGCTACGCGGCCGATCGCAGGCTGGCGCCAGCGGCTACGGAAGCGGGTTCTCCCCGCATTCAGCATCCTGCGCATTGCGGGCAAGCCCGCTCCTACCGGGCGTAATCCTGTGGGAGCGGGCTTGCCCCGCGAAAGGTCATTGCGACTTGCTCAGATGATGTTGCCTGAACCACGACCGCTACGCGGCCGATCGCAGGC